>SMYP01000082.1 GCA_007050895.1 Candidatus Bathyarchaeota archaeon | reverse complement strand
ATTATTGTTGCCATTACCATTAGCATTGTCTGAGTTAATTGCGTACCACCCACTTGTCCTGGAGTAAAGTCACCGGCGTATATTCGCAAAACATCCCCAAAAAGATAGGTTAACATTAAAGCTACCCATATCACTGAGAGGATTATTCTCACATCTTCCATAGTCTAATCAACTCTCCCCACGTTATGTTCCAATAACACTTGACATCAACTAACCTCTGGCCGCATGCTCTTTATTTGTTCATAGAGGTATTTAGCCATGGGCGTTATACATGAATTGTTAAATGGTTCCCCCAATTTGACAATTATCGGCTCATATTTTTCCCAAAATTCCAAAACCATATAACCGACTAAATTAGCTACCCACTCCCTATCCACCAGTTTTTCCTTCACAAAGAGTCCTATATTCTCCAAATGAGCAAGAGATGATCCAAATTTCCCAAATTCATCAGGATGTTTTTCTGGACCGTACTTCTCAAAGAAGTCGTCAGGATCCTTCCATTTCCAGACCTTAACCACTTCAGTGAAATTTCGCAGTGTTTCCTTTTCTGTTAGCCTGTTAAATAGTTCTGTGTAGAGTTGGATCCGTCTTGTTTTTACTAGGTTTCTGAATTGAACTATGCCTATTACAACACCGAATGTAACACTTAGCATTGTGATAACGATTGATATGGTTTGTATGGAAGTTTGGATGTCGAGCATTAGACAACCACGGTATTGGAGTTAATTTGCTTTTAAAATAAGTTTTTCGATGAAAAAATGGGGGGTCTGCGGGATATCTCCACACATATTGGATGCAATTCCAGTCTGACCTGCCATCAACATAGGAGTTCGTCCTACATTCCCTAACAGGGGATCTTTTCAAAAACAGTTTACGTTTGAAAATATTCAGAAAAAATACGACGTTGAGTAGCCCTCAAAACTTCAGAAAGTGTTGAGACTGATATGCCAAGTTTTTTCGCAAGTTCAACGGTGCCCATCTTCCTGGGGAAATCAAAGAAACCTGAGGTTAAAGCAACTCGAACAAGCTCTTCTTGCCTCTCAGTCAAGATTCCCCTTTTCTCAAAAGAGCTAACCCTCTCAATTCTTACGTCACAACCAAACTTCTCCAAGTCGTCCACTATCTTTCCCACAGTCGGATTATCGTCTGTTATCAGCAACCATTTCATCCGCCCTTTATAGATGCTCACGGGAAAAACCATGAACGCTTTAGCCTTCATCAAAACCTCACACGCCCTGCATTTCACCACATCCACGATGAATGTAATAGATCCTGGCTGACGAGTCTTAACAGTGACACCCCCAACAGAAGGATGATCCCTAATCTCCCTAATCGCAAGAGCCAACATTTCGGCTTCGCCTTTCATCGTTACGCTGCCCCAACCAGCCTTGGTTGAGTAACCACCAATTTGGCAAGACACCTCAACATCAAACTTTTCAGTTACGGGAGTGACCCACAGCTCGGGAATTCGGATATTCAGCAGGGCTTCTATCAACCTATTTCTTCCTAGCTGCGTAAATGCCGTAACCTAGATATTCACCTGTTTCTTTGAAAAGGCTTTTGATTTGGCCCATCTTTTTTTTCACAGATTCGTCATTGATGCATTTTAGAGCAATTCTCAGCGAGGAAAGCAGTCCCTCATTTTCAAACATTCCTCTGAAGTTAAATTTATGGTCAAGTAATTCCGAATGAGTAACTTCAAAACCATTCTTTCTGAATAAATGTATCCAATCGCTGTGGGTTTCAGTGTTAATTGCCGCTGCACACAAGGTTTCTCTAACTTTTGTAACGATGTTCTCTGTAGGTGGCTTCTTCCAGGCAAGTTCTATTACTCCGAGAAAGCCCCCAGAGCGAACCTTTTGATATACCGATTGCAATGCTTCTGTTTTATTGGTGAATATCAATGCAGCTTGAAAGATTGCTCCGTCGAAGGTCTGATCCTGAAAAGAGAGAGCGTTCACGTTTCCGGGTCTAAATACTACGCGATCACCTAAACCGCTTGAAACGGCTTCGGTTTGGGCTTTTAACAGATTTTCTGTTTCGATGTCCACTCCAACAATTCTGCAACCATATTTGTTGGCTATGAAAATGTCGCTTCGTCCACTCCCGCAACCTGCATCGAGAATGATCATGTCTGATGAGATTTTGCATTTTTCCGCCAGTAGTTTAGTTGCGTGCAGACCTCCTGGATGCAGCACCTTCATTTTTAAGGTCTTTGCCATAAACTGGAAAGTATCGCATGTACCGGGTTCACAAACTGCCGAACGTGTTTGGCTTGTCAAATCAAATATCACCTCTGTATTGTATGGGTTTTGATTTGGGATAGATGTTTTCCCGAAGGTTATCGGGAAGAAAAAACAAGATATGAACATGAATCTCATTTTAGAGAATAAAGAAAGAGAGTTTTGAGGGAGATAACTCCATTTGCATGGGATGCAATTCCCATTCCCTGCTCTTTTTTCTTCAATCAGATTAGCATGATTTGCAAATTGCTTTTTCGTTAACTGTTTTTATTAATTTCACAAGCCTGTTCTCATCAATACTGTCTAAAGTGGGAATTTTTATATGCTTCATCGTTTTTCCGCTGCCCTCAAACAAGCTCATCTCATCCTTACTTAATCCAGTTATCGCAAAACCAACATGAACACGATTTTTCATTGCCGCAACATAAAATTTGCCAGATGCGAATGTTGGTACACCCCAAGCCATTTTTTCTTCGCAATTAGGAAGCACATCATGGAAGATTTTTCTTACTTTTTGCAAAATTTCTTTTTGTGGAGA
>SMYP01000079.1 GCA_007050895.1 Candidatus Bathyarchaeota archaeon | reverse complement strand
TTTATGCTAACTGGTGGAATTGCGCAAGCAGCATCGCCCGAGTGAACACCGGCATATTCGATATGTTCCATGACTGCGGGAATGAAGACTTCGTTTCCATCTGCTAGGGCATCGGCTTCGGCCTCGATAGCGTGTTCCAAATAGCGGTCAATAAGGATGTGGCGATCGGGTGTGATGCTGATAGCTGCTTCCACATACAGTTTTAACTCGTCCTCGTCATGAACTATCTCCATGCCTCTTCCTCCGAGTACATAGGAAGGGCGTAAGATTAGGGGGTAACCAATCCGTTTCGCCACCTCAAATGCTTCTTCAAGATTTTTGGCTGTGTCAGACTGTGGCATTGGAATGCCATATTTTTGCATCATTTTGTTGAACCGACCGCGATCAGATGCGATGTCAATAGAGTTAACCGATGTGCCTAGAATTTTCACTCCAAGATTTTCCAGTTCAGCGGCGATGTTGAGGGGGGTTTGTCCACCGAATTGTACGATAACTCCGATAGGTTTCTCTTTTTGGTATATGCTTAGGACATCCTCAACGGTTAGTGGTTCGAAATATAGTTTATCTGAGGTATCGTAGTCGGTAGATACTGTCTCGGGATTGCAGTTGACCATGATTGTTTCGTAGCCCATGTCGCGCAAAGCTAAGGCTGCATGAACACAACAGTAATCGAATTCAATGCCTTGACCGATGCGATTGGGTCCTCCGCCTAAAACCATAACTTTTTGGCGATTGCTGGTTGAGATCTTGTCTGGTGCGTTATACGTGGAGTAGTAATACTTGGCATTTTCTGTGCCGCTGACTGGAACGAAATTCCATGCTTCTGGTAGTCCTAACTCGATACGTTGTTTGCGTATTTCTATCTCATTTAGGTTGAGTAATTTTGATAGATACTTGTCAGCAAAGCCGTCTTTCTTTGCTTGAATGAGCAGATCAGGTGGAAGTTTTTTGCCTTTGTATTTTATGATTTTCTCTTCTTCCTCTACGAGTTCTTTCATTTGTTGTATGAACCAGGGCTTGATAGAAGTTTTTTTATAGAGTTGTTGAATATCAGCGCCTTTGCGAAGAGCTTCATACATAATAAATTGTCGTTCGCTGGTGGCGTAGGTTAGCATTTTCATTAGTTCTTCAAGGGTTTTTTCATTGAAGTCTTTGGCGAATCCTAAGCCGAATCGCTCTATCTCTAGGGATCTGATGGCTTTCTGGAAAGCTTCTTTGTAGTTTTTTCCTATGCTCATAACTTCGCCGACAGCGCGCATTTGGGTGCCAAGACGGTCTTCTGCGTCACGAAATTTTTCAAAAGCCCATCGGGCAAATTTGACGACTACGTAATCGCTGGAGGGCGTGTATTTTTCCAAGGTTCCTCCTCGCCAGTAGGGTAATTCATCCAGTGTCATACCGACGGCTAGTTTGGCGGAGATTAATGCGATTGGGAAGCCGGTGGCTTTTGAGGCTAGAGCGGAAGAACGTGAAGTGCGCGGGTTAATCTCGATTATTACTACTCTTCCAGTTTTTGGGTCGTGGGCGAATTGTATGTTAGTGCCGCCGATAACGCCGATTTTTTCTACAACCTTGTAGGAATAATCTTGGAGGCGTTTTTGCAACGATTCACTAATCGTAAGCATGGGGGCAGTACAGTAGGAGTCGCCTGTGTGCACTCCCATAGCATCTACGTTTTCGATGAAACATACGGTAATAATCTGGTTTTTGGCATCCCTAATGATTTCTAGCTCTAGTTCCTCCCAGCCTTCCACCGATTCTTCAATTAGAACTTGGCCAACCATGCTGGATGCAATACCACGGCTGACAATTACGCGTAACTCCTCGACGTTATATGCTAGACCCCCGCCGGTGCCTCCGAGTGTAAAAGCGGGTCGGACAACAACTGGATAGCCAAGCTCGATAGCGATTGATTCGGCTTTCTCAACATTGTAGGCAACTTGGCTTTTAGGAACCGCTATTCCTAGTTCATTCATCGTTTCTTTGAAAGCTAACCGATCTTCGCCACGACGGATAGCTTCTGTTTCTACGCCGATTACTTTCACGTTATATTTGTCTAGAGCGCCACATGTTGCCAGACTCGAGCTGAGGTTGAGTCCGGTTTGGCCACCCAAATTGGGTAGAATGGCGTCGGGGCGTTCTTTCTGGATGATTTTGATCATCGTCTCAAGATTTAGAGGTTCAATGTAGGTAGCGTCTGCCATACCTGGGTCGGTCATAATTGTTGCAGGGTTTGAGTTGACCAACACGATCTCGTAGCCTAACGATTTCAAGGCTTTGCATGCTTGAGTTCCTGAATAATCGAACTCGCATGCTTGCCCAATGACAATTGGGCCAGAGCCTATGATCATAATTTTTTTAATATCAGTTCGTAGTGGCATAATTATCTCCATTTTTTATCTTATGGGTCTTCATTTTGCGATTTATTCTTTTCCCCCCCAAAGATGCAATACAGAGTGATAGCATTATTATAAATTATTATGAGTTGAAAAAGGAAAATAGCAAGCGCGCTTCTTTTGCACATTTGAAAAAATCCCTTTCCTATGATTAAATCGTTTTTTTGCACATGAAAAGCTTGAATATCAGATAGTATCAAAAATAGACAGGTATATCATTAGATCATAAAGCCAACAAAATATTGGGTTTGCGGGAGATTTCTCAATTATTCTTGATGAGGATCTCTGAGCAGTCGATGTATGAATGAATGCTTAATGTCGGATAGATTATTTTTTTGTTGCTGTTTTTGTGGATTTGGTATTCCATTTTTTATCGAATGCCTCTGG
>SMYP01000059.1 GCA_007050895.1 Candidatus Bathyarchaeota archaeon | reverse complement strand
GAACATCTAACCCCAAAGTTGGCTCGTCTAAGAAGAGCACTTTTGGTCTGTTTATTAAACCACATGCGAGTTCTAGTCTTCGACGCATGCCACCAGAATATGTTTGAACCTTTTTGTCTTTGAAATCAGTCAACTCGACTAGTTGCAAAAGGTCTTCAGCTCGCTTTCTGGAAACATTGCGGGAAATTCCATACAGGTCCGCGCATAAAAGTATGTTTTCATATCCTGTTAAGTCTTCGTCAGCAGTGTACTCTTGCGGCACGACGCCTATGGAGTATCTGACCTCATTGTTCTGCTTGGCGAGGTCGTAGCCTAAAATTTCTGCTTTGCCTTCTGTCGGTTTCAAAACGGTTATTAGCATGTTTATGGTGGTGGTTTTCCCTGCTCCATTTGGGCCTAGAAAACCGAAAATCTCGCCGCTTCTAACGCTAAAATCTATGTGATCAACAGCTACTAAGCTTCCGTTGAAAACTTTTGTTAAGCCTTCAGCTCTAATTGCGTTTTCACTCATGTTTGTCGCCTTTTAGTTTTTTGCTTATTTCCTCAAATTTTCTTGAAGCTTCAGTTATAACGCTTAAGGATTCATTTAAGGCTTCCTCAGAGAAATTTTCCTGAAGAGCACTGCTCAACTTGAAGAATACTATAGCTAACTGCCTCATAGAATTGCGGATTTCAGCGGTCTTTTCAGGTGGTATTTTCGTCAGAAGATTATCAAAGAAGGGTGCAGGCAGAAAACCTACTTCTTCCCTGAACTTTTTTCGTATTTTCTTTTGTTCTTCAAGTAGCGTTTTTCCGCTTTCAGTTAATTCGTAACGTTTCAGCCCGTTTTCCACTGGTAACTCTTTGATATATTGGTTGTCTTGCAGCCAAGCTAACAGGGGATAAATGGAACCTGGACTTGGCTTCCAGAGCCCTCCTGTGTGGCTTTCGATGCTCTCCATCAACTCTGAGCCCGACATTGGTTTCTGATTTAGGGCTTCGAGAACGTGGGTGCGTATGAACCCTTTTGGCACCATTGCAGTGTGGCGCATCCACCTTTTCATTTCGCGGGGGTGTAAGCGATTTTTTATGTTGTTATCGTGATCGAACATACTTATCACTATTGACCTCAAATGCGATATCAATTGTGATATTTAAACATAATGCCGAATAAATGCAAAAACGATCCTTAGTTCACCACAGTACCAACGGTTTCACCATTAACAGCAGCCAAAATATTCTTCGGTTTAAAACCGTTCACAACGATCAAATTCATGCGCTCGCGTTTCATAATATTAACTGCTTCAGGATCAATAACCTGGTGCATCCCCGCTGTATGCTTGCTCTCAGAGAAAACTTTGGTCAAATCATCAAATGACAAGCGTTCAAGCTTTACTGCGTCAGCATGTTTCCGAGGGTCTTTATTGTAAACCCCATCTTGATCTGTACCTTTGACGAGCAAGTCAGCTTTTACGCGTTTGGCGACCAAAGCAGCGACCGCGTCCGTGGTAATCCCCGGCTTCAAACCGCCCATCACCAGAATCTTTCCCGCATTTAAGCAATCAGCTGCATCATCAAGAGTCAAAGCCACTTTGCCGCAACCCAATTCGCCCAGCGTCTTAAGGAAAAGCTGAGCAAAAAGCCGCGAAACAGAAATTGCCACCTCATCCTGAACCCGCTCCTCAAGCCCAAGCTTCTTCGCGATACCAATAAACTCTCGAGCTAATGCTCCGCCCCCAACAACCACAGCAACCTCGTGCCCCTGCCCTTTCAAGGTCTGCACCATTTCAGCGTAGTTGCTCATCAAATCTGTATTCACTGGGGAAGCCACAACTGAACCTCCTATCCTCAACACAACACGCATGACCTATTCAATCCTTAGCGTATTATTACTCCAAGTTCAATTTAAATTCCTTTAGCAAAAGCCACGCGACATAACTGCTCATTAAGGTATATTTTGATAATTTGGTTGAGCAACGTTTTTAGGAACTATCACACTGCCTGATTTTTAAAAATCAAGCAAAGAATGTTTAAATTTGCATTTGTTGCATTGACTGATTGAGCAAAGTTGGGAAACGAAACCAAGAATTTTCACTTCATGGAAATGGATTGGCTAGTTTATTTTCCAAAAGATGGCAATAAAGGAAAATACCTTGGCTACAAAGTGTTGCTCCGAGAGAGGAAAAAAGTTATCTCCGAACCTGAGCGCGTAACTTTGCAAGAAATATTGGAAACCCCAGAATTTGAAAATAAATATCCTCATACAATAGGTTATTACAAAGAAGCATCTGGAGAAGGCAGAGAATTTAAGCCAGAATACTTGGAAATAAGACGAATAAATAGTGTTGAAGAGTTCTGGCTGTTTTTAAACGCCTTGGATATATGAGGATTTAGGCTGCAGGCTACTCTAAAATCAGAATAGAAATACGCTAGAAACACTTCTTAACAATAACTTAAACCCGAACAGGGGTTGTTTACTCTTCTTCTTCATCCTCTACAATCTCCATTGGCACTCCGCAGCAGACGAGTATTCCAGCACCACCCACAACAACTTCAACCGCATTGCCGCATATTTTGCAAACATAAATTTCTCCAACATTAGTCATCTTTTCACCTCCAACTGATTTCTGCGAATTATACTTTCATGGTCAAGTAAAAGCAAACTACTACAATATCCTATCTTAAATTTTCGCGCATAGGTGCAGTCTATTCGCTTTTAATTTTCTTGCCACAGTTGTAGCAGAAGACGGCATTGTTTGGGTTTTTCTCTCCGCAACTAGGACAAGCCACTTGGTCTTTGTGAATGGACTTTTGCATGTTTTCACTTGCAGTTTTAAATGCTGCGTTTATTTCCTTTGAGGCTACTGAGAAAGCTTTCTCTAGTTCTTGACCCATTTTGACAAAGGCAGCTTTTAGTTCGTCTGAGGGCCCTGGAACATTGTTTTCAAGGCCTTTCACGGTTTTGGTGCCGCATTTCGGGCAAAAGAGCGCGTCTTCTGGAAGTTCTCTACCACAATTTGAACAGTACGCCATAAACACTCCACATATCAAGCAGATACTGATATAAAATTTAAACGTTATCCACTTATAGTTCATCTACTTTTGGAGGTTTCATTCACTGCGTCGGGTTATGATTAAGTCTGGGGGTTAATTTTGAAAAAAATTTTAATACTTTTAATTAGCGCTTAAGTCATAGTATAGAAAGGTCAACTACAAAGCGGGTATAATTATGCCAGAGAAGGATAAACAAAATAAAGAGCATTCGAAGATTTCCATGAAAATAGGGGACGTTCAAGTTGAATTTGAAGGAACTACTGAGAACATCCAAAAGCTAATGAATAAAGAAATTGTTGAATTTGCAAAAAAAATGGAAGGTAGTGCAGAGCAGTTGCCTCTTTCGCCTGAAAGCGCTTCGAAACCTGTCCTTAAACCTCCCGAAGGTGTTCCAAAAGTAGAAACGGGCCCTGCACCAAGTACAACTTCAATCAAAGCAGAAGTACCAACAAGAAAGCCTCGTTTCACCTTTGGTAGAAAAACCGAGAAACCAGTTAAAAAGAGAACTAACTGGAGGAATTTGGCTACGGCGTTGATGATGGTGTGCATAGTGCTCTTAGCCAGCGTGATTGGTGTTATCGCGTATTATTTGCCCACTGTAGGTGATTTGAATTCTCAAATAGCAGAAAAGAACAGTGCCATCGCTGAACTGAACGCAAACGCTACTTCCTTAAGCCAGCAAGCTTTGGCCCTTCAAAATGACATCAACCAGAAAGATAGCAAAATAACAGATCTACAAGATACAGTAGACTACCTGAATGAATTAACTGAGTATTATGTTGGCTTGCTTATGTTGAACTCGTCAGCAACTCTTATTTCGGCAACGGCTATTCAACCTCTAAATGCAAGTGAATCTGTAATGGTATATAGCTATGAATACGGTTTGGAGTATGCAGGATACGTCGGTGTTAGTGTAGAATCAACAAGTAACACAACTTACGTTCAACTACTTTACAACTATAAAGCAGTTGAGTTTAACCAAAACGTTACCGTAGGCAAAAGTGGAACCGCGTATTTTCCAGTCTTGCCTGCAGTGATAGAAATCTGGGTTGGCAACACTGACACGTATACTGGCGACATGGTTAACGCAACTGTATCAGCCACCTACTATTACTAACCTCCTTTTATTTCAAACTACAAACAAGGGACCCGGCTGACATCTTATTCCAATCTTTGACGCTTCTTTTTCAGTTTTTTTCAAACGCGGGATAAGGAAGCTCCACCAAAGATATGATAATAATTGCTAGAATAATTAGAACTGCAGCTATCCTGAAAAGTAGCCAGTAAGTTTGAGCCCAGTCATAGCTGAAAACTAGGCCGTAATTATACAATGTTACATTGATGATCTGATCAATTTCAAGTATAAATACTAAAGCAGCTATCAACATTGCATCACCTAAAACAACCAATGCAACTCTAACTCTGGACATATATTCACCTATAGCAGAATGTTTCGCCTCATTATTATACGAAGGGAAGATGCAAATTAATCCTTTTAACTTTTGTGACACAGCGGTGTGGTGCAAGATGGTGATGTAAAGCTTTTTTTGGGAAATCGCATATCTTGTAAATTGAACTGGAGGAAACCAAAATGAGTAAGGAAATGGACAAGGAACACGTCAACGAATTGAAAGAAATGATTCAAGAAAAAAAGCCTACAGAACCCGTGGAGAAGATCCTCGCTAAATTTTGTGAGCGTCACGGCGTTTCTCTGGATACCTGCCAAGTACAGTATAACCGCTTAGTTGAAAAAGGCGAAATCAAAGAAAAGTAGCCTTATTCCAAATTTGGAGTGTTCTACTCATTGTCTCTTTTTATACGTGAAGAGGTTGCATATTTGTTTTTTAACTAGTAATTACTTTGTATTTTTTGATTGCACATGACGAGTGTGTTAATTATTGCAAGATAGATACTTTTGGATTATACTTGTCATAGTTATCTTCATTCCCATTCTGCTTGTTTCACTCTCAGTACCTTTTGAGGGGTATTTTGCGCAATTCACCAAGCTTTATGTAGGTGTTGATGCCGCTTACGACAACCTACAAGAAATCAAAATGTTCGTTGATGATGCAAGCTCATACACTAACACCATTATACTCGGAAGCTCAGGAATAACTCATAATTTCACGAAGCTTGACGATGCTTGCCAGTACATTTACGATAAAGGCATGTATTTCATGATTTACGCGCACCCTATAGATGACCCTGGAGAGCTTCTCACTCAGTGCCAATGGACAATTAATGCAAAACCAAGGTGGGGTGACCAGTTTTTAGGTTTGTATGCTTATGATGAACCAGGCGGAAGACAACTTGATAATGCTCCACTAAAGGTCGTGATGAATGAAAATTGGTTCGCGGACAACTACACTGCTGCTGCAGATAAATATGTCAGCGAGTTGACCCTCATTCTTAACCATACAATTGACGATCAAATGTGTGGAGCAGGTTTACCTTTGTTCACTTCGGATTACGCACTTTACTGGTTTGACTACAAATCAGAGTATGACACGGTTTTTGCAGAGTTCGGCTGGAACTACAGCAGACAGCTGAATATAGCGCTATGTAGAGGTGCCGCCAATGTTCAAAACAAGGATTGGGGAGTCATGATAACATGGACGTACACACAGTGGCCTTATCTCGAATCCGGCAGCGAACTTTACAATGACATGGTCCTGGCGTACGAAAATGGCGCTAAGTACATCATTATCTTTGACACCAATAAAAACTACACCCACAGCGTTCTTGACAAAGATGAAGAAGGGAATTATCAGGCACAAGGGCATTATGATGCGCTTAAACAGTTTTGGCAGTATGTGAAGGATAATCCTAGATCAAGTGACCCAATCCGTAATAGAGTTGCATATGTTCTTCCAGAAGGTTATGGTTATGGTTTCCGTGGGCCAGAAGATAAAATTTGGGGGCTGTGGAGTGCTGACGATTTTTCATTTAGAATAAGTACCGAACTTGGCAAACTCTTTGACAGATACCAGAACACTTTGGATGTAATATATGACGATGGCCTTGAAGCTGACAACCCTTATGGATACCGTCGTCTCATCTTTTGGAATGGAACAGTATGGAAACCATAATTCGTGAGCGTCAACGAACGGTTTAAGTTAATATACTGTGAATGTACCTTTTGAGGAATAAGTGCGTTGAAGGAACTTGTCTTTGTTGGCTTAGGTTTACACGATGAAAAAGGAATAAGTCTCCAAGGCCTAGAGGAAAGTAGAACAGCAGATCAAGTTTTCATTGAACTTTACACCAGTATTCTTCCATGTTTCTCAATGCAACGGTTTGAAGCATTTATCAACAAGCAGATACATGTAGTTTCAAGACATGACTTGGAAGAAGAATGTGGTAGAGTTCTTTTGAAGGCTGCGGAAAAGGGCAAGGCTGTTTTTCTTGTTCCAGGTGACCCATTTATAGCAACAACGCACGTAGCGTTGCGTATCGCGGCGAAAAAAAGAGGGGTCAAGACGCGTATAGTCCACGGAGCTTCTGTAATGTCCGCTATAATCGGCTTGTCAGGCTTGCACAACTACAAATTTGGAAAGACCGTTACAATACCCTTCCCAGAAAACTTATCGGAAACACCTTACAACGTTATTGCTCAGAACAAGAAGCTTGGGTTACACACGCTGTGTTTGCTGGATATTAAAACGGATGAAAAACGGTTTCTAAGCATAAGCGAAGCCTTGATGTTGCTGTTGAAGATTGAGCAAAAAAGAAAACAGGGTGTAATCACGCAAGACACAATAGCTGTTGGTGTAGCAAGAGCTGGGAGTGGAGCTCCAGCCCTGAAAGCTGATTTTGTGAAAGATATCGTCGAGTTTAATTTCGGGGATCCTCCTCAAAGTTTGATTTTTCCGGGAGACCTCCATTTCATGGAGGCTGAAGCGTTAGTCGCGCTTGCGGGAGCACCTAAACGAGTAAAGAGGCTTGGAAAATGAGTTTGGAAACGCTTGTAACCAAGTATATCGTTTCCGCAGAAAAGGTTCTAGATGAAATTCAGCGAACTAAAGGCTCGGTAACCTTGAATGAGGCGAAAATAGATGAGATTTTGGGTTACGTGACGGCGTATTTGAAAGATGCAAAATATTATAAGGATGAGAAAAAGTTTGAAACAAGTCTAACTTCGATTGCCTACTGCGAGGGATTGTTAGACGCATTAAGACTGTTAGGAGTTGTGAAATTCGAGTGGCCGACAAAAAAGAAAAGAGAGTAGTTTTAGCTTCAGGAGTATTCGACCTTTTGCATCTTGGTCACGTTCGTTTCTTAGAGGAGGCTAAGAAAACTGGTGGCAAAAACGCTGAGCTCATAGTTATTATCGCAAGGGATAGTACAGTGGAAAATAAGAAAGGACGGAGACCTGTTATGTCTGAGAATCAGCGTCGCGCTTTAGTCGAGTCCTTGAAGGTGGTTGACGAAGCTGTCCTTGGCTTTGAAAAATTTGACCTTGGTGATGTCGTTGAACTAATTAAGCCTGATGTTATTGCTTTGGGTTACGATCAGACAGAGGTGGAAAAAGCCACAAAACAGTATGTTAATAACCACAAGCTAGACATACGCGTTGTTAGAATCGGCAAATTCGAAGAGGATGAACTTGACAGTTCGTCAAAAATAAGGCAGAAAATCGTTAAGAAATTCGTAAGGTGACCAGTGGTGTCCAACAGTCAGAAGTTCAAGCCCACGTACATTCTTATTGCATTAAACATCGCAATTTATGCCTACACTTCTTTTGTCAGCGGAAATTTCTTGAAGACAGATTACTCTGTTCTGTTACAATATGGTCAAGTTAATGACCTAGTTATCAATTCTGGGTATTATTATCAGCTTTTAACATCCATGTTTATCCACGCTGACATTACGCATATTGTAGGCAACATGTTGTTTCTTTTCATTTTTGGATTAAGAGGTGAAGAAATGTTTTCCTTGCCCGAATACCTCTCTGTTTACTTCCTAGGTGGATTAACCGGTAATTTGTTTTCATTACTCTTATTGAATAGCATGACTATTTCGGTTGGAGCTTCTGGCGCCATATTTGCTATGTTTGGTGCGTCTGTAATCTATGCTAGACGGAGTTTCCGTCAGTCTGTAATTGGCGCGTTGATATATGCATTCTTTCTCTTGTTTCTCAGTTCAGGAGTAGGTGTGAACAATTTTGCGCATGTCGGCGGATTGGTTGCAGGCTTAGTGATAGGTTACATTTTAGCTACAAGGCGTGAACCCGAAGTACGGTACACAGTAAACTATTCCTACTCAACTTTTCCTTAACGTTTTAGGGAAGTGTAAAAACTTCTACTTTCACTTTATGTCCGTCTCTCAGGTTAAGCTGTTTTCTAAGGCATACAGGCGCAATTATCTCCAATACTGAAACGTCATAGTGGCTGCGCAACGCAGAGATTAGTGCGCCTTTAACCTTGTTATCAATGGTGGCGGGGTAGCATTTCACAAGTCCGAATGTGCGGTTTTCATTTTTAAAGCCTTCAATTTCAATTGCGGGATATGTTTCTAATTCTGTGCGCGTCTTAAGATCATACTCAGTTGCAAGTTTGAGGTTAAGCGTACCAGGGTAAGGGTCAAAACCAAGTTTTTCAATGAACTGTTTCCTGTAAACTTCTTTTGAAATGTAGTATGCACCTTCGCCCAAACCCTCAAAAACTGTTCCTTCAAGAGTAACAGAGGGCGGATAAGCTGCTTCGACCAAAAACTGCAAGTGAGCATATAACTTGTGGATTTCTTTCAAGCCTGCGTCAGCAATTTTTATGAGGCTGCCCTCAGGAGTTATTGTTCTCTGAATCCAGCTACTACGCTCCAGTTCTATCAAGTAGCGGGAAGCTGTCTGCTGCGAAATCCCCATTTTATCAGCTAGGTATTCCGTTGAAATCTTAGCGGTTCGCTTGTGAGCACCCATTTCCGCGAGTTTAAGAAGCGTTTGAATGTGTTGCCATTCGTGTTTGTTCAATTGCTATAGGTCTCCAGTCGCAGGTATGAGATATAGAGCAAGGTTGGTATTTAAGCGGCTCGAATTTGATTGATATTTTGGGTTATTTCATCGGGAGACGATGACTGTGGTGTAAGGTGTTGCCGGCGTTCTTGATAAAACGGTTGATGTTATATCTTGAGTTATAACGTAAGGTATATAAGAAGCCACTAAAAATGCAATTTTTAGATAAGAAACATGAACACATGGAAACTACGGCTTTCTATGGTTGGCACCTTAGCTGCAATCATTGGGTTATCTACGTTAGTATTTACGGTAATCCTGAGCCTAGCGGGAGTATTCGACATTTTAACTTTGGGCGTAATCGTAGTAATCTTCAACGTTGTCCAATGGCTCATATCACCCTACCTCGTCGGCGCGATATACCGAGCCCGCGAACTTCCAGAAAACGAAAATCCACAACTACATCAGATAGTGGGAAATCTGAGCGAAAAGAGCAAAATCTCTAAGCCAAAACTCATGCTATCACAAATTCCAATTCCAAACGCGTTCGCATATGGCTCACCTCTGTCAGGTAGCCGTGTCGCAGTTACTAAAGGTCTTTTAGAGTCACTGGACGAAGATGAAGTAGCGGCCGTTATAGGACACGAGCTCGGCCACCTGAAGCATAGAGATGTGCAGGTTATGATGGTGGTTTCTTTTCTGCCAGCACTTTTCTATTACATAGGCTTTTCACTTATGCTTTCAAGCATGTACCGCGGGCGAAGAGACGATAGCGGTGGAAGCGCTCTCATAGGAATAGGCTTCATGATTTTCTCTTGGGTACTGAACATGTTCATTCTCTACTTGAGCAGGCTACGCGAGTATTATGCTGATAGGCACAGCGTTTCCGTCGTAGACGGAGGTGCCCAAAAACTCTCCACGGGTCTGGCGAAAATAGTTAAAGCCACACACAAGATTAGCAGCACCAGAAAACCCCAGCAAAAGAAACCAAACTCGAGCGCTTACAAAGCTTTGTTCATAACTGACCCTGACCGAGCGAACACAGATTCAGCCGAGTTGGCTACTGTGGGAATTCAAAGCAACCATAAACTGGTTGAGGAAATTACCTCAAGGAAACTAACGTTTGCAGATAAATTGCTTGAAGCTTTCTCAACTCATCCAAACATCGTTAAACGCTTGCGGGCACTCCAAGAACTCGACTAAAAGCAGGTTGGCGTTTCTTTTATTCAATGCAAAACGATTTTAAACCTGATATTGGTCTTACTCAACACATATCGGGAGTTGTAACCTTGAACAAGACGGCACAAATTATTTCTCAAGCTCGCCGAGAAGGCAGAAAAGCGTTGTTGGAAACAGAAGCAAAAACCATCTGTATGGAGCATCAAATTCCCGTAACTCCTTTTAAGCTGGCGAAATACAAGGACGAAGCCGCTGAGTTTGCTCAGCAAATAGGTTTTCCGGTGGTTCTGAAAATCGTTTCACCCGACGTCATCCACAAATCTGACTCTGGAGGCGTCATACTCAATCTAAAAAACGCCACCGAAGTCAAATCTGCATACCAGAAAATCTTGGATAACGTCAAGAAATACAGTCCGGCAGCGAAAATAACAGGTGTCATGGTTCAAGAAATGGCACCCCAGTCAACCGAGGTCATAGTAGGTGCCATTAAAGACTCCCAGTTCGGGCAGACCTTAATGTTTGGTCTAGGCGGAATATTCGTTGAACTTCTAAAAGATGTCACCTTCAGAGTTGCACCTATAGAACGCGAAGATGCAATTGAAATGGTGACAAAAGTCAAGGCATACCCACTCTTAACGGGTTACCGAAATACTCCACCTGCAGATGTAGAGGCCATAATAAACGTTTTATTAAACACGTCAAGACTCGTAATGGACTATCCCGAAATAAAAGAACTAGACTTAAACCCCATTATGGCCTACGAAGAAGGTGTAAAAACAGTAGATGCACGAATTATACTCGAATAAACACTTAAAAGCTAAAAGGAAAATTTCTCTCAGAATTCTTATTCCTTGAAGCGTGCGATGCTTAGATAATACGGTTCTCATAATTTTGGATTTTTGAAATTAAGGGTGCAGTGTTCTGAACCTTGACATTTCTGTTTTAGAAAGGTTAATTGTATGCTCTCATCAAACTCAGAAATCCAAACTGAGTACTCAACTTTGCAAATAGCTTTTCCAACCACCCCCGAGAGTTTTTTTCGGCCACTTTTCACCATCAAATTATGCCAAGGGCAATCACTGATCAGTATCCGAAAGCCATTATTGGATTGTTTAACCTCAAAGTTGAAACCTTCTAACGAAAGTTTCGCCTTGAGACTTTTCAGAAGAGTAACTTCACCTTCGTCTTTTTCAAGCATGGATTTAATCATTCGCGCCTGAATTTTAGGCAAGACTTTCCATACTTCTTCATCCACCTTCAAAGCAGTTTTAAAACCGTACTTCTCCTCTACTTTCATAAACCATAACCCATCAACAGCTTTGTAACTGCGATGAAAATACTCAG
>SMYP01000048.1 GCA_007050895.1 Candidatus Bathyarchaeota archaeon | reverse complement strand
TAATGCTCCTGCATCCGTAACGTGTTACGGAGAGTTGCAGGTTGCTCATGAATTTCTTTTATCATAAAGTGTGAGTAGCCCTTTTTCACTGCCATTTCAGGTGTCCAATCAATAATTTTTGGTATTCGCTCAATGACCTTTGAATTCTCGATATTTGTGATTTCGTAACCAGTAGCTGAAAGACTTATGAGTTCTCCATCTTCTACAAAAACTGCATTGTTGGTTATTGGTAGAAACGCGGTAATGTCAGATGCAAAGTAAACGCCGTTTTTACTGACCCCTAGGACCATTGGGCTTTCATTTCTGGCACATATTATCTTGTCTGGTTCCTTGGTTGAGATCACTGCAATGGCGTATGAGCCATCAAGCCGTTTGACAGTTTCAAGAACAGCATCAGCCAATTTTTGATTGGGGTTTTTCTTAAGGGTTTCCTCGATGAGGTGGGCTATTACTTCCGTATCAGTTTTTGAGGCAAAAACGTGGCCGCTTGTTTCCAGTTCAAGTTTTAGCTCAGAAAAATTTTCTATTATTCCATTGTGAACTATGGCTATGTTTCCTGTGCAATCAGTATGTGGATGAGCGTTTACCTTCAACGGTGCGCCGTGTGTAGCCCATCTGGTATGGCCTATCCCCAAGTTGCCAGGTAAATCATCAAGGTTCAAGATTTTATGAACTTCATCAATTTTTCCCTGATCTTTTTTTAAGTGGATTTTGCCATTTTGCATTGTGGCTATACCCACGGAGTCGTAGCCGCGGTATTCAAGCCTTTTTAGTGAAGCATGAATTAAGGGTGCTGCTTGCCCCTCTTTCAGTATACAACCAAAAATTCCACACATTTTTTAACTACACTCAATCGTGTCTAGTTCTATTGAGCTTTATCCAAAGGGTTATATGCTAATAAGGATTTTTAACAGAAAATTCATACTCTAAAAAACTTTTTTGAAGGGTTTTATTGGGTGAATTCTTTTACATAGGCCGTGGAAGCCTTTATGCGCAGATTTCTTCGCGGTTTGTTATAATAAAATTTTTAATGGTGAACGCAGTTATGATTGTGACGAATTATGCATAAGAAATTGTTGTTGCAAGACGATGGCAACGAACAAAAAGTAAAAGAAATCAGTATCATGGACGAAGCGCAGAACCTAAAGATGATTCTGGGCAAACTAAGCTGGAAAATCTTGACTATACTCTCTAAAGAGGAAATGTACCCTCTAGAAATTGCTCGCCAGCTCGGCGTCCACGAACAGAAAGTCTATTATCACATAAGAAAACTGGCAAAGGCAGGGGCTATAACTGTTGAAAGGGAAGAAAAAAAGAAGGGCGCAACGGCAAAATACTATAAAACAGTCTCTCCAGCTTTCGGTATTGAATTTCCCAAAGGATACAAGACCATCCCAAAAATCTCTCTTCTGAATATAGACAAGCAAATTGAAAGGTTCTTCAACGAGGTCGTCGACGAAAAGAGCGTTTTGGAGGCAAAAATAGTCGTGGGTAGTCCCACACCGCATGGACCTTTCAAAACCAGCGCCAGAGATGGACACTATGCGGCACATCTAGCTCTTTTCATAGGTCAATTCGCTAAGATGCCAAAAGACTTCGCTATAAAGTTGGATGTAGACGTAAAAGCTGAAAAGGAAGAAAAAAATGACCTGATTCTCGTAGGTGGCCCAGGCACAAATCTACTCACACAGGACATAAACGATTATTTGCCCATCAGGTTTACAATGCAGTCTAGTGACCAAGGCTTCCTACTTGGAGGTTTATCATCGGAAAAGACAGGGCGGGTTTATACTGCTGATGCAGCTGGGTTGATAGCTAAAATCGTGAATCCATGGGACGAAACTAAACGGATTATAGTATTAGCAGGGAACAAAGCCGTGGGGACCAAAGCCTGCGTTTTGGCTTTGACAAGTTTTTGGAAGAAGACTCTGCAGAATTATGGCGACGAGGGCAGCTTTGCTACTGTTATACAAGGTTTTGATTTAGACGGAGACGGAAAAGTAGATTCTATCGAGGTTATGGAATAAATTGTCCGCAGAGGTGCAGGAAGTCGTTTTCGGTTATGGTCATAAAAACATTAAGGCAACGCACAAGACCACTTTGGAATTCACAAAAGACTTAGGCTTGTCAAAAAAGGGAGATTGCATAGTCGTAGTATTCGCGAACAAAGCTTTAGCCGATTTGGCCGATGAATTCAAGGATGAGCTGCGGAAGCCACAGGCAAAACTAACCATAACAATTGAAGCTGACGGAATAATTGAGCATGTGTACGCACGGGGTTCCCCGCATCTGATTCTAACCCACCTTACCGATATGGTTGTTAGAAAAAGTGATTACGTGTGTAGCCGAACGTTGGCGGTTCATGCTGACAAAGCTGCGCAGGATTTGTCCAGAGATCTTGTAGAGAAATTGAAAAACCCCGAGAAAAGAGTGAAAATCACCCTTGAAGTTCGCGCTTAGAGAATTTTAGCGTCCAGAACAACCTGGTGTTCATAGGGCGCAGTTTCACGAATAGTTTTAGTAAGAAAAAACGAATCCACTTTTCTGCCTGTTTTTTCCGCAGCATAAGAAAAAAGCTGTTGCGCATCTTTCAATGAGTCGGGACGCCGGATGAACGCGTAATAGTGAATAATACCTCCAGATGATTTTATTGCTTTGCAAGCGATGTCAACGAACTCTATGGCTTTTTCAGGTAAATTCATAATTACGCGGTCTGCAATGCCTAAAAGCTTGTCTTCAACAGCTCTTCGCGCGTCTTCCAGAATGGGAATTACACGGTTGTCTACCCTATTGAGCCTTATGTTTTTCTTCAGGAATTCAATT
>SMYP01000035.1:1351-2832 GCA_007050895.1 Candidatus Bathyarchaeota archaeon | reverse complement strand
ACAAAATTAGATATTACTGTTGATGTTGGATCAATATATTTTCCTGGAGAAAAAGCTGAATTCTATATCCTTGTTTCTTTATCGGGTAATCCAATTAACGTAGAAATTGAGGCTACCCTATATTATGAGGGAACTGTGTATTCAAAAGTGACCAATTTGCTTAATTGTGTTGATGAAGGGCTTTACACAATATCTTACACGATTCCTTGTGATGCTTCACGAGGTACTTATACGTTATATGTTGAAGGATGTTACAATATTTGTGACGGAAAGACCTTTGATGGAGCTGCCCTTAAAAGTTACGTATTAAGTGAGACATTGAATGGTTTGGAAGCTTGGCTATCGGAAATTCACGATGATGTTGGCACTATTAGAACAGATGTAGGCATAATTAAAATATCTATGGAAGGGATTAATGCACGCCTAACTGAAATTGATGGAAGAATAGCAGTAATAGAGACAAAATTAGGGACAATAAAAACTGATATCAGCAATCTAGAACTGATGTTAGTAACTATTGAAAAGAATGTTGTGACCCTAAACTCTTCATTAGGCATTATTCAAGGAAGCATAGTATCAATACAAGATAACGTTCTTATTATCAAAAACGGTTTAGGCCTACTTCACTTAGAGATTAACGATTTAAAGGTCAACTTTTCCAGTATTCATGATTCGCTTCTAACTATTGAAACTGAGATAGGAAAAATAGATGTTAACTTAACTGAAATAAACAGTGAACTAATTGAACTTAATAACACAACTGCAACAATTAAAACCGCTTTGGGAACAATTGACACGAAAATAGATAATATTCAATTTGACATTACGAATATCCATGAAAACACTACTTACATAAACACAATTCTGGGCAATTTGAACGGGACAGTACAATCCATTCAAGAAGACATTGTTATAATTAAGACCCAACTCGGTGTTGTACAAGTAAAAACTGACTCCTTAAACATAACATTATCAGAAATCCATGGATCCTTAGTAACCCTCGAGACTGCTGTTGGTCAAATATGCCTCAACTTTAGCCAGATAGATGCCCAGCTCATTAAACTAAATGAAAACATGGCAACTGTCCAAACAAGCATAGGCGAAATTGAAACCGATTTCAGCAATATCGAACTAAAAATATCAAATATGGACGGAAATATTGTGGAAATAGAAACTACTTTGGGTAACCTGGAAGGAATAATACTTGATATCGAAGGCGACTTAGCATTTGTAAAAACCAATATTGGAGAGATAAAAGTATTGTTAGATTCATACAAACCCAGCGTACAAAAAGATCAAACTACCCTATGGGTATTACTAGTTATTTTTGCCACAACAGTTCTAATAACCAATCTTGTGTTCCTTATAAAACATTATAGAAAAAACCTTGTAACAAAAAACGAAAACTTTGCTAAGCGGGCTTAGCCGATTTTTAGGTCTCCCTCGAAGATGACCTCTTCAGCAATATCAAGTTCTCTTGA
>SMYP01000035.1:0-1251 GCA_007050895.1 Candidatus Bathyarchaeota archaeon | reverse complement strand
TTCGATTTTCGGACACCAACATGACGGAGAGGAGAAATCTTCTTTGTGTCATTGTAGATGTCGGAAGCAATTTTGCCAAGGACAAGCTCTTGAACGAACTGATCAAAGGTTAGTGCTGTTGCCTTATCTTTAACGATCTTCTGCATGATTGTGCGAATCTCATGTTCCTGTGAGGTTTTTATGCGAGAAAGTGTGAACACAGAAACAGCCAACGTTAATCCATATCCATCTTTAGTGGATAGATTAAAGATTCCATCTACCCGAGTTGTTCTTCTTCTAACTAGGCTCCTCAGATAATCGCGGGAATATTCGTGACCCTTGAAGATTGTGCGGGCAGTTTTGCCTTCAATATCCTCAATTCTGAAATACATTTTGAGATACTGATGCGCAAAGTCGTTAGTGATGTCATAGAGAGTACCGTCTACAATCCTTCCAACAAGTTTGTTAGGATCGTCTGAAGGCACATCTCCTAATTCAACCCCGCCGAAGTATGGCGGAGAAACTACTTTATACCACTTTTTGTCTCGCCACTTGTCTTTAGTGCGTCCTTTTCTCTTCGACACCCAAGTCCCTCATTGTGAGTGGAAAAGATTTGACGGGGAAGTATTAAAGTCTTCGGCTTTTTGCTTCACTCAAGCCTCTCAAGATTGCCCATTAATGGTCTTAAAACCTCAGGAATTATGACTGAGCCATCCTTCTGTTGATACTGCTCAAGAATCGCTATCAATGTCCTACTGGTAGCTAAGGCAGTATTGTTTAGGGTGTGAACGAAGCCAACTGGAGCCTGACCCTCCTTCTTTCTATACTTTATGTTCAGTCTTCGAGCCTGATAGTCGGTACAGTTGCTGTTTGACCCTGCTTCCCTGAAGGTGCCATCTGCCATCCAGACTTCTATGTCATATTTTTTGGCTGCAATTATTCCAATGTCTCCAGTGCAGACGTTTACGACCCTGTAGTGTAGTCCCAAACCTTTGTACAGGTCTTCACTGTTTTTCTGTAGCTCTTCATGGAACTTCCACGATTCGTCGGGATGACAGAAAATGAATTGCTCAATTTTATTGAATTGATGCACCCGAAACATTCCTTTCGTGTATTTGCCATGGGCGCCCACCTCTTTTCTGAAACAGGGACTAACCCCCACATATTTTATAGGCAACTCCTCTTGAAGAATAACCTCATCCATATACGATGCTGCCATAGGATGCTCGCTTGTGGCTATAAGGTACAAGTCATCATTTTCTATCTTATACA
>SMYP01000063.1 GCA_007050895.1 Candidatus Bathyarchaeota archaeon | reverse complement strand
ACGAAGCAACGGTCAAAAACTCGCGAGCATACAGAAATCTTTAGATAGCTAAACCCTCTCTGGTAACAACAATGCCAACATCAAAATTTCCATCCAGAAAGTTCATTTCAGTTGACCCAAGTAAATGCACCGGTTGCGGAATTTGCGAATATGCTTGCACGCTTGAAAAAGAAGAAAACACTTTGAATCCTATTCGCTCACGAATCCGCGTAGTTCGCATGACTCCACTTTTCAATTTTGCACTCGCTTGCAGGTTCTGCGATGACGCCAAATGTGTGACTGCATGTCCAGAGAATGCGTTATCGCAATGCGAAGAAACGGGTATTATAATGGTCAAAGAGAAGAAATGTAAGGGTTGCGACTGGTGTATACAGGCATGTCCTCATGGCGGCATTGCAATCCATTCTGATACTGGTATAGCAGTAACCTGTGATCTTTGCGAGGGGGAGCCAAAATGCATCGAATCCTGCCCAGAGGAAGCCCTAGACCTAATATGCACAGATGAAGCTGCTGAGAACCGGTTCAGCGACGCTCTTGAAAACCTTCCAGCAGAAACGGAACGCTTGACCACCATTGTTAAAAACAAAGACTGGAAACCTTTGCTTGCAGAAGCTGAAGAACGGTCAATGAGGGTCAACGAAAAGCTCGAAGATTTGAGCAAAAAAGCAAAAGCCAAAAAGCAAAAGTGATCATGCTAATTAGATGCCCGTTTGTTTCCGGAACTTTTTCCTTTTCAAATAATTCTTTTCTTTTCTTCGTAGCCTCTCAAAAGCTGGTCTATATCTCTCCCGTTTTGTTCACCTATATACCCGCCTTCCATAACGAAGAAAGTGCTTTTCTCTAATGCGCCAATTCTCCTGCCTATTTCTCGGTAACTGTTTTCTGTTAAGCCTAGAGATGCCAAGTCTCCAAGGTGAGCGTCAAACCCAACCGATACAGCTGCAACCTCAAACTTTTCTACTTTAATCATGCCCAATGCTTCGTCAAGAGTTTCCAGATACATCTGTTCACCGCAATCAGCCGGCAAAGGGAAGTTGAGAGCGTTTCCCTCGGAATGTGCCCCTGTACCAGGATAATGAGGGTAACGATGCAATGAAACATATACTACTTTCTTATAGCCTTGAAAAATCTCTTGTGTACCATTCCCATGATGTCCGTCAATATCTAAAATCACAGTTGGCTTGCCCAAGGCTTTTACAGCTATTGCAACATTATTCAAGTAACAGAACCCGCGCGTGTAAGCACCCAAGGCGGCACCGTTTCGTCCAGCGTGGTGTCCAGGCGGTCTCATGAGGGAAAAACCATTAATCTTGGCAGCCAATATTGCGCCTCCGGCTGAAAGTCGCGCATATTCGAAAATATTGCCGTATGCTGGTGTGTCGGGATCTTCAACTAGACCTTTTTTCAGGTTCCAGATATAGTCAGTGTCGTGAACCCCCATTAGGTCTTCTTCAGATGCAGCTTCAGGTTCCAGAAACTCGTATTTCTTTTCTTTTAGAATTTCGTATGCCATCTTTACTCTTTGGGGGCCTTCAATATGCCAACCACCATAGTTGAGGCTCTTTTCTGAAAAAATTATTTTTGTTTTCATCCCAGCTGCATCCATACATAGATAAACAACGTTTTTCAAATTAAAATACCACCTACTCTTAAACATTTAGCGCGTTCCAAAAAATGGTGCAAAAAATGACTTTAGAAAATCCCTTTGCCAAGTTTCGTGAGGAATGTGAAACCACGCTAATGTATGTTTTGAAGACAACTTTTCCAGATGTTGCAGTTGATGCTTTATCTATGAATAAACCGCCAAACATTGATTTTGGGCAGCTTGCTTCGCCGCTTTGTTTTGAGCTAGCAAAAAAGCTTAACCACAAGCCTATTGCGTTGGCCAAGCGTCTAGTTGACGCGATGCCTAAAGCTGGTTTCTCTCTGATCTCGAAGGTTGTTGCTGCTGGCGGAGGTTACATTAACTTTTACGCGGATTTTCCAAAGTTTTCTGATTTAACGCTCTCATCTATCCGGCAATTAAATTTCGAGTATGGATTTGTTAAAACTGGTAATCCAGTTAAAGTGATTGTTGAGCACACAAGCGTTAACCCACTTCATCCAATCCATATAGGGCAAGCTAGAAACCCTATGTTGGGTGACGCTTTAGCTCGTATACTCGAGTACAGGGGACATGCAGTTTCTCGCCATTATTATATTGATGATGTTGGACGGCAGTCTTCGGTTATTGCATATGGATACTTGAAGCTTGGTAAGCCAAAACCTGACGAGAAAGCGGATCGGTTTGTGGGCAAGATTTACACTGTTACATGTTGTTTGGTTGAGCTCAACCGTTTGGAGAGAGAGCTTGAATTGGCTAAAACGTCTTCATCTTCTGAAGAAGCGGAGAAAATCAATGGGGCGCTTGTTGAGTGGGCTTCAATCGCTGCTGAGCTTGAAGACAAGTTCCCAACTCTTTTCGGAAAGCTCTTGGAAAAAATAGGCAAAGACGAGAATCCTGAGGAAGAGATAAACCGGCTTAACCGCGCCTACGAGGATGGAAATCTTGAGGCTAAGAGTCTCATAAGAGAAGTAAGCGAATTGTGTATTCAAGGTTTCAAGGAAACCCAGCAGCGCGTGAAGGTTCGCTATGATTCTTGGGATTGGGAAAGCGATTTTGTGTGGAGCAGTCAGGTCTCCCAGGTTCTTGAGGAACTTAAGGCATCATCGTTTGTCTACGATGAAGGCGGCGTTTTGGAGTTTGACGCTGAAAAAGTAGTGCGTAACTTGAATCTTAAAGGAAAACTTGGTTTAAGAGAAAATTATGAGGTTCCACCGTTAACGCTTGTGCGCGCTGA
>SMYP01000055.1 GCA_007050895.1 Candidatus Bathyarchaeota archaeon | reverse complement strand
TTCGAAGAAACAATCAAAAACAACAAGGTTGCTTTGATCGATTTTTGGGCTGGCTGGTGTGGTCCATGCCGCGCTTTGGCTCCCACAATCCACGAGTTAGCCACTGATTATAATGGAAAAGTACTTATTGGCAAACTCGACGTCGATGAAAGCCCTAAAACAGCTGAATTCTATCAAGTTTTCAGCATTCCAACACTGATTCTATTTAAAGATGGCTGCGAAGTTGAGAGATTAGTAGGTCTCTGTGCCAAAGGTAATATAGAAAACCTGCTGAAAAAACATCTTTAATTCTTAACTATCAACTTTTCCTGTTTTTTCATACATCTTCTCCAGCGTCCACCGAATGCTGGACTTGAGTTCCTTCAATCGTTCTTCATCAACGTTTCTCAATATTATTTCACGGATCAAATCGCCTTCATCGATTATGTCATAATCAAATATCTTGTCAGCAGTTAATTGTCCTGTTCTTAATAGTTCCTTGTCTTTATCCTGCATCTTCATCAACACGCGCTCAACAAGAAACGTCTGAAAAGGAGGTGTACTAACGCTAAATTTCTTGCTCTCATCTGGCAGAACATGCAACGCATCCGGTTTAACATAAATTATCGCTAAGGGCTCATCACTCATAGTCTTCAATGAAATGACACTCTCCGGTTCCACAGGACTCGACTTGGAAGGTTTCTCGTCTTTAATCGTAACATGCAGGGTAGGCGTTTCCTCCTTAGAAGCTTTCACCTCGTCGATGTTCCCGCGCTTAAAGCCCTTCTCAAGCAGGACTGAATTCACCACATCCAGCATGGCAGTTAAATCTTTAATTTCAGCATCCAACTCTTCAAGTTTCTTTTCAAGTTTTTTCTTAAAATGGACAAGTGCCTTTAACTTCTCAGAATCCTGCGACATTTTCTTCACGCGCATTATTTTAGACATTTGATGTTTATGAATTCTTTGCCCGTCACTAAATTGCGCCGCACGCAAAAAGCAATTTTAAGCTACATCAATTTGCTTCAGCTGATTGTGATACATCTCAACAACTTCAGCTGAGGTCGTTGCGTCCTCAGCCGCCTTGTCATTCCTGTACTTACCCGTAAAACGGGGAAATCGAATAGCCAAACCGCTACCATTACGAATAGTGCTCATAGCGCACATATGAATTGGGCTTAACGTTATTTCGGCTCCAAGAACCTCCAAAACCACTTTTGGCTCAAACCAGACGTCAACAGGCAAAGTCGACTGCACCCGTGAAGGCTTGCGTGGAACTATGTGCTCGTTCAACAGTTCAGGCAACTTCTTCAAGTCTTCATCCGTGAAGCCAGTGCCCAATTTGGTAACAGTCTCAAAAGTATCTGTCTCTCGGTTGTAAGTTGCCAGAAGCAGCGCACCATATACTCCTGCCCGTTTTCCTCTTCCGTGGAAAGCACCGACAACCACCAAGTCCACAGTGTCAGTCATCTCGCTCTTGTAGTCCCGTTTGTACTTTATCCACATCCAACCTCTGGCACCTGCTTGGTACACCGAATCAGCTGCTATTGATTTGCATACTAATCCCTCGCAACCGTCCTCTATAGCTTCCTCAAAAAATTCCTCTAATTTCTTCACGTTGCCTGTTTGAATTTGTCTAGCTGTCCTAACTCTGTTACTTTCCTTTATGATTTTTTCCAGCTGTGCCCTTCTCGAAGGGTAAGCGTTAAGAGTCAAATCCTTGCCGTCCAAGTAGAGTGCGTCAAACATGAACAGTGAAATTGGATATTGATCCATAGCTTTTTCAACGCCGTATTTGCGGCGTCTGTGCATCAACTCTTGGAAAGGGAGCAACTCGCCTGTTTCTAAGTCGACAGCAACGCATTCAGCTTCCAAAATAGCTTCCTTCGCATTTACATGGCTTTTGATGAGCTCAACACCGTCTGGATATTGGTCAGAAATGCGCTCCATACGTCTAGAGTATAGTGTAACTTCAATCCCTTTCTTATGAGCCTGCACTCGTTCACCGTCGTACTTGTATTCGGCTACGCACTTCCCGCCAAGCTTCTCTAATATCTCTTCAGGAGAAGAGAGGCGCTCCGCTAACATAGGCCTTATTGGCTCAAAAACCATCACTTGAAACTTCTTAATACCCTCTAAACCTTCTTCAGCAACTACATTTGCTACCCTACCGAGATCAGAAGAAATATTGTAAGCGCGTTCAATGAGTTCACGGGATTCCTTGCCACCACCATACGCCAAAGCCAAAGCATCCAGAACCGTCATGTCTGCTATGCCTAATCTCAATTTGCTTGTAACCGTGCGTATTATATACTTCGCCTCTTTGGGAGAAGCGTCTGACAGCAACCCTGCTAAAAGAGCCATTTTGGAATTCACCGCTCCCGACCCTGACGTTTTAGCCATCTTGTCAAGCGTCATGTAAACATTTTCCACGGTTAGAATTTTCTTGAAAAAAGTAGTTTGCTTCTTTCTGGTTAAGAATTTCTGGGCGGTTTCGCCTACATCACCACTTTTCTGCAGGTCCTTTTCGATTTCATTTTGTCTTCTGCCAGAGGCGCGTGCCAAAGCTTTTATTGCTAATTTCTCAGCCACACCTATCTCTAGACCCACAAAATCGGGATATATTTTGCCTTGAGTTAGGTAGACTACTTTAGACATGATGTTTTTCGGTGTTTTTTTCAGCAATTCAACTAGCAGCGACGTCATTTCGAGTCGTTTGGTTGTGGCTTCAATTTTTTCATAGGCGCTAGCGATTACGGCGTATTCCAACAGTAACCCTCACAGAATATACCGTTCAGTACTGTATTATAAGTTCATCCACACAATAAATTCAGTGCTCGTCTATCTTTAACCTAAAAGGTCAACTGATTCAATAAAAT
>SMYP01000039.1 GCA_007050895.1 Candidatus Bathyarchaeota archaeon | reverse complement strand
TTTCTCTTTGCCGGGTCATCCGACTTCTGCTCTGTTGCTGTTTCACTTGTTAGCTCGTCCTGTTCTTCAGCTTATGTCTGGCAGACCCACAATTGAAGAAAAGACCGTTAAAGCTTTGGCGACTAAACGCATGTTCTCAGCAAAAGGCAGACGAACGTTTGTCATGATTAAAATGAAACTCGACAAATTTGACCGGCAGGTCGTTGAGCCTGTTGAAACTGGCGCATCGGGAGCTATTACGACACTTGCGAAGGCTGATGGTTTCGTTGAAATTCCCGCGTACCAACAGTTTATTGATGCTGGAGAAGAAGTTGTGGTAACGCTTTTGAAAGGCGTCTTATGAGTCCGAGTTACGCTGGGTTTCTTTTTAATGCAAGGTGTAGCGTGAAAATCCAAGTCAGAACAGCGTAGCTGATCATGCTTATGGCTACAATCCAGTTAGTGAATGCTACTACGGACAGAGTGTATAGAGATATTGTTGTGGCGACAGCAAGCAGGGCTATGACTAGCCAGAAAGCCCAGAACCTGTTTTTTAGGATGCCATATGCTGTTACGAGGCTGAGTGCTCCTGTTAGGCCGATGTGAGGTGGAAAATTAGCGAAAGGTAACAGAACTATAAGTAAAATTCCAACACTCCCGTAAAAGAAAACTGGCGCTAACTCCCTGAAATCAGCATTTTTGAGTTTAGACATGAACGACACTTTTAATCGCCTTTACACCTTATGCACTAGAGCTGAATTAATAAATTCTATGTTTTTTTCTGCAAATTCTATGGTGTCCTGCCATCACTTTTGCTTCCCAACGATCTTTCCTCCATCATCGTATTCGCCAGTGACGTAATCTAAGCCTGCTTCTATCAGAGTCTTTGCCTAATAAACAGTTGAAGCCACTTTAACATGGTATTCGTTTACTGTTCCTGAGAAAATCGCTTGTTCCATGTTGATGTATATATGAGTCGCCTAAGATTTTTCTTTATCATGATCTGTATCTTCAGTCTGTTTAATGATTTTAACAATTTTTTCCATATGTTCCTTCATTCTTCTTTTTTGTATTTTGCTTTCGTGCAGGGTTTCTTTGGAGCGTAAAACTGGAACAATGGATAAAAAGAGAATGATGCTTAGGATTTGTGAAAGCGAATTGACTGGGAGAACGCCTGAGAAATCTGGTACCGGAATGGCGCCTACACTGAAAATTCCGACCACCAGCGCGTAGAATTTTTCTCTTGAATCGAGATCTGATAGGTCACCTGGCACAGTTAGAAAAACAACGAAGAATGAGCCCCAAGTCACTCCTGAGAGTGCCAGATAGACATACCAAAGACGATGGATCCAAATGACACCTGTATTGCTAAGACTAAATCCTAGCAATGCAAAAGCAACTCCCAACACAATGAGACCAATTATGATGATGTATTTACGCCCAAATCTATCAGCTATGACGCCTGCCGCTAGACCGAACAATGCTATGAAGACATAGCGTAATATTGTTAACGGCACCAATTCAGCTGCGTAAGTCTGTGGAGGAATCACATTCCAAGCAAGACTTGAAGCGATGCTGAACATTACCCATGGAAAAATATAGAAAAGGAACTCTCTGTTAGCAGTAACGGGCAAGCGGATTTTCTTCTTCACTGATGGTACTAATCTCTCACATTTGTCAATAGCCAGAGCCAAGAAACTGCTTGATCTTAAAACGGCTAGCAATAGGGCGATTCCAACTGCCGCTAGACTAAATATCCATATTATCGCTATAGAAACAAATGCTATGATGAAAGTTGCAAGTATTATTGTTCCCGAGACTCGCCCTCGTTCTTCAACCACTGTGTAATCAGCGGCAAGGGCCATGCTGCTTGGCAACCCCAATCCCAAAGAGGCTCCTAAGAGTAAACACACAAATTCAAAAATCGTTTCTTGCGCAAAAGCGATCATAATAGTTGAAATCGTCCCCAAAAATATGGATGAAATCAGCAGTGTTCTGCGACTTAACCTCAATGAAAAGAAACTTCCGATAACGGACCAAAAAATAGTAGAGCATACGAAAACTAGTTGACTGATATAGCCTCCGAAAGGAGCTTGGGGCAGGTAAAGAATAAGTAAGAAAAACCATGCCAAAGTTGCTGAATTCAGAACTGTGGCAGCTGTAAATTTCCTTGAGGAAATCCTGAAGTCTTTAACCAGAAATCCAAGATTCAAGAACTCACCACAAACTTTTCTAAACGGACTAGCGCTTGTTACTCAATCCTATGAATGTATTTGAATTAAGAAGTAAATAAAATATTTCAAATCAAATAAAAACAAAAAAATTAAAATGTACTGAGGCTTTTTGCTTGTAAAAAAGGGGATTTTTGCAGCAGACATCGTCACTTGCCCTAGAATTAATAAATTTATAACTAAGAAGGAAAGAGGAGAACTTAATGTGACATAACCAACCTCTTCTAGTGGAAAAGTTTGCCTTGCAAAAGGCAACAATCCAATCTAAATCGCAATAAGAGTTAGGATAGTGCAGTTATTGTTGGCTAACTACTAACCTGTAATTTGTTGATCCTACGTTTTTCTAGGAGCTCCACATTTTGGACAGAATGATGCAGACTGGGCCATAAGAGATTCGCAATATACACAAGGAATCAACGCGATTTCTTTTTCTTGGGTCTTTGATCCTGCACTAGTCCTGATTACTTGGATTTCCTTTGTTTCGCTTGTAATGTCTGGACGATCGTCAACTGCCACAACTCCTTTTACAAACCACGTGACGTTAGCATCCATTCCGTCAAATGACTCACGACCGGCAATAGGAATATTCAAGACTATTGGAAAATCTTTTTTGAAACCAGGAACAATGTGCATTTGACCACTAGCTACAGG
>SMYP01000102.1 GCA_007050895.1 Candidatus Bathyarchaeota archaeon | reverse complement strand
ATGCCCATAGCCATTGTAGTGCACATTTGCAGTACCAAAGTACCATACAAAACTGTGGGAAAAGAGTTCATTGCCGATCGACCAGAAGTCAGAAAGGAAGTGGCAAACGCGTTGCGCGAGGTTGGTCGTCAACTCCAGCATTTCTTATCTAAACGCGAACATGTGGACAGAGAGAAAAAGCGGATCAGCATTTTTGCCAAGTACCTGCCCCGAATCGCCGAGTTTTCCACAACTCTTGCTGGAAAAGAGAAGCGACCTGACATTCAAAAATTGATAAAGAGCGTGCAGAAATATGGCACAGAAGAAAAATAAAGGAATTATTGCTGAGAAGAAACATGAGATAATGGACAGCCTGAAGAAACTAGGCACACAAATTTATGATCAACTGGAAAGTGGCAACTTCCCGACCATCACCATGCCCAGCCGCTCAACCGAGAACATTTATTACGATCCTGATGTCCGCCAGTATATTCTAGGCGACAAAAGCGTCACCCGAAGCGCACGAAACATACGCCATGTAAAACCTTTCACGCAGCTATCTTGGGCTGCCATGTTCTCGAATGAGTTAACGTTTCACCGTAAAACCTCAACCTTGAGAGACGTCTACTACTCAGCCCAAGCCTACAACATGACCTTTAAGGACCAGCAGGAATCCAACAACATAATAACCGACTTGGAGACAGCAACTGGCCATTCCAGAGAAGATTTTAACATTTTCCCTGAGGAACGCTCTGCAGTCTTCGGCGATCTCACAATAGAATACACAGTTCCAGGCTACGAGGGAAAAACCTTGAATTTGTCATCGCACCCTGATGGTGTATTGATTGGTCCCGCGTTAACTTCCTCCGAGTTTGCAAGCACAACAGCGGACAAAGTTATAGCCATAGAGAAAGGTGGCTTGTTCACAAGGTTCATCGAAGAAAACGTGCATAAAAAACACAACGCTATACTGGTCTTGACGGCTGGTCAAGCCCCAAGGCAAACTAGGTACTTCATTAAAAGGCTCCACGACGAGCTGAACATACCCGTGTACATATTCACTGATGGCGACCCATGGGGAATGCACATTGCCATGGTCATAATTTCTGGGTCAGCAAACGCCGCTCACCTGCGGGATTTAACCACACCTGACGCCATTTGGAGCGGCGTCTGGGCTTCAGATATAGTTAATTATAAGCTTCCTACCGATCCGCTGGACGAAGTAGACATCAAACGTCTTCATGAGTTGCAGAGGGACCCAAGGTATCAAGGAGACCCACTGTGGCAAAGAGAGATCAAAACCTTCCTGAAAATTAAGCGAAAGGCGGAGCAAGAGGCTTTCAGCAGATACGGTTTAACATATATTGTGGATGAGTATCTGCCGACAAAACTGTACGAGAAAAATAAAGGTAAAAAGAAGTAGCAGTTTCGCTTTTCTTTCAGAGCTTTTACCACTTTGGCTGCGTCGGTTATGCTTAAATAGACATGTTTGCCGCTGTCGTTTCGGTTTATTGCAGAAAACGTAGAGTAAGTCTAAAAATCTCGAGATAATGTGGGGTTACGTATGGTATTTTTGTATGAGGTCTCTGGTTTGTTTTTGTAGTCCTAGTTCACGACAGAAACTGTTACAGGAACCACACATATTTCCAAGGCTCATGTGTTTTGCGTGCAGCTTTCTTAGCTCTAGTAATCTATGTATGTTTACTATCCCAGCTTTGATTTCTTTCGCGTCTTGATGAGTTATTGCTTCCATTTGGCATACCTCTGTTTTATTGATTATTGTAATGGTGAAGATTATTCTTTGAGGTCAAATAATAGAGGTTATTCTCATTTTAGTCACATTCTTTGTTACTTAAAACTACGTGAATGCAAGGAAAACTTAAAGTAGTACATCATAGTTACATTGAATGTTACTATAATCTCAAATAAATGGAGCAAATGTAACAAACAGAAAAAAGAATGCTGAAAAATGGCTAATCAAAACAATGCACAAGAAGCCGTTCCCTTGCCTTTGTTAACTGAAACATGGTTCGAACAAAGGTTTCCCCAAATGGCTGATATTCGAGTTATAGAGGGTGTAGGCGACCAATGGAAAAGACGGAAACTAAATTCTGTAATTATTGTTGCTTTTCACGCTGATTTGGAAGTGGCGCAGCTTAAACATTTCTTGCCCCTTTTTTTCACAGAGTATCTAATCCGCAATGGGTATTCAATAAATCCTGTCGTGTATATTGGAGCATTACGAGATATCGGTCGCGGTTACCATCGAGGAGACATCAGAGAACGAGTTGCAGAGGCGCATAACTTCTTTCAAGGCATATTTGCACCAAGTGAAAAGGTCGTAATTGTTGAAGACAGAATAGAAATTCAGAGAGATGTTTACAGCATCTTGAGAATACTCGAATTCGAAAAAAGCCTCCAAGCAATACTTGGACAAATAAAGACGCCAGAGAAGCTTCTTCAAGTAAAGACTGTTAAGCTCACAGACAAGGAGTACCCGCTCACCTACTACGAGAAAGAGCTTCTCAGCATATACTTATTCGAAAGAAATAAACTGGGAACAGAAATCAAAAAATATCCATACGTAAGTTGGGGCTTGGAATCACTAGGTTATCTAGGAGCTTCGTACAATTTTTTTGATAAGTCAAATGCAGGGCTTTCTGTTCTTAAAAGGATGATTTGTGCTGACCAAGGCATAGAGTACCCTGCGACAATTGTTCTACCTGATCCTGTTGCAGTTTCAGGCAGCCTCATGAGGTATTTGCACTCAAGAGATCTGAATCCAGACGAAACGTTATTCATAAGTGACTCTTATAGTGATATCAGTCGAAAGATGTATGAGCGGGAAAATGTTTCCCTTAAATTTCTTGATTATCTTTTGCAAAATATTATACT
>SMYP01000156.1 GCA_007050895.1 Candidatus Bathyarchaeota archaeon | reverse complement strand
AATAATTCTCCAAAATGTCATTTCTTTATCATATGGTGCAATTGCCATTATTCCTTCTAAATTATCAGATATTGATAGAACATTGCCATATTTTAAACAAAATCTAACCATGACTTCAGTTAGTATAAGGTTTTTGTCTTCATCATTGAATATTTCTTTCCACATTAATTCTTTGGAAAATGCATTAGCAAGCACGTTTACTGCTTTTTTTAAATCTTTTTTTTGTATTTTATATAATTCACTAAATAATGTCATATTCATGAACTGTATTTTTTTATTAATAAATTACTTTGCAGACAAAATAATGATTTTAGTCATAAGATAAGTGGATATTTAATTAACTAATCAAAGCTGGGGATGGGAATTGCATCCATATAGTGTGGAGATGTCACCCGCAACATTTTCCCTTTTTTTGATAATTTATTTAAAGTTAGCACGGTTTTAAATTCACTTTATAATTAGTGAAAAAAGGATTTCCATTTTGGAACAATATTTTTTAACTGAACAGCGATGAACTTTGATGACTGTCCATGTTATCTGACGATGCCAAATTGAAAGATTTAAGAGAGAGGATTATGGACGTTGCGAGAAATGAGAGAAACGGATTGCTTATAATTCCTCTGGGTGTCTTTCTGGTAGGTGTAGGTTTGATTTTCAGCGTTATTGGGAACAGCTGGTTTGCATACGCTGGAGGCATCATTGTTTCGGCATTAGGGCTTTTTACAACCTTTTTTGGATTCTATGTAGCTGTGCATTACGCTCGGAAATACAACAGTTTACTGAATGAATTAGAGCGTAGATAGTAAAGATTTAAGAGTTACATCTATGTTTTATGTTTTTTAGGTGAATATTCATGCCGACTCATGGTTCTCTGTCTAAAGCTGGTAAAGTGAGAGCGCAAACCCCCAAGATTGAGGCTAAGGAAAGAATAAAATACAGTCCAAAAACCCGAAGCAGACGAAACTACCAAAAGCGTATCGTTCTGCAGAGAAAAGCCGGGCAAAACTGGATGTAACCCGGTAAGGTTAATTAATTTTTTCAACATAGACTCGAATTCTCGGTGAGCGTGATTTATTTATTACTTAATGGAATTTTATCATGATACGTTAATGTTGAACACTGATAAGGCAATAAAGGAAATAATTGAAGCCCTGATGCTTTTACGGTCACCTACTCGCGGTGATATCCATCATGTCAAAACCCAAGTCGCTGCGAAATATCAACTTAATCGGCTACCATCAAACGCCGAAATAATAGGAACTATGAGCCCAAAAGAAAAGCAAAGCCTCCTGCAACTTCTTCGCAGAAAAACAACAAGAACCATCTCAGGGGTCACAGTTGTAGCCGTAATGACGAAACCGCATCCCTGTCCGCAAGATGAACCTTGTTCTTACTGCCCTGGAGGTCCCAGGCAAGGTGTGCCGCAAAGTTATACAGGGCAAGAACCAGCAGCGATGCGCGGAAGCCAAAATAACTATGATCCTTACCAGCAAGTGCGAAATCGCATTAACCAGCTTGAGGCCATCGGACATCGCGTGGATAAAATAGAACTCATAATCATGGGAGGAACGTTTCCAGCCACACCGTCTGAATACCAGACAAATTTTATTCAACGCAGCCTAGATGCTATAACGGGAAGGGAATCTGTAAACCTTGAGGAAGCCAAGGCAAATGCTGAAACAAGCAAAATCCGCAACGTTGGCATAACAGTGGAGACCCGACCCGATTGGTGCAAGAAACCGCACGTCGATGCTATGCTCGACATGGGCGTAACTCGCGTGGAAATCGGTGTCCAAAATCCAGATAACGAACTTTACCGTCTTGCAGGTAGAACTCACACTGTCGCTGACGTCATTGATGCAACACAGATCGCCAAAGACTCAGGCTTAAAAATCGTATACCACCTAATGCCTGGTATGCCTGGCTCAAACCTAAAAAAGGATTTGGAAGCTTTCAGCCGAGTTTTTACAGACCCGGCCTTCAAACCTGACATGATAAAGATTTACCCCTGTCTTGTCATAGCAGGAACAAAAACGCATAGTTTCTACCGAGAAGGCCTTTACAAGCCCTATACGATCGAAGAAGCTGTGACCCTGATCGCTGAAATTAAAAAAACGCTTCCACCATGGGTTCGAGTAATGCGTGTTCAACGCGATATCCCCGCAGGTTTGATCGAGGCGGGCGTTAAGAAGAGCAATTTGCGTCAACTCGTCCGACAAAAACTAAACCAGCAAAATGCCAGATGCCCCTGTATTCGTTGCAGGGAAGTAGGACACCGTGCAGCGGTTGATAAAATTGTCCCAAACATAGATGAAATTAAAGTGTCATCTATTTCCTACCAAGCCTCTGAGGGACAAGAAATTTTCATTTCAGTCGAAGATTCCGAAAATAACGTCTTAATAGGTTATTTGCGTGTTCGGGTGCCCTCTCAAAAGGCTCATAGACCCGAAATCAACTATGAGCATTCTACCATAGTGCGAGAACTCCACGTTTGTGGTCCCTTAGTCCCAGTCGGTAAACACTCAAAAGGAGCGTGGCAGCATAAAGGCTATGGATCAATTCTTCTAGAAGAAGCTGAACGAATTGCACGGGAGGATTACGACTCAAAAAAGCTTTTAGTTATAAGTGCATTAGGCACAAAACAGTATTACCTGCGCTTTGGCTACAATCGTGACGGCGCATACGTTTCAAAACGATTGGTGACCTGAAAATATGAATCAAGAAGCAAATTTAGGGTATAAAGGCGAGGCATTAGAAGCTCTAACAAAAGCTGGATGTAAAGTTGGTGATGCTATACGCGTTACCAGCAAAGAGAAAAAGTATGAGGGAATACTAATTCCCCGCTCAGAGACACGCGACAACAAATATGTTGTGATCAAATTGAAAAGCGGTTACAACGTAGGCGTACGCATAACGCTAGATGTCAAAATCGAAAAAATAGGAAAAGGAGAAAAGCCAATTTTTACCTCGCCTCCTCTTCCGGAGCAGAAGCCAGAACTGCCAAAAGCAGTTATCCTGAGTACTGGGGGAACAATCGCCAGTCGGGTAGATTACCGTACAGGAGCCGTGCGCTCCGCGCTTTCAGCAAGAGACCTTTATGGCGTGGTCCCAGAACTAGCTGATATCGCGCGAGTAACCACGGAAATAGTATTTAACGTTTATAGTGAAAACTTGGCGCAGAAACACTGGACCCAGCTTGCCCAAAAAATTGCTGAACACATAAAAAAAGGCGCGGATGGTGTGGTTGTAGCTCATGGTACAGACACAATGGCTTACACTGCTGCTGCATTGAGCTTCGCATTGCAAAACCTCCCCGTGCCAGTAATTCTTGTTGGCGCCCAGAGGTCGTCTGATCGACCAAGCTCTGATGCCGCAACCAACCTTATCGCTGCTGTTCAGATTGCTACCCGAGGAGTCTTCGCGGAAGTTGGGTTAGCCATGCATGAAACCGTCTCCGACACAACCATAGCCATAACCCGAGGCACAAAAGTGAGGAAGTGTCACACTAGTAGAAGAGACACATTCAAACCAGTGAATGATACACCAATTGCTAGGGTAGAGAATCAAGAAATCATAATGCTGACAGATAAATATCAGGAGCGAAATGCCAATAGAAGTCTCATTTTAAAACATGAATTCAGCGAGCGGGTTGCACTTGTGAAGTTTCATCCAGGACTAGACCCTTCAGTCATCGATTGGCACGTGGAGAAAGGGTGCAAAGGCATACTTCTTGAAGGCAGTGGTTTGGGTCACGTCAGCAAAGATTGCTTTAAGGCCATCGGCAATGCTGTTAAACGAGGTGTCGTGGTAGCGTTGGCTTCTCAATGCATTTGGGGGCGCGTAAACATGAATGTATATGATACAGGACGTGACTTGCTCACTTTAGGCGTAGTTCCCTTAGAAGACATGTTCCCAGAAACCGCGTTGGTCAAATTAATGTGGGTTCTCGGTCAAACTAGCAATCCAGAGGAAGCTAAAAGGATTCTGAAAATTAACATTGCAGGCGAGTTTTCTCCGCGAACTCTGCCACAAGAAATTGGATGGAACGGAGAAGATGAAGATGGAAATTGACTACGCAAAAGTAGGTCTTAAAATTGGGTTAGAAATTCACCAACAACTTCACACTCAAACGAAGCTATTTTGTAATTGTCCGCCCGTAATGTTCAAGGAAGAGCCAGAAATTACTTTTCTACGCAGACTTAGACCCACACAAAGCGAGCTCGGTCAAGTAGATCCAGCTGCGTTTTTTGAGTTTCAGAAAGGCATCATGATTCAGTATGAAGCCAATAGGTTAACGTCGTGCCTTGTGGAGATGGATGAGGAACCGCCACATCCATTGAACATGGAAGCGGTAGAAGTGGTTTTAACTGCAGCGTTCATGATGAATATGCACCCAATTGATGAAATACATGTTATGCGCAAAACCGTTATTGATGGCTCAAACACTACTGGTTTCCAGCGAACCTGCATCATAGCTTCTGATGGGGGGATTAAGATTGGCGAAAAAACTATTCCAATCCAAGCTGCAAGTCTGGAAGAGGATGCGGCACGTAAGACAGGAACTCGAGATGAAAATAAAACAATCTGTTACCGCATCGATCGTTTGGGAATACCGCTGATTGAGGTTACTACTTCACCCGTGATTTATTCTCCAAAAGAAGCGCAGGAGGTTGCTTATGCCATTGGCAGAATACTGCGTGATACCGGCAAAGTTATGCGTGGTTTAGGAACAATACGACAAGATTTGAACGTTTCTTTGCCTAGTGGCGCTTTAATCGAGATTAAAGGCGTTCAAGCGCTTGAGTTGATTTCAAAGGTAGTAGAGCTTGAGGTCCAACGCCAGCTTCGTCTTATCCAAGTTGTGGATGAGTTGCGTGACAGAGGTGTAAATGCTGAAGAGCTTAAAGAAAATTTTGATGACGTTTCAAAGCTTTTCAAGCAGACCAAGTGCAAGGTTATCCGCAAAGCATTACAGAGGGGTGGCAAGGTAATAGCCGTCAAACTCCCGAAATTCAACGGCATTTTGAAACGTGAGCTCATGCCTGGGGTCCGTTTTGGGACTGAGTTGTCTGACCGAGCTAAGTTTTGGGGTAGAGTAAACGGAATATTTCATACCGATGAAATGCCCGCATACGGCATAACCTGTGAAGAGGTTGAAAAACTGCGCAAAGCTGTAGACGCCAATGAAGAGGATGCTGTGGTTTTCGTAGCCGATATCGTGGAAAATGTGCAGGACGCGTTGAAGGCAGTTGTGCAAAGAGCACATGAAGCAGTTAATGGTGTGCCTTCGGAGACTCGAACTGCAAAGGACGATGGGACAACCCGATATATGCGGCCTAGGCCAGGTGCAGCAAGGATGTATCCTGAAACTGACATCCCACCATCTATCATAACGAATAATTTTTTAGAGAAAATCCGCTCAAATTTGCCTGAACCTGCAAAAAAGAAATTAAAGCGTTTAGTGAAGGAATATGATCTTAACGGGAAGCTCGCAAAGCAGATTATTGATTCAGAATACGATAGGTTGTTTGAGATCATAGTAAAAGAAAGCGAAGTGGCAGCCACAACAGTCGCAGTATTTCTGACTGAAACTTTAAAGTCACTGAAACGCGACGGTGTTATTGTTGAGAGAGTATCTGAAGATCAAATTATGGAGATTTTCAAATATGTTGGTTCGGGAGCATTGATGAAGGAGGCTTTGGCAGACGTTTTTGTTTGGCTTTCTGAGAATGGTAGTGAAAGCGTGCAAGATGCGATTGTTGCTCTTGGATTGGTAATGTTTTCAAAAGCAGAGTTAACAAAACTTATTGATAGGTTGATCGCGGAAAATAGGCAGTCTATTGATCAGATGGGACAGAGGGCTTACGGAATGCTTATGGGTATAGTGATGAAAGAAGTTCGTGGAAAAGCTAATCCAAGTTTTGTCAGTGCTCTTTTGAGAGAACGGTTAAAGTAGCCTACTGAACTACCTATATTGCTTAACTATCACCATTTCTTCTTTAAGGGTCATGCAGTTGCCGCAGTAGGGACAAATTTTAAAGTCTGGGCTTAGCTTTTTTCCACATACTGGGCAGACTATGGAGAAGAGAACTTTCTCTCTAAGGTTTTCGATTTGCCTTTTTAAGCTAACCAATTCCTTTCTTGTTTTTTCTATTGTTTCCTTAATCGGCTGTATATCTCTGACTTCGTTGCGTATGTTTCGCATTAGGTCTTTAACTTGCGCCAATGTTTCACTGTCTGATTCTATGGTTTCGCACATTAGGTCGAGGACTTCACTTTTACTTTCTAGGATTTGAACTTCCGCTGTGTTTTGGTTTTTGGCGTCTGATAATATCTTGTTTAAGAACGCTTCAACAGGGTTGTCAAAGGCTACTAAGCATGTTATTGCCCAAAGGATTGCTGTTGAGGCTGCTGTTGCATAGAAATAGATATCTACTGGTATTTGTTGGAGTTGCTGGTTTATGAGTGGGTAGAGTTGGAGAATTTGTTTTGGGTTATTTAAAAGTAATGCTGATGCTGCGTCGATTAGGTGTATGAGTGAGGTTACGGTTAAGCTACTGAAAAGCCAGATTGCTAATCCTTTTTTTCTCAAGCGAGGGTCTCCTGTTTAAGCAGCTGTTAGCTTGAATATTATGTCTCACTATATAATATTATATTCCCGAAAGGAAATATTTCAGAAGACGCAAATCCTAAAAAGTATAAAATACGTGTATATCCGTGGGATAATATTGCCAAATAAATCATCCAAGGGAAAATCTGAAGGTTTTACCTTCCGTATAAAACTCGGTGAGTACGAGGTTGAGATAAAAGGAACACATGGAGAGGTAATAAAAACTCTTAATGACCTTCCAAGTTTAATCGCCAATGCTCACAAAGCTTTTGAGAACGTCAAACCTAAAACAGTTGCTACGTTGACTGTGAAAACTGAGCCAACAGACAAAGCGAAAGAAACACCTAAAGCGCCAGCGCAAACATACCCAAAAATAACGAGTGTAGTAAACTGTAAAGAGGCAGTTTTAGGGCTCTTAGAAACGGACTGGGGCAAATGGCGACCGAGAACAATGGAAGAATTGAAGGATGCTATGAATGCGAACAAGATTACATACACCGCTCAAACACTAGAGAAAACTTTGAACAAGCTTGCTGACAAGGGAATGGTGCGACGCTGGAATACGAACACAGGTTTTGTTTACATATTGGCTGAAAAGAAACCCACAAACCCGGGTGGAAGAACAAAGTGAAACGGATTGAAGCGCGTATAAAAACTCCTTTTGGTGAGGTCGTTATTGAAGGGGAAACGCCTAAAGAGATTCTCAGTATGTTGGAAGCGATGCCGGAGAACTTTGTTGAGAAGCTTTCGGACTTTGTTTCTAATAAGTTGATGCCTTCGGGAGCACAGTTGAAAGGGATAGTTGAGCTGACAACTGAGGGTCCGGTTGTCGTGACGCGTGAGAAGCTTACTCATTATGAGGCTGTAGGTTTAGTTCTCTACGCGTCAGAAGGCAAAACCAATACTGCTGCTCAAGTGACCAGGTTGTTGGAGTCTAGTGGGATAAAAAGTATGGTTCCTGCGCGGTTGAATGAGATGACTAAGCGGGGGCAAGTGTTTAAGCCTGATCCAAGTAAACCTGATTTTAAACTGACAATTCAGGGTGAAAAGTGGATTGAAGAAGAGGTTCTATCGAAACTTCGAGGCAAAATGAGTTGACAGAACAACCAAAGGAAATTGAAGTCCATATAAAATATGAGAATGTTGAGAAAACGTTTTCTGCGCCACCTGAAGAAGCGTGGCTATTATTGAGCAAGTTTTTCAACGAGTTCATTCCTTCATTTGAAGTTGCCAGCCGACTTTTACTCAGTGTTGACTTGCAACATCTTTCAAAAGCCTGTGAAGGTTTAATCGCCTTTTCAAAAGAAGGTGCAAACTTATTGGTTTCTAAAAGCCGGCTAACGGATAATGAGACATTGCTAATGTGGCTTTTAGCCGCTCATTTGGGGTACAAACTGGGATTGCTGGCAAATGATGTGGTTTCAAAGGAGGAATTGCAGTCGAAACTGGGGAAAAGTGGCAAAATAACTAGTACGCGTTTGGGCGAACTTGTGAAAAGTGATATGGTGGCAAAAACGAGTGACGATAAATTCAGGGTCACAATTTTCGGTGTTGTTCAGCTACAGAAGGATTTTCTATCAAAGATTAGAGCGAAAACAAACGCTTAGAACACTGAATGTGGAACTTTTTGGAAAAATATATTACAATATAGAGGCAATAATCTTCAATTAAACTGAATTGTGCATAAAATTCTGCTAGTGATTTTTCCGTTTTGGGGAATATTTGATTCGATGCCCCAGATTGACCTTTTTGCTCTTATTATGCTCATCATAATTGGCATAATAATCATAGTTACTGAAAACCTTTATTGCATCTTCCTATGTATTATGTTCATCAAATTTTTTACATCAGACGGCGGATACCCTGAATAATACTTACTGAAATACCCGAAGACTTCGGTTTCATTCCTCAAGAAAGGCTCAATTTTTTCTGCCCAATTTTTTATCTTTTGAGCTCTGTCAATTTCCTTTTTACCCAAAGTTCCATTAACACTGCTTCGGTCTCCCTCCCAACGTATGTAGATGAAGTTAGAGGTTACCTTGTTAATTTCAGGCATGAAAGGGCTATCAACCCAAACCAAAGCCACATTGTTGTCTTTCAAAACAGAATATAAATTGTTATTCAGTAGCTTTCGGTTTCTTACTTCAACTGCGTAGCGACTAGTCTTTGGCAGACTCTGAAGAAAAGTGTATAGCAAGGGGATATGCTCGACTCCAAAAGTGTAAGGCAACTGGAGCAACAAAACGCCAATCTTATCCTTGAGCAAGTTTACCCTTTCTAAAAAGACTTCCACTTCTTTCTTGCAATCTTTGAGCATTTTGAAGTGGGTTACGATCTGTGGAAACTTTAGGGAAAAAGCAAAATCTTCAGGTGTTTGATCTCTCCAATCTAACATGTTGTGTTTACGGGGTATTCCATAAAAAGTGCTGTTAACCTCAACCGTGTCAAACTGTTTCGCATAGTAACCTAAAAAATCCTTCGACGACAGTATTTCAGGGTAAAAATTTCCTTTCCAAAATTCATAGCTCCAACCCATTGTGCCCGCATGAAGTGTCATATTTAACCTAATCCTTTCCTTTAAGGAACAGCCAATTTTTTTCTCCTGAATTCTTCAACCGCACCAAAATATAGCGACCCTCAAGCTTCTCACCCTTCAAATTGACTTCCACCATCTTTTCGTTCCAAATCTTGAGTTCATACGTGCCTTTATCCCATATCTTTACAGATCCAGCACCATATTGCCCCTTTTGAATTTCTCCTTCAAAATTTGCATAGTCAAGCGGATGATCCTCAGTCTGCACTGCCAATCGCTTCTCATCAGAGCTTGCAGGTATACCTTTTGGCATAGCCCAACTTTTCAAGACACCGTTTTTCTCAAGCCTAAAATCAAAATGCAATCGTCGAGCATGATGTTCTTGAACAACAAAAATTGAGCTTTCTCCATTTTTGCCTCCGCCCAAAGGCTCCGGTGTGATGTTGAAATCTCGTTTCAAGCGATAGTCCTTCAATTCGCTTTGGTTAATTTGATCCAATGTGCACTCGGAAGGCAACTTGTCATGTCTCAATCTATTGAAACGTGGCATCCGCAATCGACCATCTTTAGTGATTGCCTGATAGGATACTTCACAGATAATCTCAGGTTTGAGCCATGTTACCTCATCAGAAATGTCAAGGCTGATTGGCGCTGCATTTGTCTTCAATTGTTTAAATTTATCTGAAATTGTTCTCAGCGTTGCCTTCGAGAACCCTGTTCCAACTTTGCCCATATAAATCAGTTCTTTATCATTGTAAAGACCCAGTAGTAAAGCACCAAATGTCTCTGACCTTATACCAGAGCCCCTTGTGTAACCCAAAATCAGACAGTCACAAGTCCCAAGTTTCTTTATTTTCAACCAGCTACCGCTTCGGGCATCTTGTTCATAAAGGCTTCCTTTTTTTTTCGCCACTATTCCTTCTAAACCTTTTTTCAAAACCAGTTCATAGTAAGCTTCCCCTTTCTCGTCTACAAAATCTGAGAGTAAAACATGATTACCTTCTTTGATCGATGCTTTCAAGATTTTTTTTCTCTCAGTTAAGGGCAAATTAACAAGGGGGACGTTATCTTTCTCTAGGATGTCAAAAATAACGTATACCACAGGTGAACGTTTCGCTAATAAATCAATTTCTAAAAGTGACTTTGCTTGAGTTCTTTCCAACAATGCTTGAAAATCGTTCTTGCCATTTTTCACCACAACGATTTCGCCGTCAACAACAACATTGCTCGCCAGTTGCTTCAGTTCCCCAAGTTCAGGAAAAACGTTCTTCAACTCTTTTCCTGTGCGACTTCGTAAACTGATTTTTTCATTGACGTAGGCTATTGCTCTAAATCCGTCCCATTTGATTTCGAAAATCCAAGCATCACTTGAGAAAGGCATTGGAGCAGGTACAGCACGCATAGGCTTGTAAATACGTGTCATTTCTTTTCCAGCTGTTTAAGCGTCTCTCTAAGAGCAACCATAAGCTCTTTGACTTCTTCTTGTGCAGGTTTTTCGACGATTACTGTCTGTCCTTTCAGCTTCTTTTTGATAAGTTCTTCTATTTTTTGTTTGTAGGTGTCCTTATACTCGGCTATATCAAATTCTCCAGACAAATTGGCAACGATTTTTGTGGCTAGGTCAAGCTCAGCCTTTTCTGGTTCCTTGAGTTTTTGAATATCGTCGAAACTTTGGGGATCAATAACATCGATGATATATCTTAAGGTTGTTAGTACTATAGCGCCTTTGTAAGCGTGTACTAATGCGGGATACTCCTTTGTTCGTAGTGTGATTCTTCCCACTCCTGCCTTGCCTTTTTTTTCCAATGCTTTCAGCAATAGGCTGTATGCATCAGCGCTTTTATCCGGCAATAAAACGTAGGATCGTTCAAAATGAATTGGATCTACGGCGAAATAGTCAACAAATTTGTCGAGGCGAATGCGCTTGTCCGATTCAGGTTTAAGGGCATTAAAGTCTTCTTTGTCGAAGATTATGAATTCGTTTTTTGTTATTTCGTAGCCTCTTACGACTTCATCCCAAGGAACAATTTGCTTGTCTTTGGTGCAAACTTTTTGGTATTTGAGCGGATGGTTATCTTTCTTGTGCAGAAAACGGAACGCAATTCCCCGGTCGTAAATCATCGGGTACAGTTTGATGGGAACATTAACCAAACCAATTGTTAAACTTCCTATCCAAATTGGTCTAGTAGGAGCCTTAATTTTTGATTCTTTCTTCATATTCATTTACACCGGCAATCTTTGCTTGTTATCAAAAATTCCTTTCCATGGATCTTTTTTACGTTTAACAACACTGAAAATATTGAATTCGGTGGGGTTTATTCCTTTCTTGAGTTCATGCCACTCCAATGGGGTTGAGACTGAAGCCTCGGGGACCGCTCTCAAACTGTATGGCGAAACCATGGTTCGTCCATGCGCGTTTTGAAGATAGTCCACGAAGACTTTGCCCGGTTTTTTTGTTTCTTTGAACTCGGATACTATAAGTTGATTTTCTTTGGCTAGTTGTTGTCCAACCTTGTGCACGAAAGTTCTTGTTTCTCGAAAGGTTTGTTTGGGAACAATAGGAACTAATACGTGTAGACCCTTTTTTCCTGAAGTTTTTATGTAGGAATCAACCCCTACATTGTCAAGCTTCTCCTTTAGCGATAATGCAACTGTTGATGTCTCTTTATATGTAGCGGGGAATTCAGGGTCTAAGTCGAAGAAAATCATGTCAGGTTTTTCTTGAGAATGTGCTTTTGAAAATGGTGTGTGTATTTCTACGGCAGCAATGTTAGCTATCCAAATTAACGTGTCAATATCGTTACATAAAACATAATTTATGTCGCGTTTCGCTGTTTTGGAATAAATCTTGACAGTTTTCACCCATGATGGA
>SMYP01000031.1 GCA_007050895.1 Candidatus Bathyarchaeota archaeon | reverse complement strand
AGGCTTGCTTGTTTCCTTCTTGTTTTGCGGTGTCTATGTATTTTGGGTACATCTCTTTGAACTCGTATGTTTCACCGGAAACAGCTGTGTCCAAGTTCTCCAACGTTGACTGCATTTGCCCAGTTATCCGCAGGTGGTTTAGGGCGTGAACTGTTTCAGCTTCTGCTGCTGCCTTGAAAAGTTTGGCGACTTGAGTGAAACCTTCTTCCTCAGCTTTCTCGGCGAAAGCCAAATATCTTCTGTTAGCCTGCGATTCACCTGCAAAAGCAGACTTCAGATTCTCATCAGTCTTGGTCATACCAAAATTCTCCCAATAAAGTATTTTTCACGGTCAGTAATAAGCTATGCTGACGATTGGAGGTTGCGGGTATTTTCGTTTGTTGTTCTATTGCGAATTTTGCCTATCGCCATCTTATTTAAAGGAACTATAAATAGTAGTCAGCTGGAATTGTCGTGCATTACTAGGCTGGAAGGTTTGGTATGAGAATCGAGAGTTGGGTGTAATTTTGGTGAATATTTAATTCTTTGGAAACTGAACATTAAAGTGTGGATGGAAGTGAAGTAAAAATGAGTGGACTTATGATGATGGAGAAAAAACGTGATTTGTTACAGAAGAAATTGGATTTAGATTTGCATATGGAAAACGCTATGAAGCTTAAGATTAATCGGGAATTTGAGGAATTAAAACATTTAGAAGTTTCATTGGAAAGGCTTCTGGAGCAGAAGCTTTCAGCAGAGCAATTTGAAATAAGACACTAGGAGTGTTTTCTCAGCCAACTCATCTTAATTTCTTGACAGCCTAACAAGTGAGCGGTTGCTGACGCAGTTGTGTTGGTCACGTTATCTCATTTCAGAATAAAAAGTAGGCATATTAAATTATGATCGGAGTTTGAGAAAAAATGGAGAGCGCCGGGGTGATCAGCGCTTCTTCTATGGGGCTGTTATTTTTATGGCTGAAGTGGGGCATTGCATTTCGCATGCTAGGCATTGAATACAATCTGTTTCTCGGGCTGGGTCGGATTTTTTCTCAGAAGTTGGGTGTCCAGGTGTGTCTACCCAGTCATATAAGGACATTGGACAAACGTCAATGCATGCACCGTCTCCTGTGCATACGTCCCAATCAACGGCAACGTTGGTTCCGTGTATGCCCAGTTTCGTGGGTGGTTCTATAGGGCCCCATACTTTGTGTCCGTTGTGTTCATCTACGACTTTTCGATTTCTCTGAAAATCAGGATCTATTGGCAAAAACCTTCACCACTTCTAGTCCAGGAAAACGGGAAATATTAGGTTTTCTACTTTGGGCAACTCAAGTTTTTTATGATGATTTTTGCAATAATGCTTGATTAGAAACAGATAATGTGCCAAATAGATCAGAAAAGCATGTGAAACGAGTTTCCTTATATATAGCAGAGTTTTTGAAAACAGAGAGTCAGATACTGGCTAAACAGTTATATTCGCGTTAAGGCAAAGGATAGCGAGTGATACCATGCAGTTTTCTAAGGTTTCAGGTCAAAAACGACAGCATAAGGTTGTTTTGTATGCTCTCAGCACGTGTGCTTGGTGTAAAATGACTAAGCAGTTTTTGAAGGATAATGACGTTGAATACGAGTACATAGATGTAGACCTTTGCGAAGAAGAAGACAAACAGAAAATTCGAGAGCACATTCAGAGCAAAGGAGGACCCCTCAGCTACCCAACCACAATCATAGACGACAACATGCTAATCACAGGTTTTCGCACAGACAAACTGCGGGAGACGCTTGGACTATGACTGAGATAACGTTAGAAACAGTAAGAAAGAGAGCTGAAGCTGATGCCGGAACCTATGGATACTACCTAAACCCGAATCCCAAGTTCCTTCAAAGCCTCTTTGAAGGACTGAAACGTAATGAGGAACGCTACGGTTACCCCTCATGTCCGTGCAGACTTGCATCTGGAAAATTCGAGATTGACAGGGACATAATCTGCCCTTGCGACTACCGAGACCCCGATGTCGCAGAATTTGGCGCTTGTTATTGTGCACTCTACGTCAGAAAAGACCTGCATGAAGGCAAAACCGAGATAAAACCAGTTCCTGAACGGAGACCATTAGAAAAACAGTCAAAAGCATATGGCGCAGCGACCACAGCTCCAGAAGCAAGACCAACAGCAACTGCAAAAGAAGACGATAAACCTCTAGGAAGCAAACCCAAGTTGTGGTACTGCAAACAATGCGGCTACGTGGCTTTTAGAGACGAGCCTCCGTACACGTGTCCGATATGCAAGGCAAAAAAGGAAATGTTCGCGGAAATAAAAACGCGAATAGAGTTATCCTAATTCCTCATTTATTTTGAAATTGCTATTTCGATTTTTTTCCAGTCTTCTTTTATGCCCTTCAACGAAGTCACAGCGCCAATTACTGACCCACTCATGATTTTCTCTACGAACTCGTTAAGCGGTATTTCCTCACCGTCAACCCTAAGCTTCATACTCATGAATCTCACCTCACAATATGTTTGCATCGTTAACAGTAAAAGTTTTTGTAGTAAAAAAAAGAACCATTGTACATGGTGCTAGCCGTGAAGAAACCTGAAGCATATCTGGAACCTAAGGCTCGAGCACGAAAAATTATGGAACTGCTCGAAAAAGAACATTCGAACGCGGAAATCGCATTAATTTACAATAATCCCTTAGAGCTGTTGGTAGCCACAATTCTTTCCGCCCAAGCCACTGACGAACAAATAAATGCTATAACACCGAAGCTATTCCAAAAATACAAAACCGCCGGAGATTACGCCAATGTAGACTTGGTTGAACTGGAGCAAGACATCAGATCGTCGGGGTTTTACCATAACAAAGCTAGAAACCTGAAAAACACAGCCAAAATGCTGGTTGAGAAGTACAACTCGCAAGTTCCAAAGACTATGGAAGAGCTGGT
>SMYP01000144.1 GCA_007050895.1 Candidatus Bathyarchaeota archaeon | reverse complement strand
ATAATGTTCACCTCCACAAAAACTGGACTCTGCTTGAAATAAAAGCCTTTGCTTTACACTGAATTTTTCAGTGTGGTCTAGTTAATTTACACTTTTTGTTAAGTCTAATGTGGCCTTTTTTTAATGGATTTTATGTGCCCTTTTATTTTGGAAGCGAAGCTAACAGGAGGATTAGAAAGTGAGTAACATCACTAAGCGGCGTAAGTTCAAGCCCTTTCGGAGGCATATTTGAACAACCATCATTAAATTATAGGAGCAAAATAATTCATTGTAAAGCAGCAAAGAGAGGAAGGTTAGAGTGAAGCAAGAGAATGAAAAGGACTTGGTTGAGGAAACGCTTGATCCGGATGACTGGAAATCCATGCGAAAACTGGGTCACAAGATGCTAGATGACATGTTGGATTATTTGAGAACTGTGCGAGAACGTCCTGTCTGGCAGCATGTCCCTGACAAAGTTAAAGCTAGTTTCAGCGAGCCTGTTCCGGAACAACCTGGGTCGCCAGAAGAAATTTATGAGGAGTTTGTGGAAAAAGTGTTGCCTTACCCGATGGGGAATATTCATCCTCGTTTCTGGGGTTGGATACTGGGGACGGGGACAGTTATGGGTGCTTTCGCTGAATTGTTGGCGGCATCAATGAATACAAACACTGGTGGTGGCGATAATCACATTGCTAATCACGTCGAGAAACAGGTGATTGAATGGATTAAGGAAATGCTGCGGTATCCATCGTCAGCGAGTGGCGTTTTGACCAGTGGGTGCTCAGCTGCGAACATAATAGGATTAACAGTTGCTCGAAATGCAAAGTCAGGTTTTGATCTTCGCTGTAAAGGTCTCCAAGCTGCATCCAAAAAAATGGTGCTTTATGCATCTCGGGAGGTGCATAGTTCAATACAGAAAGCTGTTGAATTGCTTGGACTCGGAAATGAGGCGCTCCGCCTTTTACCTGTTAACGAATATTTCCAGATTGATCTTCAAACTCTGAAAGCAACTATCGCGAGAGATCGAAAATTTGGTCATTTACCTTTCTGCGTTGTTGGAGCTGCTGGAACAACTAATACAGGAAGTATTGACGACCTCGACTCGCTAGCCAACCTTTGTCAACAGGAGAATCTTTGGCTTCATGTTGATGGCGCATTTGGAGCATGGACTGCTTTGGCCCCCAAATCAAGAAACAAAGTATATGGAATTGAGCGGGCTGATTCATTGGCGCTGGACTTGCATAAATGGATGTCTATGCCATACGAAATCGGCTGTGTACTTGTGCGGCACGAATCGCAGCATCGTGAAGCTTTCTCTTTAATGCCTGATTACCTTGCTCACGGTGAAGGTGGACGTGGTTTGAGTGGGGGGGATTTGCCATGGTTTAGCGATTATAGTTTCCAGCTTTCCCGCGGGTTTAGAGCACTTAAAGCGTGGATGTCTTTGAAAGAACATGGCAGTAATAAGTATGCTCGGCTAATACAACAGAATATTGATCAAGCTTTTTATTTAGGAGAACTTGTTGAGGCTTCACCGGAATTGGAGCTGTCTGCGCCAGTTACGCTTAACATTGTCTGCTTTCGTTATGTTGCCCGCGGCATTGAGGGCGATGCGCTAAATGAGGTTAACAAGCGAATTGTAATTGAATTGCAGGAACAGGGCGTAGCGGTTCTAAGTGGCACTGTTATCGAAGGAAAGTATGTTCTAAGGGTAGCAAACACAAATCATCGTAGTCGCCGAGAAGATTTCGATTTTCTTATAAGAGAAGTGATACGGATTGGAAAGGAGCTAAATGCAAGCCATCAACCTCAACGTCAAAATCTAACTGACGCTTAGCAATTTTACCGGCCTGTAATGGATTACATCGTCGATGTTTGTTATATGTCTCTTAAAAAGAATATATCGAGTTTCGGAATATGTCGTTGTGGAAAATAAGCTATATATTAAATCTTGCGACGTAAGATGTAGTTAAGTATAACATGTCAACAGTTCAACACAAATACACAAGAGAATGAAAAAAATGACAGAAAAAGCAAACCAAACATGCATATTACAGCTCAGAAGGGAAAACCAGAAAACCAGCGAAAATAGATTTGAAGATACCCTAATTGAAGCAATCGATGAGAGCCTAGGTTTATTCGAAAACTTGGACAAGCCCAAAGTCTACCAAGATTTAGAAAATGGATTCAAAATCAAAAAACAGGAAATTCCTTACAAAACCGAAGAATTCGCAAATGCATTGACAAAGATATTTGGGAGAGGCGCAAAACTAATTGAAATCAGGATAATCGAAGCGGTACACAAAAGGGTTCCTGAGTTCATGTTTACTCCAAAAAAAGGTGTCATGATTTTCACGGAGTACGTAGCTAGTCTACGAGCGTTTTTGATGCAATATTCTTAGTTCAGACAACCGTTTTTTCCGTGAAATTGCGGTTTTCAGTAGATGTGTTGAACAGGTACTTCGCTGATGATGGCATCAGGAAAAAACATGGCTGAATACATGGAAAAGCATGGAAAGATCTTGTTTTTAGCATTGCTAACCTCGTTTTTACATAGGCGTAGGTATGCTCATTGTATGTGTCAACCTTTATATCCGCGTTTATGCTGTATAAAGACTCAAGAAACATTAGTACTCAACAACTGTTGAACAAAAAGGAAGAATAAAAATGGGAAACATACAAAAAGAAGTTCAAGTCAAACTCGCAAAAGGATTACTAGATCTAATAGTTCTCCAATTCCTAAGCACGCAACCCATGCACGGCTACCAAATAATTACCAAAATACGAAAAATCTACGGCGTCTACTTCGGACCAAGCACCATATATCCACTACTAGCTGCATTAGAAAAAAAAGGCCTCGTCAACAGCCAATGGAATATGAACAAAGAAAGACCAAGAAAAACATATAACTTAACAACCCAAGGACAAACCATGCTAAACTTCACCGAAAACACACTAAACCTACTATGCCAAAAAATCGG
>SMYP01000146.1 GCA_007050895.1 Candidatus Bathyarchaeota archaeon | reverse complement strand
TGTTTCTACCATAAAAGGGATAAAACTTGAAGAAAGACTGGAAAAAATAGGTCTTGAACTCGAGCTAGTTCCTTTTCTCGAAAATGGTTATTGGATTTGCAATTCAAAAGTCTCTGTTGGTGCTACTGCAGAGTATCTCTTAGGTTATTATTCGATTCAGGAGGCGGCAGCACAAATTCCAGCAACATTATTCACCGACTTGAAAGATAGAACCGTGCTTGACGCATGTGCTGCACCAGGTGGGAAAACTGTGCAGTTGGCGAATTTGATGGCAAATACGGGTTCAGTATCGGCTTTGGATATTAAAAAGAGACGGTTGGTAGCTCTGTCTAACCATTTGGAACGGTGCCATGTCCGCAACGTAGTTGTCTATGAGCTTGACGCACGACAAGTTTCTAGGCTGAAAACTAAATTCGATAGGATCCTCGTGGATGCACCTTGCTCTGGAAACTTCACTACAGACGGTAACTGGTTTAAACGTAGAACGCTGAAAGATGTGAAACGGAACGCTAAGCTCCAGAGAGAAATATTGGCAGAAGCTGCAAACTGTCTTATTGATAATGGAGAAATTGTTTACTCTACATGTTCTTTAGAGCCTGAAGAAAACGAATTAAATATGGATTGGGCAGTTAAGCATTTAAATTTGGAAATTGAAGAGGTTGACTGTTGTGGCGAAAGAGGGTTAACTGAGGTTTTTGGGAGCTGTTTGGATGCTTCATTAAAGGGTTGTAGAAGAATTTGGCCTGGTAAAACTCAAGGCTTTTTCCTCTGTAAATTCAAGAAAAGGGATAGGCTATGAAACCAATAACGAGATTTTCGCTTCAGCTAAACTCAAATTTTTCCTTAAACGCTGATTTGACAATCAACAAGGCTGGTCGCTATTTTCTCTTAAATAACTGTTTACTAAAAGTTATCCAGGATAACTTCTACTATGCAGGAGAGTATCTGGGAAAAATTAAGAACGGAAAATTCTTTCCTAGTTTTAACCTATTATCTATGCTTGCCAAGGGTAAAGCTAACAAGATTGTTGTAGAGAGGAAAGCAGCCTGGCTGTTTATTTGCGGTCGAGATATTTTCCGAAAAGGAATAAGATCTGTAAGCGGTTCAAAGAGAAAAGGTGACCATACATTGGTGCTAAACGAGTTTGGTGAATGCTTGGGATTTGGCAGGATAATGCACAACCTGGACGAAGCCGCCATGAATGAGATTGCAATTAAGAATATTTCAGATATTGGCGATTTTTTAAGAAGAGAAATCTAAATGAAAAATTTTCCCTTTTTCTGTTGCTTGACCGCATAATCCCACCGGAACTATTTTCAAAAATTTAGGTTTTTTTTGAACATTTATTAATTATATATAGCGATAAACTTATATATGTTTATGATAAATGTGATTTCCATAACATGTGAAAAATTAAAACATTAAAGCTAATGTGAGGATATGTAAAAAATGAAAAACTTCAAAGACGCAGTCTGGAAAGAAAACGTTGAACACGCAATCAAACAAATAAACAAATACGAAATCAAATTTGTTAGACTTCAATTTACAGATATCAACGGTATCATAAAAAACCTGGCAGTATCTTCCAAGAACATCGACTCTATCTTCGAAAACGGGCAATCCTTTGACGGCTCATCAATAACAGGCTACAGACCAATCGAAGAATCGGATATGGTACTATTCCCTGATCCAACAACATTTGCTATTTTGCCGTGGAGAGCAAAAGAAAAATCATCATGCAGACTCATCTGTGACGTTTACACTCCAGAAGGAGAACGCTTCGAAGGTGACCCGAGATACATTCTTGAACGAGCAATAGCAAAAGCCAAAAATGCAGGATTCAGTTACATATGTGCTCCAGAGCAAGAATTCTTCATAGTAAAAGAAAATGAATCCGAGTTGCCAACTCCAATAGATTTAGCCGGTTACTTCGATTTTCATCCTGGAGACCTCACCGAAGGACTCAGACGAGAAATTGCTGACACCGCCGAACAGTTTGGAATAGACATCGAAATATCACACCACGAAGTAGCTTTGGGACAGAACGAAATTGACTTCAAATACGATGAAGCGCTAGTCACCGCTGACAGAGCCATAACGATGAGAATGATTACCAAAATCGTTGCTGCACAAAATGGTTACTTGGCTACTTACATGCCAAAACCCTTCGCAGGCATCAACGGCTCAGGAATGCACACACACCAGAGCCTATGGAATACCGATGTAACCCAAAATATGTTCTTTTCTGATAACCCAAAAACAGGCTATCTTTCCGCAACTGCAATGAACTACATTGGCGGTCAATTAGCTCACGGACGCGAAATGTGCGCGATTCTAGCTTCTTGGCCTAACTCGTACAAACGATTAGTCCCAGGATTTGAAGCCCCAGTTTATCTTGCATGGGCACACAAGAACAGGTCGCCACTTATCCGAGTCCCCAACTTCGGAGGAAGAAAAGGTGCGGCCCGATGCGAAATTCGTTGCCCTGATCCTTCTGGAAATCCATACCTACAGTTCGCAGTTTTGCTCGCCTCAGGCTTAGACGGTATTAAAAACAAGATAGACCCTGGTGAACCTGTCGAGCTAAACGTTTATGAAATGGGGTACGAAGAACGCAAGAAAAGAGGCATAGTTTCACTACCTGAATCATTGAAAGAAGCTTTGGATGAACTAGAAAACAGCGTTCTAATGCGCGAAACATTAGGTGAGACTGCATTTGAAAACTTCTTGCGAGAAAAACGCAAAGAATGGGATCTCTACCGAACACAAGTAACAGAATGGGAAGTCAACAGGTATATTAGGCGACTCTAAACCAAAAAAAGCCCTTTGAAAGGGCTTAACACCTTTTCTATCTTTTAACTCTTAATTTTCTCAGACAGCTCTGCAATTTTAACCGTGGTTTGTTCGCGTTTCGCCAAATCTCGAACAACCACGGCATCATCCATCAATTCTCTTTGACCAACGATCACCGCGTAATCTACCTTTCGCCTGTCAGCGTCTTCCAAGGCTTTACTTATCTTCCGCCCCATGACTTCAAACTCGACCGGCACGCCTGCTTCCCTAAGCAGCTGCGAAATCTTTAACGCCTCTAGCTTCAAATCTCGCTTAACGGAAATAACCACGGCGGTCTTGCTTCTTTCCGTTAACAAAGTGTTTTTTTGCGCCTGCAGTGCAAGTACCACTCGATCCACGCCGTGTGCAACGCCCACAGCAGGGGTTGATTCTCCTCCAAAAACTTCAATGAGTCTGTCGTAGCGTCCACCACCGCCTAAGGCTATGTCTAGTTCAGGCACAGTTGCTTCAAAAATTATTCCAGTATAATATTCAAGTCCCCTAGCGAATGCGGGGTCAACTGTTTTTACAGGACATCCGTTTGCAATAACAAGTTGCAGTATCTCCATGAGATTGTCTGCTGCTGCTTCAGCTTCAACGTATCCTTCAACATATTTATTTATTTTTTCGGCTGTTTCGAAAGGGGTGTCTCCTTTCAATTCCAATAGCCCTTTGAGTCTAGCTCGGCAATTTTCCTGCGGTATCAGTTTGAATGCTTCTTCATATTCCTTCTTATCCATGCGTTGTAGGACAGCGTTTTGAATTCTATCTTCCACGTTTTCTTGATTTAGGACGCCACGTATTACGCCAATGTGACCTATTTTAAAAGCGTAGTCACGCAAACCCGCGGTTTTCAGCAAGTTGTTTGTGAGAAGTATTGCTTCCGCATCAGCTTCAGGATTTTTTGATCCTATTAATTCAAAGTTTGATTGCCAAAACTCGCGGTACCGTCCGCGTTGTGGCTCATCATATCTGTAAACGCTTCCTACGCTGAAAAACCTCAGTGGTTTTGGATCAGTTTTAGAGGCGGTTATTGCTAGTCGCGCTATGGAAGCGGTAAATTCTGGGCGCAACGCCACATTGCGATCACCCAAATCCTTGAATACAAACATTCGCTGACGGATTTCTTCGCCTGATTTGGCACTTAACAGTTCGTATGGCTCGATGATGGGCGTTATGACTTCCTTGTAGCCATAAAGCTGAGAGGTTTCTCTAGCTTTGCAGACTACAAAATTAAGGATCGCCGTTTCGTCAGCAAGCAAGTCTCGCATTCCACGAACTGTCTTGAAGTTTGGCATGTTTTTTCACTTAATTATTTGAATGTTAATTGTGTAACTGTGTAGTAAACTATTTCTCCTCTGCGGTTCATCACCGCCAGAACAAGCTCTTTCTTTTGGCTTTGGCAGTGTCGCAAAGCTTTGGATAATTCGTCCACCGGCAGGGGTTTGCCTTCTTGAGTCCCTAAAACCATATGGGAAGCTGGATCTTTGCCGTAAGTGCCTCGATCGTATAGGCGAAAATCAGTTCCCGCACCGAATCCCTCTCGGACTACGTAACCCCTGCTACGGAGGTCCCGATAAACCAAGTAGTTTACCCAAGCGTTAGTATCTATTTTCTCAAAGGCTTTAAGAAGAGCTTGAAAATCAAGCGGTTTATCATTTTCGTCTTTAATCTCAAGCAGTTCCTTATCTAAAAGATATAGTGCCTCGTAAAAAGCAAGCGTGAATACGCCGTCTTCTGTTCTTCCATAACCGCGTTGAGAAAGCGACTCAATATTGGTTTGCTCAGAGATTCTAACGCCTCTTTCAGCAACAAATCCAGTGGCTTTAGGTTCTGAATTGATTGCGGGGTTAGTTTTGTTGGCACTCATTCATTATCAACCGTCTATTATAGATCAGTGGACTTTTTAACGATATGGGGTTAATTGTGACAATGTATAGTTATTTGAGCATAGTTGTAGACATTATCGATTAGAGGATTTTTGATTCAGGAAAAAGGTTTAATAGGGCTTGACGGATATAATATTGTTTCGTAATATATGACATAGGGGTGTCGTCTGTGAAATTCGAACAACAGAACGCGCTATTCCTAAACGCCATAATAAAAAACCGTGAAGACTGGAAACATAATAAAGAGTTTGCGAAGATTGTTGAAAAGATGCAAAAGGGAAGAAACCTTAAGAAAAAAGAGTTTGCCAAAATCCATTGGTTTCTTTGGGAAAAAGGAAGATAGCGTTCTATTCATTTAACTTTTTAGAGTTATTTACGAAATTGAGTCCATATTGCTACGAATTTATCATTCCAACTTGAATGCGTGGAAAGCTCCTATTATAAGATTTAAGTTTTCATTGAAAACGAATTACGTTCTAGTTTTAGCAGCGACAAACACGTAGAAAAGCGATCGAAGTACATCGGACTTTTTTATTTTTTTATCTATAACTTGAAGTCGAACATTCTATGAATATTCAAACATCTGCATATTGAAAGTGAATCAGAAATCTAAAAAGGATAATTACATAGTTATTAGAAATATACGTAGATATTAACAAGGAATATTACCCTGTTAAGCTTATGAAAACTCATGCGCAGATTTAATAGAATATTTTTATTTCCGGCTTTTCCATTTTTAGTTTTGTTCTGGGGGATTGGGTGGCTTCTATATTGGATAGGCAGCCAGAGAATTGATAAAACCAAAAAGTTGTCGAACCAAAATAATATAGAAATGATTGCTTTGATGCCAGATCAGGAGCAGTACATCAAAAAAACGTCTTGTGAATCCCTTGAAGCGTGATAAGATGACCACAATAGTAGAAAATAGACAGAAATTTTATGTCCCTCTGGCAAAAACAGGATCATTATACCGTCGAAACAGATACGATATATTGGCTGAAATCTTGGCAACTTGTGAAGAGCGATCCAGAACACAGTCTTGGTTGTTAACTCATCTCAGACTCTCAACAAGCTCAGGAAAGAATTGTATAAGGTTTCTTATTGACGCAAAACTTTTGGAAGATAAACCTAACGGCTCGAGTTTAACATATTATACAACAACAGCAAAAGGCAATAGAGCCCTACGTAAATATAAAAATCTTACCACCAAATATTTTCGTCCCCCCTAGACCTGCAATAATTTTTTTCTTAATTAGAAAACTTCAATCTTCCTGAAATTTTTCTGGAAATAGGATATCTTCAAACATGTTCCTGTGTTATTTCAACCTCATTTCATAGGACTGTTGTCTAATTGTTGCTAAAGATCCAAAATATTCTTTTGAGATATTATATTTGGAAATAGAAAGGATGACAGGGTTATAGAAATCTAAACTTAAAAGAGAAAATATTGTTATTGAGAGTCATTATTAGTTCAGTGCACAAATAACTTATATTTTTAAAAAACCTTTTTCTAATTTGATATGCAAACTTGGAAATGGTGAGTATGACACAAAAGATTTACCGATTAAATGGAGAGTTTTTTGGTTTCATCTGGCAGGCTCGTCTCTATGATAAAAACTCAAAATATGTCGGCTGGATTGATGATAAAGAAGTCTGGACAACAGAAAATAAATATTTGGGTGAGATTTTGGACGAAAAATACGTTGTGAGATATAAGAAAATTAAAGTTCTTCCGCAATGCAAGGGTGAATGTCCTCTTCCTATTTCACCGTCAAAACCCTTAGATTCCACCAGTATTAAACCACGTTCTGAAGAAGACTATATTGACGCTCTTGGCGATTACTAAAAGCTTCCATTTTAGAAGCTAAAGTTTGTGGTTTTAGAGAACCCTTCTTTAAACGCAACTTTTAACTTCTCGCGCTTCAGATTAAACAAGACCGGATCCCAATTCTCGAGAAGAAACAGGTGCTCGCGATTTTTTTGCGTCATCCGTTGATCTTTCAATTTTCAATACTTTTTCTTCTCTGATTTCAAAATTGTCAAAGTCAAGTAGTTCGGAAATGTCTTTTCGCTTTCCATCTTGCCTATATTTTGGGAATCCTACTGGTAAAATTGATATTAGACGCCATTTTTTTGGAATCTTCAGAATTTCTTTTACTTTTCTTTCGGTTGAGTTCTTTTCGTCATGCAAGGAGAAAACGCCAATCCAGCTTGTGCTTAATCCTAGACTTTGCGCTGCCAAAGTTATGTTTTGGGTTGCGGTTGTTCCATCTTCAACAAAATGAAAAGGGTCCACTTCCGGATTGACACATACCGCAATGCAGAGGGGTGCCTCGTTTATACTGACTTTGAAAAAAGTTGAAACAGCCTTGCTCATTTTTTCCTTGATTTCCTCGTCTTTCACTACTATAAATCTCCAAGGTTGAGTGTTTGTCCATGAAGGAGCCCACCTTCCAGCGTCTAAAATTGCATCCAAGAGCTCATCTCTTATTAGAGTCGGCTTGAAATTAACAGTATTTCTTCGGTCTCTAATTGCCTTGAGAACAGGATTCAACATGATTTCACCTAAACTATATTTACAAATCATAGATAAAAAGAAAACGTCCAAGGAGAATAATTTCAAAATTAGAATCTAGCTTAATTCTCCACAATTTAACAAGGATGCCCTATATTTTTCCTGCTTCGTAGCGGAAAAAAGATGTATTGAATTGCTAGAAGTGTTCGTTGCAGATCTGAATATCATTCTACAGATTGAGTGCAATTAATTACTTGAAATTTCTACCACACCGAAAACACGCTTCCACTTTTTTGATATATAAAAGAGATAAAAAAACATTCAACAATAGATCAACAAGATTAAGAATAAATGGTCCACTAAAAATCTTATGTGTTTTGGCATATACGAAGGTCTACTGTGGACGGATAAAATATGGTATTTTGCATTAAATGTGGGACCAACAATACTGAGGGAGTTACGGTTTGCGTCACTTGTGGTGCACCTCTTCAGGATGCAAGCAGTGAGGCCAAAAGTCATGTGAGATATGGACATTACGGAAGGGAATCGCCTTTTTCCGAAAGAGGCAGATTTATGATGGGAATACTAATTGGGTTGATAATACTTTTTGTCGGTTTTAGTTTATTGGTGGAAGAGCTCTATAGGATTAACATACCCTGGGGACCAATTATACTTATTCTCGCTGGAGTTTTCATTTTGATACGCTTTTTCCGGAGGCAGAGTCGCAGACAGTAAACCAACTTTTAATTAATCGCATCAAGTATCAAAAATGGATTTCAAAGCTAAAGCATTTTTACACACAAAAAAGTTATATTAACTACTGTAAAAGGTGTAGGTTATTACTGAGGGGTTGGCTTGGTTAAGTACATTTTTGTTACAGGCGGTGTGCTAAGTTCCGTTGGTAAAGGAATTTTAACTTCGTCTATGGGTAAAATGCTTCAAACTAGAGGGTTGAAACCCACAGTAATGAAAATTGACCCGTACGTAAACGTTGATGCAGGAACAATGAATCCTTACATGCATGGCGAAGTCTTTGTAACAGATGATGGCGGAGAAACAGATCTAGATTTGGGCTGGTATGAACGCTTTTTGGATCTAAGTTTAAAGCAAGAAAATAATTTGACAACAGGTCTCGTGTATAAATCAGTCATAGAAAAGGAGCGACGAGGTGACTTTCTGGGACGCTGCGTTCAAATTGTACCACATATAACCAACGAGATAAAAACTTACATTAGGAACGGGGCTAAAGCAGCCAAAGCCGATGTCATATTAACAGAAGTTGGCGGAACTGTTGGTGACATAGAAGGTCTGCCCTTTTTGGAAGCTATACGACAAATGCGTTTAGAAGAGGGATTCGAAAACACTCTCTACGTTCATGTTGCTTTGGTTCCAGTATTGGATGTTACAAACGAGATGAAAACCAAACCGTTGCAACACAGCGTGAACGAATTGCGGCGAATCGGCATTCAACCTGATATTATTGTAGCCCGAAGCCCAAAGATGATTGACGCTGAAGCATTGAGGAAAATAGCCCTATTCGGAACGATTCCAGAAAGCGCGGTTTTTTGCTCATACAATGCAGAATCCGTATATCAGGTACCCCTTATTCTCGACAAGCAAGGAATGGGTGACTTCGTCTGCCAAAGATTAGGATACAAAGTTGGCGCCGCTGATTTTAGCAGTTGGCAAAAGTTCGTAAATGCAGTGGTAAATCCCGAGAACGAAATTACTATAGCGTTAATAGGTAAGTATGCGGGTTTGACGGATAGTTATGTAAGCATGAATGAGGCTTTGCAACATGGTGGAGCAGCTTGCAAGACTCGCGTGTCCATAACCTATTTGGAGGCCGAGAAGTTTGAGAAGCACCCTGAATGCATTGAAGATCTTAAAGCATTTGATGGTGTATTCGTACCTTATGGTTTTGGTCCCCGAGGTGCCGAAGGAAAAATCGCTTCTATAAAGTTTGCCAGAGAGAACAATATACCTTATTTGGGAATATGTTTCGGTTTTCAGTTGGCTGTTATCGAGTTCGCTCGGAATGTCTGCGGCTTGAAAGACGCTAACAGCAGCGAGATTAACCCGAATTCACCGCATTTAGTAATAGACCTTATGCCTGAGCAGCAAGGAGTAGAATACAAAGGTGCAACAATGCGATTGGGCGCGCATAAGGTATTGATCGAGCCAAATACAGTGGCGCATGAATTGTACAAACGCGATGAGGCTTACGAGCGGCACCGACACAGATTCGAAGTTAATCTTGATTACCTAAATATTCTAAAGGATAATGGATTATGCTTTTCTGGCAAGAGCAAAGATGGTAGACGAATGGAAATTCTGGAGTTTAATGACAATTATTTCTTCTTTGCATCTCAGTTCCATGGTGAATTTAAAAGTCGCCCGGGCAGACCTTCCCCTGAATATTATGGTTTCATAAGCTCATGTTTAAATAAAAAAATGGGCAAAGCAAAGCCTGTCTTCTCCTGATTTATCTGTTAAATGTAAATTAGACGGCTTTTACAATGCAGATTGCAGTGTATTCCAGTTTTGATTTATCCTATTTTGAGGGTTTATAAAGATCTTTCATTGCAGGCATCAGTTCTGGGACATTAAATACTATATCCAAATAGTTTAGCATGCCAGTGATTCGCCCATCGCATGTTACAGGCAGATGCTTGATCTTCCATTGATTCATTAGATCTGCAGCTTCTCTTGCTGAGGCGGTCTCTTCTATTGTCACCAACGGGTTGGTGTATACGGCTCTGGCTATCACTACGCTGGGATCCAACCCTTGCGTGAGCATACGCACTATTACGTCTCTTTCGGTTATGATTCCTGTCGGTCTTCTGCTTTGCACTACAATCACATAGTCCACGTCGCAATCAGACATTGCTTGAACTACTTTGTCCATGGTTGACTCGTTTTCGAAGACATTAACGTTCGTGGACATTAGATCTTTTACCAAGACTTTACTTGTCATTTGAATTTTTCTCCTAACGGCTATGACAGATGTGTTAGGTATTTATCTATTTTATGGTACAAGCGAGTGCTATAGTCAACCTTCCCACATAGTCTATATTATTACTTCAAATGTTAATCTCATGCTTCAGTTCGGTGGAAATGGACAAAACATATAATGGAAGACCTAGCATCTTCTCTGCGGTTAACTATTGAGTGCAGAAGCCAAATGGTATATTCAAAGGAATCAGCAAAGCCAAAAATAACACGCAAAACTTTCATTTTTCCATTGATAGGGTTAGTTATATTCTTCTTGTTTCTATACCTCTTTCAAGTAGACATTATAGCCATAATCAATACAGTACAAACAGCGAACCCCGTTCTGTACGCACTCGCGGCAACACTCAGTTTAGTCGAAGTATTCTTTTTCTCATTATCGTGGCGAGTCCTAGCGGAGTTCCTCATGGTTAAACTCTCTGTTATGAAATCCTACCTTCTAGTCTGGTACAGCATTTTTGTTGACACTATAGTTCCAGCAGAATCTATAAGCGGAGAAGCTTTGCGCGTTTACGTGATTACCCGCGAACAAGGCAAGGAAATATGTGGAAAAGTGGTAGCTTCGCTTGTCACGCACAGACTTTTAGGCATGGTAATGAACATCGCAGTTCTAGTCCTGGGTGTACTTTTGCTTTTCACTGAAACTCAAATCAACCCGCTAATTTTTAACCTAATCTTGTTTCTCATGGTTGGCATCATCATAACTCTGCTTTTAATAATGCTTTTTTCCTTCAAAGAAAAATGGAGCCTAAAAGCAATTAATTTGCTCGTGCGATTAGGCAAATTTCTCAGTCGAGGAAGATGGCAGAGTAAATTAACCAAAATCAAAGAAGAAGCCTCTAACATAGCAAAAAGCTTTCATGATTCAATGAGAGAATTTAGGTATAACCCCAAGGCACTTGCTTTTTCTCTGCTATATCTTTCGATAACCTGGTTCTTTAGTCTAAGCATACCATATTTGGTTTTTATGTCACTAGGATCGACTGTTTCTTGGGGAGTGATTCTAGTGACCTCAACCATAGTCTTAGCCGTAAAATCCATTCCCATAGGAGTACCCTTTGAGGTAGGAATTCCTGAAATAACAATGACAACCTTGTATACCTCGCTAGGAGTCCCCGTAGGAATAAGTGCTACAGCAACGATTTTAAATCGACTTATAACGCTTTGGCTTCGATTTTCAATAGGCTTTATAGCACAACAGTGGTTTGAATTTAAAACAGTTCTGACGCAAGCGAACAACATACCTGTGGAAAAAGCCTAAAATCACCCTTTAACTATCTCTTTCTCATGACATGCTTATGCAGATAAAGTTTGCAGATTTAACAATCAAGTTTCTAGAAAGGGTCTGTCAAATAGAAAAGCAGTGTTTTGAACAAGATGCTTTCACAAAACAGCAACTAGCATGTTTAATAACCAACTACAATACCATCGGGTTAACAGCTGAAATAAACGGAGAAATAGTTGGCTTCGTTGTTGCACGGATAAACATAAGAAGAGCCATAACGTTCGGGCATATACTCACAGTTAACGTTGCACCAGCTTATCGTCGTAAAGGAATAGCGCAAAAACTTCTTCAGAAAATTGAAATTTTATTCAAAGAAAGAGGTATAAACGAATGCCGCCTAGAAGTTCGAGAAACCAATATTGCCGCATTAAATCTATATAAAAAAAGCGGATACACAAAAGCAGGTCGACTCGAAAAATACTATGGTACAGATCATGGCTTATACCTCAAGAAAAACCTGCAATAATTTGCTCTTCGGTCAAAAACTAAAATCGGATTTTTTTTAATTTGCAATTTATACCTCAAGAAATAACGTTTAAAAACATTGATGCAATTAGACTGAGGTGGTGGGGAGAAATGGGAGATTCACATCGACGCAAAACAAGGGAGCAGACTCTCGTTCAAACAATCGTTGTCTTGCTCCGAAACACAACCTGGCGCTGCGGTAAAGTTGAAAAATCAATTGTTCAGCATCTTCACAGACGCCACAATAACTTTGGTAAACCAGGTGTGTCAATGAGGGACATAATGCAGAACTTGAACTTCACTGGATCGAAAAAGGACGAGTGTATAGACGCCATAAAACGTTTGGAAAAAAGAAATATAGTTAAAATACTGCCATTGTGATTTGGCAGGTATATTCTCACCTTTTAATTGTTTACTCACAAAGCTCTTTTGCACTTTCAATCCATTTTTCAACTATTTTCGGTGATACCTTTAGTTCCTTCG
>SMYP01000162.1 GCA_007050895.1 Candidatus Bathyarchaeota archaeon | reverse complement strand
GCTGGGATTTCTATGATGATATCTGGTCCAGAGGGCCCTGAAGGACCACAAGGACCAAAAGGTGACACTGGTGATGATGGACCAGCAGGACCAACGGGACCAGCAGGATTAACGGGATTAAAAGGCGATAAAGGAGACACCGGTGACACCGGACTACAAGGGGAACAGGGCATACAAGGCATACAAGGCGAACGAGGCTATGGAATGCCCCAGACAGGCAACATTTCGGTTCCATTTTCTGCGTTTGTTACAAAATACGATAGCAACCCCATGTATCATTATGATGCTGGACTATTAAATTACGGCGATGAAACAATGCCAGCTTATGCGCCCCTTCAACTTCCCCAAGGAGCAACAATAACAAACGCGACGTTCTACTTCTACGACAACGACGACGACTATTTCCTTTTCTACTTGGAAAGTGGAAATATGACAGATAGGTGGAATATAATTGGCTCCAAAGATAACATGCCTGGGTCGGACACGCTAGGATACACGAGCGTTACTCTTCGCTCCATAAACCCAACCTACGCAACCGTTGACAACAATAACTACTACTACTTCCTTGAAATCCAAATTCCATACTCATCATCCAATTCCGCCAACTACCGGTTCTTCTACGCGCTTATAGAATACGAGTTTCCACCATAACTTCAGCACAAAAATCAATCACCATTCCCCTTTTTATTTTTGGTAATCAAACTAAACATTAAGAGAACAACAACCATAACAATATCAATATTATTACCTCTAGAATTATAATCGCAACTATTTCCAAAATTTTTAAGAATCCTGAAGTAGCGGAGGCATGCGCGATGTCTCCCACCACTTTTCCCCTTTTTTTGCATGTGAGCAATCATCGATAATCCTGTTGAAATCTTGGTTGTTGTGTTAGTACTCGCATCTATTGTTCTAGAATTGTCTTCAAGTTCTCACACCATTTCTCCATTGCTTTATCAGTTTCTCCAGATGTCAATTTATCAAGGAACTTGGCAAAAATGCTTTTTAATTTTGAATGTCGCTATTGTATGAGTGAAATAAGGGTGCACCATGGCGAATGATAAAATAGTTGTTGGTTTGGCTGGGATGCCGGGTTCTGGCAAGTCTCTGGTAGTATCGGTTGCGCGTCTGCAAGGCTACAGTGTAGTTATTATGGGCGACGTAATCAGAGAAGAAACAGGAAAGCGAGGGTTGGAGCTGAACCCAAAAAACATTGGGAACGTTATGCTGGAGCTGAGAAAGAGCGGCGGAGCAAGCGTTGTAGCTGATAAATGCATTCCGAAAATAGAGCGGAAAAGAAGCGGGAAAGTTATTGTGGATGGAATAAGAAGCCTGAGTGAAGTTAACGTTTTCAAGAAACATTTTCCCAAATTTACGCTGATAGCTGTGCATTCTTCATCAGAAGAACGATTTAATCGTCTTTACCGGCGCCGCAGAAGCGATGATCCAGACGGATGGGAACTTTTCCACGAGCGTGACATGCGTGAGCTAAGTGTGGGTTTGGGAAATGCTATAGCCATGGCTGAAAACATAATAGTTAACGAGAATAACAGGAACGCCGCAAAAGCTAAAGCAAAAAAAGTTCTTTGGAGAATTGAAAGAAAATGGATGAGATAGCGGTTCGAGTTGAAGCGGAGATTAATCCTACTGAGGATAGAGCAAAAGTGGAAAAGTCTGTGACAAACATCTTCGACAACATCTCTGTAGAAATCAAACAATCTTACAAGGGAAGCGTAATATACGCTCAGGCTGAAGGGCGGGCAGCATTGGCCAAATTTCGTAGTCTACTAAGCTTGGATCGCATCCGAGCTGCTGCCAGAAAAGTGTTACTTGGAGGATTAGCTGGAAATATTATTAGGTTTTACCTCAACAAGCAAGTAGCACACGCCGGACACGTCACCTTCTCGGAGGAAAAAGGCGAATCTCCGCTAGGTCCAATAAAAGTGACGATTGAATGCGAAAAACCACAACAACTCATTAATTGGCTTGCACCGAGGACAGATTAATATGGAGGAAACTGCATGTCAGAAAAAGCTTCAGTGAACCAACAGGGCGCAGTTTTACTCGGTGACTCAGTAGCTTGTGACGCTTTCGACGCCGCCAGACCTTTGCGGGTGGTTACTCATGCGCACGCTGACCACCTAGTTGGATTAAGACGAAGTTTGAAGAGCTGCGACAAGGTTCTGATGACTGCTGCTACTAAAGACCTTATTGGAGTTGTTAACGGTGCGATGCCGTTTTATGAGGGAACGATGAAACTCCTGGATTACGGAGAACCATTTGAGTATGGCGACGAATGCATAACCCTTTTCAAAGCCGATCACATTTTGGGTTCAGCTCAAGTTTTAGTCGAGCACTCTACGGGTAGTAGGGTTGCTTACACTGGGGACTTCAGGGTTGATGGCACAGAACCTTTAATGGACTGTGACACTCTTGTGGTAGAGGCCACATACGGAAACCCATGGTTCAACCGAGCTTTCAAAGTGAACGTTAGGGATTTGTTGGTTTCAATGGTCGAGAAGAGCCTCAGACATGGTACAGTTTACGTTTTTGGATATTACGGCAAACTGCAAGAGGTAATGCAGATTCTTCGACAAGCTGACGTTTGCGTGCCGTTTGTTATGCCTGAACGGGTTTTTCATGTTTCCAAGATTTGTGAAGAGCATGGGATGCATATTGGCGATTTTACTCTTTCAACCGAGAAAGAGGGCAAAGAACTTCTGGATGCGGATTTACCTTGCGTTGCGTTTTATCACATGAATACTCGGAAGAAAGTAGGTTTGAACAGTTCTCGCATATGTGTTAGTGGGTGGGAGTTTCAATCTCCGAGTAGAAAGATTGGTGAACGCGAGCATTTGGTTGCATTAAGCGATCACTCAGATTTTAATGGTTTACTTGAATATGTGAAGCGTTCTAAACCTAAGCGTGTTGTTACGGATAACTATAGAGTTAGTCATGGCGTGACATTGGCCAAGGAAATAACCAAGCGTTTAGGAATCCCTGCGATTGCGATGCCGAAGTAGTTTTGGACTAACTTTTTTGAGTTTTGAATAAGAATGTAATTAAATTATAAGTCTCAAATCAAACATTTCTGCTTTATTCTCTTCAAGTAGTAAAATCAGAAATCAGATGGACGCATTTGTTAAGGTTTAAAAAGCATAAAGATAACTTTGTTATAGCTTTAATAAGAATTAGCTAGGAAATTACAATGAACAGGTCATCCCAGATTTCAGGTTTCTATAAACTAAACCCAAACCAACGTTTAGCATTCGTTAAAGAGTTTGCAGGTTTGTCTGATGAAGAATGCGACTTGCTGCAGAACACTGGCTCATTACCCTTGCAAGCTGCTGACCGCATGATAGAAAACGTTGTTGGTGCATTTCCATTGCCATTGGGGATAGGCATCAATTTTCTAGTCAACAACCGTGATTACATAATTCCAATGGCTATTGAAGAACCGTCTGTGGTGGCAGCAGCTAGCTACGCAGCCAAAATGGTTCGGGAGGGAGGAGGCTTCAATACAAGCAGCACACACCCCATTATGATTGGTCAGATACAAGTAGTTGGCATCACAGATGTCGAAAGGGCTAAGCAACGCGTTATAGAGGCAAAACAAGAGATAATAGAAAGAGCTAATGAGCAAGACCCTGTGTTAACATCCGTTGGCGGTGGAGCCAAAGATCTAGATGCGAAAGTAATCAAAACCACAGCAGGTCTTATGCTTATAGTGGAGTTGCACGTGGATTGCCGCGACGCCATGGGTGCAAACGCAGTTAACACAATGGCTGAAGCTGTAGCCCCTATTATAGAGCGCATAACAAAGGGCCATGTTTACCTTCGAATAATCAGCAATTTAGCCACTAAACGTTTGGCAAGAGCTTGGTGCACAGTACCCAAAAAAGCCCTAGGCGGCGAAGAAGTCGTGGATGGTATAGTTAATGCCTCAGCCTTTGCAGCCGCTGATCCATATCGAGCAGCTACTCACAACAAGGGCGCCATGAACGGTATAATTGCCGTCATCCTCGCCACGGGAAACGATCATCGCGCCATAGAAGCGGGCGCTCACGCATATGCTGCCATAAACGGCAGGTACACCTCGCTTTCTACATGGGAGAAAACCGAAAACGGCGACTTAAGAGGGACGATAGAATTGCCTATGGCGGTAGGTCTAATAGGTGGTGCAGTACGAACTCATCCCATAGCCAAGATTGCTGTCAAAATTCTAGGTGTAAGCACAGCTAATGAATTCGCAGAGGTCTTGGCAGCTGTCGGCTTGGCACAGAATTTAGCCGCGCTAAGAGCCTTAGCCCATGAAGGTATCCAACGTGGTCACATGGAGCTCCACGCGAGAAACATAGCCGTGGCAGCAGGTGCTACTGGAGAATTGATAAACACAGTGGCGGAGCGGATGGTAAAGGAAAAGAAAATTCGAATGGATCGAGCCAAACAGTTAATAAAAGAATTAAGTTAACGCAAATCGGAATGCGCGTAGTTGTCATAGTTACCCCAGACAATGACTGTCAGTTATTCTTATCATGACTTGAAAACATGGACTGTAGATAGGCGAGTGATCTTCTCCGAGCAAAGTAGAATCTGAAGATTGTCACAACAAAAGTTCTTTAAAACTGGACATGTATTAGTAAGGGTACTGAGGAGTAAATTTATGCCAATTGATAAAACACCCGAAGAAAATGCGATTCTCTTTGTGTGGTTTAATCATTATGCTGGAGTATTGATTAAAACCCCTTCGAAGACTATTATCGTGGATCCGGTGGATATAAGAGCCCGCAGTTTCCCCGGCGCGGACGCCATTCTGATAACCCACGAGCACTATGATCACTTGGATCCACGTTTAATCGCTGAAATACAAAAAGCCACTGACTGCATGATAATTGCTGATACTGCTTCAGCGAAGCGTCTGCAACACGCTATTCCCACAGACAAATTACAACAAATTAGACCCAGCGACGAAATTAAGATTGGTGAAGTCTCGGTTAGAGCGGAGAAATGCAATCACCCCGCAGCCTCACCAGTAACCTACATAATTACAAGCGAAAACGGAGTGAAAGTTTTTCACACGGCTGACAGTTTACCTTTCCCAGAGCTGGCAACTATAGGCGAAAGAGAAAAATTTGATGTTGTCTTCTGCACTGTGGGAATTGCTCCTGGCACGTCGCCGGAAACAGGCTTCGAAATCGCAAGATTAACAAAACCTCAAGTCGCTGTTCCCTATCATACAAACTCCTCGGACTATCAAAAGCAGTTCGCCGCAATCCTGAAAATTGAACAGCCGAGAACGGCATGTTTGATTCCTGAACTGAACAAGATTTACCAAGTTTCAAAAAGGAAGTGAAAATTTAATAGCCCAAAAAAGCAACCATCAAAAAAAGATTGAAATAGCCAAAATCCTCCACAAGATAGACGCCTTAAAATTTGGTGTCTTCAAACTCTCAAGTGGGAAAGCCAGTCCCTACTACGTAGATCTAAGAATTGTACCGAGTTTTCCAGATGCTTTCAGAGAACTCTGCGATTTCTACTGTGAATACATAACGTTACAAATTGGACTTGAAAACTTTGACAGAATAGCGGGTGTTCCTCTTGCGGGAATACCTTTCGCATCCCAGATAGCTTATAATCTCAAGAAACCGTTTCTTTATGTGCGCAAAGGGGTTCGTCGCCATGGGCGGCAAAGAAGAGTGGAGGGAATCCTCGTTTCTGGAGACCGCGTTTTGCTAATTGATGATTTGATTACCACGGGCTTAAACTTGAAGAAAGCTGTAAACGCCATCCGAGCTGAGGGGGGTGTGGTGAAGGAAGTAGTGGCTTTATTGGATCGGGAGGAAGGAGGGAAAGCCAAGCTTAAAAAAAGTGGTGTGAATATTCATACGCTTCTTCAAATGAGAGAAGTAGCTAGAACTTTGTACGAAATAGGTGCAATTGACGAAGAAAATCTCAATATCATTCTTAAACAAATTAAAAATAATAGAGGTGAGTAGCAGAAAGTTACTGCGGCTTAATCGTAGAAAATCAGCTTTTTCTCTTCCAATAGAACATGCAGTTTTTGCACAGCATCATAAACGTCCTGTTCTTTCTTGGCTCCCGTGCAAACCAGTTTTCCGCTGGCAAACAGTAGTATGACAACTTTGGGCTCGCCCATTCTGTAAATCAAACCAGGGAACTGTTCAGGCTCATACATTGTTCTTTCAAGCGTAAAAGCTGCCTTTTCTAAATCAATCATGCCCCCCAAGCTTGCTGAAGCTACTATGTTCTGTATTTTCAACTCTGGTTTGCTGATGATTATTATTCCTCCCTTTTTTAACTCTTTGATTACTTTCATAACGGCTCTACGCGATTCTTTTTCGGATTTTGCGCCGGTGCACACCATCTTCCCCGAGTTAAAAATTAGTGTTGCCGTCTTAGGTCTTTTTAGTCTAAATACCAGTCCAGGGAACTGTTCAGGACGATACTCTACACCAGGGTATCCTTTCACTACGGCATTCAAATCAACTTTTTGGTTCAGTGTTGCAGAGGCTACGACGTTTTCGATGCTTATTGTTGCTTTAACTTTTGGCATTACTTTCACTTCTTATTAGCTGTTGTAGTTAAATACTCTTCTTTATAAGCAAGGTGTCTTTATAAATACATCTATTTTCCATAAAATACACCGTTTTTTCGGTATGAGTTTTGTTTCGTGTAGATTTGTTGGTTTCCTATGGTAAAGACTCAGCTGGGGATTTTGATTTCTCCTTAGGGAACTTGCTTTTTGAGCGCGCTAGAAAAATGAAACGCCCGCCAAGCGTAGGAGGCTTTTTTCTATCTTACCTCACAAGTATACTACAAACTTGCCAGATTTGAAATCAAAATTTAGTCCAAACAACCTACTCTCTCCTCCTAACCTTCTCTCTAAAAACAAAAATGAAAACACACGCACAAAACATCACATGTGCGCAATTGAAATTTAGTTAAAAAAGAGATTTCGTTGTTAGTGGCGATGTAGACGCAGTTGTCTAAAATACCTCACCGCGATTATTATTTGTTAAACTCGCTGCCCTTTTCCGAGAGTACTTTTCATATGTTTCCCCAGAAATTTTTGGTTGCCCGCTTGACAAACATATTCAAAACCTGCTTTTGGTTTATCGTTCGATTTGTTTGGGTATTCTCACAGGAAAAAACTATAGGATAGAATGTTTCTAGTTGAACATAGGGTGTTGATGCTTGAAAGTATTATTGAACGACGGTTTAAACAAGGAAGGCATAAAGATATTTACCGAAGCGGGCATCACTGTTGATACAAGAAAGAAAAGCGCACGAGCTCTTGCCGAACAGATACGTGAATTCGATGCACTAGTTGTTAGAAGCTCAACCAAGGTCACACGGGATGTCATTGAATTTGGTGTAGAGGGTAATCTGAAGATTATAGGAAGAGCTGGTATAGGTTATGACAACATAGACACTGTTGCTGCCTCCCTTCATGGAGTGGTCGTTAAAAACGCCCCTTGGGGCAACATCAACGCTACCGCAGAGCTAGCCCTAGCTTTAATGCTAAACGTGTCAAGAAATATTCCTCAAGCGCATGGATCTCTGAATAGCGGTGTCTGGAGTAAAAAACTTTTTGAAGGTTTGGAGCTCAGCGGAAAAACTTTGGGGATAATTGGGTGTGGTAGAATTGGGCAGCGACTAAGTGAACTTGTAATTGGCTTCAACATGGAAGTCATAGGCTACGACCCTGTCGTTAAGGCAAACTCTAGAATCAAGTTTCTGCCCAAGGAAGAGGTTCTGAAAAGAGCTGATTATCTAAGCATTCACGCCAGTGGAGCACAAACCGTCATAGGAGAAGAAGAAATTTCCATTATGAAATCCAATGCCTATCTGATCAATACCGCAAGGGGACATAGTGTGGATAAAGAAGCTTTATTCAAAGCTCTCAAATCAGGAAGAATTGCTGGTGCTGCTCTTGACGTTTACGAGAACGAGCCTAGAAACGAGGGAGATACGTTCAAAAGTAAATTAAGAAAACTACAAAACGTTGTTTTAAGCCCTCATCTAGGAGCGTCAACAAAAGAAGCCCAACGAAGAACGTCAATTGAAATTGCACAAGTAGTAACAGCTTTTTTGAAGAAGGGCGACTTTGTGGACGCTGTGAATGTGGGTGAAAGAATCGAGCTTGAAGAGAGAGCGGTCTTTCCTCTCTTCGTTTACCATGATGATAAACCAGGAATGTTCGCTAGAATCTCCATGATACTCGCTGATCATGGTGTAAACATTAGAGAAAATCCGTCAAGACATATTGGTGATAGATGCGCAATAGCTGTTTATCTTGTACATCAAAAAGTAGACCAAATCGTTCTAGACGATTTAAATAAGCTTGAAGGTGTCCATAGAGCCAGCGTGTAAATTCATATTCAATACCTAGACTAATTCATTGCAGAAATCAAAAAGAAAAAGGGTAAATGTTGCAGGAGATCTAGTTACTAAGAACTGTATTTTTATAAAATAAATCTATAATTGCTTTTATGCTTCTATCGGATGTTTAGAGGGTTTTTTATTTCTAAACAGCGGAAATACAAACTCAACTACCACTATTAATATTATGAGGGCTATTACTATAGGCAAACCTACAGAGTTCCGCATGAACAGCACAATATGCCCTAACCACGGAATTCGCATAACTACCTTGCCTACTACCAAGTTCTCAGGAACTCCTTGGCCATTGTTCCACGGGTCGTATTCGCTTCTCTGAGGTAAAGCCGGCCATTTGTTGTGACCGTTTCCGTCACCTTTGGTGTAGAAGTACAATGTTCCTTCTCTTTCCTCTGCAATCACTATCCTGTGCACGATGAGCTCGTCTGGATCGGCAGGTTTGTGGAAAACTATTATGTCGCTATCTGGATAATCGGCGTTTAAATCTTCTGGGTCCACACCTTGCACGATTATAAGGTCGCCTATATGCAAAGTGCGGTCAAAAGGATGTGTCCATCCGTCGCATGCACCATTCTCGGGTATGCACATGCTGCCACTTACTACTGCCAACGCTGGGTATGACGTGTTGAGTAGTGCTTGGGATCCGTACCAAAAGCCGAAAACCGCCAGCGCGATTAAGCCAATTGCAACGCTGGTTTGGATGTAGTCGTTCTTCCAAAGTTTCTTTAGCTTTGCAATCAATGTTGTGCCTCTTGGTGGTGTAATATCCTTTTCCATAAAGTAATCTATGTTATAAAACTTAGTGCTTGCAAAAAAGGAAAAATGAGGAGTTTGAGAGTTATTTGTCAATTGGTTGCGTTTGTTGCTTGCTTAATTCTCTGTTGGAACAGATTTAGATTTTCTTTTTACTCAGTACTTCTCGGAAGCTGTGACCATTGGGGCATTCATATAGCCCGATTTCCAATTGCATCCTTTTTCCTTGTTTGTCTGGGCGGCCGGCCATTTTCCATGATTTCTTCATCTTTGGAACATCGGCTCCACATTTAGGACATTTAGCCATTTACTTTCCTCCATAATGTTGCGATTCCTTGGTTTCTTATTTTGATAGATATATAATTTTCCATTGTTTTCGAATAGAAATTTTCTATTTAAACATCAAGATTAAACACTTTTATGTTAAAACTATGGAAAAACAAAATCCGACAAATCAAAATCCGATAAAACATGGTGAATAGCACTCTTTTTCCGCTTCAATCAAGATTTGAGACCTAAACTCTCGAAAACATGCCAAAACGTTTTTACCACCGATTCTCCGCATACTCTTCCCGACACCGAGGTTTATCTGAGATTGCAAGAATCTTCAGAAAGCGTTTTTGAGATGCTTGTCAAGCCCGTTCGAAAGCTCATTGAGCAGAAGGGATTTCCCCAACCCACTGAACCTCAGGAGAAAACAATCCCTAAAATACTTGAAGGTAAAAATGTTCTTCTAATTTCACCAACAGCTACAGGCAAAACTGAAGCAGCTTTTCTTCCAATACTCAGCATGCTCTTGCAAGGACAGCAAACGCCTGGGATAAAAGTGTTGTATATAACGCCATTGCGAGCTTTGAACAGAGACATGCTTGAGCGACTTGAATGGTGGTGCAACAACTTAGACATTAAACTAGCGGTCAGGCATGGCGACACCGACTCAAAAGAGAGAACTCGCCAGTCACGAAGCCCTCCAGATGTTTTGATCACCACTCCTGAAACGTTACAAGCAATGTTATCTGGTTGGCTATTGCGACAACACCTGCAAAACTTGCGGATCGTAGTTATTGACGAGGTGCATGAACTGGCAGACAGCAAACGCGGAAGCCAGTTGTCTTTGGCGTTGGAACGGGTTAGAAACTTAACCCATAGAGATTTCCAGATGATCGGGTTGTCCGCTACGATTGGCACGCCTGATAAGGTAGCCCAATTTCTAGTAGGAGACAATCGAAATGTGGAAATAATTTGCGTACCGGTCGCCAAGATGATGCGATTGGAAGTGATTTTCCCAAAGCCAACCGAGGAAGACGTGATGCTTGCCGGAGAACTTTACACCCATCCCGAAGTGGCAGCCAGATTAAGACTAATCCGTGAGTATATGAGCAACCATAAATCTGTGCTCCTTTTTACAAATACCCGTTCGGTATCAGAGGTGCTGGCGAGCAGGTTCAGAGTGTGGGACATAGACTTTCCGGTTTCTATTCATCATGGTTCTCTTGCTAAGCCCTCGCGAATAGCAGCGGAAACAGGGTTGAAACGAGGTGCTCTCAAAGGGCTAATTGCTACCAGTAGCCTTGAGTTAGGCATTGATGTAGGGCGCATTGATCTAGTCATCCAATACATGAGTCCCAGGCAAGTTGCAAGGCTTATTCAACGGGTTGGCAGAGCAGGTCATAGAATAGGTCGAGTAGCGAAGGGTGTTATTATTGGCATGGACTCTGATGACACTCTAGAGGCGTTAGCGATTGCTCGGAGAGCTTTGAAAGAGGAGCTGGAGCCTGTTGAAATTCCATCCAAACCTTATGATGCGCTGACTCACCAAATTGCGGGGTTGTTGCTCAAGAATAGACGCTTGGCATTCAGTGAGATTTTGGAAGTAGCTAAGAACGCTTATCCATATCATGATATAACAATCGAGGATGTTGAGAAATCGCTTAGATATATGCATCAGCGTTTTCCGCGTCTTGCGTGGGTTTCCTTTGAGGATCAAGTGGTTTTGAAACCTTCGAGAACGAATGCTCTCTTCGAATATTACTTTGATAATTTATCTATGATTCCCGTAGAGAAACAGTTTCTAGTTGTGGACAATTCAAGTGACTCTTCAATTGGGGTGCTTGACGAGGCATTTATGGCGGAGTACGGCAAAGCTGGAACCAAATTCATAATTCGGGGAAGTCCATGGCAGATAGTACACACCACCGAAGACAAAGTTTACGTAAAATCAGTTGACGATCCCACGGGTGCAATACCAAGCTGGATAGGTGAAGAAATACCTGTACCTTTACAAATAGCGCAGGAGGTAGCTTGGGTGAGAGGTTTCGTTGAAGAGAAAATGCGTGGTGGACTTTCAGCCGATGAAATCAGCGATTTGCTCAGCCAACGCTACCCAGCTGATAAAGACACTATTATGCGCGCGTTGGCTGAGACGATTGAACAAGTGAACGCTGGCTTGGCAGTTCCAACTGATAAGCGAATAGTTTTTGAGGACTGGGAGGATTTCGTTGTGATTCACGCTAACTTTGGCACTCTTGCGAACAGGGCTTTGGCTCAATTGCTTGGGGCTGTGCTCTCAGAGAAATTGGGGCACAGCATAGTGGTTCAGCATGACCCTTACCGCATATTTGTGCAAACATTGGGCGAGGCTAACGTAGTTCGTATATTGGAAATTTTTGAGGAATTGCTTAGCATGCCTGAGGAAATGACCAAAGCTGCACTCACGCGGGCTATCGTTAAGACTGGAATTTTTAAGCGGCGGGTGATTCATGTTGCTCGTCGCTTTGGTGCACTAAAGAAATGGGCCGATTTTAGTAGTGTGAGTCTTCAGAAATTGGTGAAGAGTTTTGAGGGTACGCTTATTTATGATGAAGCCTTGAAGGAGGTTTTAACTAAAGATTTAGATGCTGAAGAGCTTGTCAGAGTTTTAGGAGATATTCGTGATAAAGTGATTCTGTTGCAAAGAGCAGAGACTGATGGTGCTCTGACTCCTGTAGCTAGAGTTGGTATTGAAAGAGTGAGTATGAAAACTGATCTAGTTCCTCCTGATAGAATGCGTGCTGTCCTTGTGGAGTCGGCAAAAGCCAGGCTTTTGAATGAGACTGATACTTTTGTGTGCACTAGCTGTTGGGATTATCTGGAGATGATTCGCATTAAGGATCTACCTGACAAGCCAAATTGTCCGAGATGTGGATCTCACTCTATTGGTGTTTTGAAGGTTGCTGAGGAGAAAGTGCTTCCTTTAATAGATAAGAAAGGCCAGAAGTTGACTCAGTTCGAAAAGAAGTTGCGGATGCAGGCGATTAAATCTGGAGAGCTTGTGTCGAAATATGGCAAGGTGGCTGCTGTTGCTTCGAGCGCGCGTAGAGTTTGGCTCTCTGATGTTGCCGAGATCCTTGAAAAGGAACATAGGCTCAGCGGTCGCTTTTACGAGTTGGTTCTCGAAATAGAGCGCAAAGCTTTGAGAAAGCGTTTCCGGTAGAGTTTTTATCTAATTAATTTTCATTTGCAGATATGATTTTTCTGAGATTTTAATTAGTGATGATTTGTTGTAGCCATTTATTGAGAGTAAACAACCTTTTTAAGGTAAACGTG
>SMYP01000180.1 GCA_007050895.1 Candidatus Bathyarchaeota archaeon | reverse complement strand
GTAAGGGTATGCGAGCCATGCAGCAGCTTCAGCTTCCACATAATAGACGGCAAATACCTGCAATGCGATGCCTGCGGAACCCGCTGGGACATCGAGACACTGCAGGGAATCAGTGGGGGATGCATAAGCTATCCACCTCCAAAGCTGACGACGGGTCTCCTCAACGGGGTAACCGTGGAGACCTCACCAACAGGTCTAAGCCTAGCTTAGGCTCTCTTTTTTTATGATTGTTTTTTCCACTTAGCGTAGCTTAGGAATCCCACGAGGGTGCCGTAGATATCGCTCTTTGCCTCTGGGTGGGATTCTACGAGTTGCTCTACTTCTTTGTCGTTGGAGTAGACTAGGTCATAGTACTTGTGCAGGTCTCCGCCAGTGTCAACGCAATCGAAGCTGAGCTTCTCCCAGAGGGTTATCCTGTCTTTAAGCTGCTGTAAGAAGTCCAGAGCACCCGTTCTGTACCCGAAGTGGCTTACACAGACCATCCTTGGGCTCAGAGCAATCATCCTGTCTAATGACGCGACGCTCTGCTCAGGGTTAAAGGGCGGTGGACTTGTGGGGAGAGCTATCTTGTTTCTCGTCTGCCCAGCCGCGTCACCCGAGAAGATGATTTCGTTTTCTTTCTCGTAGAAGGATTGGCTGTGGGTGCTGTGCCCCGGCGTCCAGAGTATCCTTAACTGGACTCTTCCTAGGTCGAGGATCATATTGTCCTCTGTCTCGATTATGGCTTCTGGTGAAATTCCGTGGACCTCCCCGTATGGGGGTATCACTCCCTTGAACTGCTTCAAGGCTGCCTCCAGCAGGTTCGTTGGATCGATCATGTGTGCGGCGCCACGTGGGTGAACAACCACCTTCGCCTCTGGGTATTCTTGGAGCATGTTCCATGTTCCAGCCGCGTGGTCCAGATGAATGTGGGTGAGGGCGATGTAGTCCAGTTTCATGTCGAGGCGCCGTAGCTCGTTGATAATCTGCACTGCCTGTACTGGTGGACCGGGGTCAACCAGCGCTGTCTTATCTCCCTGTATCAGGTAGCTTCCCAGTACCCCTGTCCTGCCCTCGAAAACAGTGTCAAACATGGTTGTATTTGGGGCGATCCTCGTGGCGTTCATAGGTGATACACTGTATTTTACTATAATATGAATACAATTATACCCTCTTTTTCGCCTTTTACGGGTTCTTTGGCGTTAATTTTTAAACCACCTACTGAGTGTATGGTGTAGGTTAGTGAGACCTATGAAACCAACAGAAGTAGCAGAGATGCTACATGAAAACGAGCGCAAAGTACTCCACGCCTTGGGTGATAGGGGTACTGCGACAACCGAAGAACTAGCCCAACAGACTGGGCTGGGAAGGGACGCCGTTGAGAAGGCGTCTGATTGGGCGGCCACCAAGGGCGTCGTAGTGTTTAATGAAGAGGTCTCACAGTTTTTTGCCCTCACAGACGAGGGAGACGTCTACTCTGAACATGGCCTGCCGGAGAAGAACCTGTTGAACATGCTGAAGAGCGGTCCCAAGGCGGTGGGGGAGCTCCAGAAGAGCTTCGATGGAGTAAACATCGCATTGGCGTGGATCAGGCGTAACGGATGGGCAGACATAGACAAGGGCGTCTTAACTCTCTCAGAGAAGGGGAAAGGAGTCGGCGAGACCCCGGAGGAGCGGGTAATCGAGAAGCTCAAGGGCGGTAAAGTAAACGCAGGCGAGTTCAGCGAGTCTGAGCTTGAGGTGCTGGATCAGCTTATCAAGCGCAAACTGGTGGTGGAATCCGAGAAGGTCACCCGGTATGTTGCCATCACCGAGTTCGGTAAAGAGGTTCTCCCGGAGTTAGGATCAGTGGAGTCTACTCGTGTTATCACTCAGCTATCACCCGAGATGCTATTGACGGGCAGCTGGAAGGGGGCAAGGTTCCAAACATATGACGTTACACTACCAGTGCCCAGCACTCAGCCGGGTAAGCGCCACTTCATCAGTCAGGTAATCGACTACATCAGGCGCTTCTGGGTAGAGCTAGGCTTCAAGGAGATGAAAGGCGAGTACCTAGAGCTCAACTTCTGGAACTTCGACGCACTCTACCAGCCACAGGACCACCCAGCACGAGACCTAGCGGACACCTTCTACATGAAGACCCCATACAAGGGTCACCTGCCAGACCATGAGATGGTGGAGCGTGTAAAACTCACCCACGAGAACGGCTGGACCACAGGCAGCACAGGTTGGCAGTACAAGTGGGACCCAGAGTTCGCAAAACGAACAGTGCTGAGAACCCACACAACGAGCCTATCCGTGAACCAGATCGCTAAGCTCAAGCCAGAGGACCTGCCGGGCAAGTTCTTCAGCGTGGGTCGTGTCTTCAGGAACGAGACCATCGACTGGAACCACCTAGCGGAGTTCTATCAGACAGACGGCATCGTCATCGGTGAGGGCGTTACATTCAGAAACATGAAGGGCTACCTCAAGGCGTACCTTGAGGGGCTTGGATTGGAGAAGTTCAGGTTCAGACCCGGCTACTTCCCATACACCGAGATGAGTATGGAGGCAGAGGTCTGGATCGAGGAAAGAGGCGCATGGATGGAGCTCTTCGGAGCAGGTATGTTCAGACCAGAAGTCGTAAAGCCACTCATAGGCGTAGATGTACCCGTGCTGGCTTGGGGTCCCGGCTTCGACAGACTAGTAATGCAGAGCTACAAGGTGGACACCATCAAGGAGCTATACAGCAACGACATAGGCTTGCTAAGACGAGCCAAGATGTGGACGAGGTGAAAAAGAGATGCCAGTTATAGATGTAAACATAGATGACTTCAGACAGCTACTGGGAAGGCACGTAGATATCGCCGAGCTCATGGACCGCCTGCCCATGATGGGCACAAGCTGGGAGGGAGAGACAGAGGAAGGGTTCGCCCTAGAGGTCTTCCCCAACAGACCGGACCTGCTGAGCATCGAGGGCTTGGTCAGGGCATACGCCAGCTGGACTGGGCTCCACACTGGGCTCAAGAACTATTATGTTCACCAGTCAGACTACAAGGTGATAGTGGACCAGAAGACACAG
>SMYP01000077.1 GCA_007050895.1 Candidatus Bathyarchaeota archaeon | reverse complement strand
GGACGTTACACTATATCGCGCGTTTGGAGAGCAAGCGACGACCTGATTTGTGCTGCAAGTAGTGTAAGCAAGCTCTCATTGATAGCAGGAAAGTATGTAGGAAAAGATGACCCTGTTATGATCGCACGAGCTCAGCATGGACTGCCTGCCGTGGGCGAAGTTTTAGCGCCTTTCATGCACAGTTATTTTGTGCAAGGATGGATGCGTGGAAGCCATTGGGGTCCGATTATGCCAGTTGGATTGAAATCTTCAAAATGCACTGTTTTCGATGGACCACCAAGAATTGTTGCCATAGGCTTCCAGGTGGCAAATGGCCAAATTTCGAGCGATGACGAGGGAACCCCAATTATTGCGGATTTGTTCGATGACCCAGCTTTCGCTCCGGCGAGACGTGAAGCCATGCAAAATGCCTGCATGCTGCGGAACATGGGTGAATTTGAGCCAGCGCGTTTAAGTGCTGAAGACATGGAGTACACGACGATACAAAAGGTTCTGGAAAAGCTCGGAGAACGCTTCAAATCCATAAATCAATAACTGAATCACTCAAGCGAAACCGCGTGCCCAGTTGCTTTAGATAATTCTATGCATCGATTCTTAACAATCTCTGTCAGTCTGCTACGCAGTTCCTCTCCACCCATTTTCTTTTCTTTTAACAACGCTACTTTTTTCGCAAGTTCTACATCGCCTATTGCTGCAAACCAAGATTCAAAATCGCCGCGACTTGCGTGAAAAATTATGGAGTCCAGGTTAATCTTGAGAACCTTGTCATAGAAATCTTGCAAACCACATGCTTGAAGGCTCAACGGTTTTCCCAAGCCTGCATAAAAGTGGAATGTTTGATCCTGTGGCATATCTGCCAGTAATGTTTTGGCTTTTTCACTGTTGATTTCTGGTATCCCGAGAGCTTCTTTGCCTTTTTTGGTCAGGGTATAAAGTCCCTTTTCAGGCGAAACAGTGTAACCCATGCGAGTTAGGCCGATGACGTGCATCATAACGGAAGGAAATTCCTTTCCAGCTTCCTTCGCTATCTGTATTGCTCTTTCAGGTTTGTCAAGCAGCAACATGGCCGCCAGAATTTCAGATTTAGCAGGTGATAAACTCATGGCACAATGCACCTGCTGGCTATATATGCATGCAAGCTAATCAACGTTTCTCAACGTTTTTATTGAACTGAAATAAGTAAAGCTTTAGTACGCAGGTTTCCAATGCTACACTGGAAAATGGTGAGCGCTGAGAATGAAGATTGCCGTGCTTGTTTATGAGTATCCACCTAAAATTGTCGGTGGTCTAGGAACCTACGCTGCGGAAATAACACGCAAATTCGTCCTTATGGATAACGATGTAACTGTCTTCACGATGAATGATGATGGCGGTACTCTGCCGAGGAGAGAGATTTGGCGCGGCATAGAAATTCATCGTCCATTGCATATTGATGTTTCCGACTCGCTGCCCGATGTGATAGCGGATGATATCAAAAAGTGGGGCAGGGGTCTGCATTTGTTTGGCAACCTTCTTGTGTATAATTATCTGACTGCGTCTAAGCTCATTAATGAGCTCATTAGAAAAGAAGGCATAAAATACGATGTTGTGGTTGCTCATGACTGGCTTTCAATAATGGGCGGAATCACTGTAAAGAAAGAAAGCGGGTTGCCTCTGGCATTTCATGTTCACTCAACCGAGAAGGGTAGAACCTTGGGAGGCGGGTCAAGCGTAGTTAGCAACATTGAACTGCGCGGAGCTAACATGGCTGACATGATTATTACTGTGTCTTATGCCATGAAGGATGAGTTAATACAGCTTGGTTTCCCACGGGATAAAATCCACGTCAGCTATAACGGAGTTGACCCCAACAAATATGACCCCAAAAGCGTCTCTGCGGAACAAGTGCAAAAAATCCGCGAATTCTACGGCATCAAAGATGACGAATTTATGATTCTCTTCTTGGGAAGGCTGGTGGGCGTCAAAGGCGTTGACAAATTAATCATGTCAATGACGCATATTTTGACCCAGATACCGAAGGCAAAGTTGGTAATAGTAGGCGTAGGTGAACTGCAAGAATATCTGATGAATCTTACCAGAACCATGAGGCTAGAGGATTACGTTAAATTCCGTTTTGACTTCATTCCCGAAGAAGAGCGCATTTTGCACTACGCCGCCTGTGACATAGCAGTTTTTCCAAGTCACTATGAACCTTTCGGCATAGTTGCACTTGAAGCAATGAGCATGGAAAAACCAGTGGTGGTTGGCGCTGCAGGCGTAAGCGGAATGCGGGAAATAGTAATCTGCCGCGGCGAAGACCAATGTGGTTATCATATAGACCCAAACAATCCTTCAGACATTGCTTGGGGCATAATGAATGCGCTGCAAAACTCGGGAAAACGGGAATGGCTTGGAAAGAACGGTAGAAAACGTGTCCTAAGCGAGTTCACATGGAACAAAATTGCTGAAAAAACCGTGGAATTGTACGAAAAGGCGCTCAAAGCCTGATTAAGGCTTCGAATGGTGAAGTATTGAATAAAAATTCTGATTTAAGATGTAAAATCGCAAAGGAAGCAGCTACGCTACTTTATTTTGGAGCTGAAAAAGAGTACAAACAGGCTAAATTGGAGGCAGCAAAGACTATAGGCCACCACTTTCTCCCTACAAATCTTGAAATCGCCTTGGAACTCGATAAAATTGCTGAAGTGTATGAAGGACTAGCACGAAAAGAACGACTAATCCAAATGCGAAAAGAAGCCTTGAAGATAATGCGAACCCTCAATGAGTACAATCCAATTCTTATTGGAAGCGTTTGGCGTGGAACCATTCGCCGAGGAAGTGACATAGACATAACAGTGTACCATGATGTGCCCGATGAAATCCTCAACTTGATCAAGAAAAAAGGAATAAAAATTATTAGAACTGAGTGGAGGACGATTACTAAAAAGGGAAAAACCGAAACTTCCTTTCACGCGCACATTGAGATTTCAAGCAAACGAATAGCGGAGATAGTTGTTCGAAGCCCAGATGAAGCAGGTTACAAGAGAAAATGTGAAGTTTTCGGAGACGAACTCA
>SMYP01000069.1 GCA_007050895.1 Candidatus Bathyarchaeota archaeon | reverse complement strand
ATCAGTATAAATCCTACGCTTGCTGACTCGTTATTCGAGGGCACAACATAATCAAGCCATGATGTATAAAATTACAGGCATTACGACCCCATTTTTCTTTTTTTACAATAACAAATTTTAACTCGCTGTTTTTGCTGTAAATGATTGACATGTTTTTCTGTTCTCTTATTATTGTGTAAGATGATTGTTTGTCGAACTGTTGCGCGCCCTGGAATTAGTAATTGACATGTCGATCCCAAATGTGTCCACTACAAGACTGATAAATGATAAATATGACTAGCAATTACATATTTCTGGTATCACACTATTTGAGGTATGTTACTGTGAAGGGAAAAGCAATTTGGATATTAGCGTTCTTTTCTTTTCTTTCAGGATTGAACGCTGTTAACGCAGTATTTTTGTCCGTCACCCTTGGAATTGAAGACACATATCAGCTTCCTTTAATTGGCAGCCTAATTGGCGCAATTCCAGTTTATGTTTACCTAATTCTGTCTGTTTTTGTAACATTTCTTTTCCTTGGAGCTACTTGCGTCAGTTTGGTAACTGAGTTGTCAAGCAAAGAGATACTTAACGAGATCAATGCAAAAGTAACCATGATAGAGAGCGGTCAAAAGCTTCAACAGAAGGTTTTGGAAAGTCTGCAGGCAAGGGTTTTCTTAGTGGATGAAAGCGTAAACAGTATGAGAAAAGAAGTTGTAAAGGCATTTGCCAAGCAGGAAGAGGACCTAAAACAAGTTCAAGCTAATTTGACTCAGAATCAATCGAACTTGGCTAAAAAGTTAGATAGCGATTTAGCTGCTATAAAAGGTGAAATGGCTAAGCAAATGAACAGGCAAAGTGAGGAAATAAAGAAGACCAATACGAATTTGGCGAAAATATTCAATGAAAACTTGGCAGTCGTCAAAGATGAACTAGCAGGACAACTTGTAAGACTTGCCGGCACCTTGGAGAGCCAAGAACGCAGAGCTAGAAAGAGCGAGAAAGCAATTCTTAATCAGGAAAAAGAAATCGCAGAAATCAAAACTAAAATTGAAAGAGTGGAAGACGAGTTTGTTCCGCCAAAACCACTGTTGACAAGCCAATGCAAAGTAGAAGATGTAAGGGGAATAGGAGAGAACACCGGAAACGAGCTGAGAGAAATTGGGATAGCAGACGTAGGCGAATTTGTCTTGACAGACTCCAACGTCATCGCAGATAAAATAGATATGTCTGAGAAAACTGTTGAAAAGCTACAGGGAAGAGCCCAACTCGCCATGATCCCAGGGTTAAAGGAAAAAGACCTTGTCCTATTAGAAGAAGCCGAAGTTATGAATAGGAAAGAACTAGCTAGCCAAGACCCCATCGAACTAGGCAAGAAAATAAACGGAATCGCAAGAATTCAATTTCAAGAGAAAAAAATCTCAGAAGCCGAAATACCCACAATCGAAGAAGTATACGCATGGATTAAAGCCGCAAAAGCCTAGTAATCAAAAAAGAATAAACCACCAACCTTTCATTTTTTTCTGAAAAGAAAAAAATAAACCTTATGAAGCTTGTTAAAATTTAGTTTGCCGAGAGAAGCGTCTTCGCTTCATCTTTGTTAGGAGCATCACGGCTGTCACGTGTGAGCATTTTGACTTCTGTAGAAAGCCAGGACAGCTACAATTTAGCTTTCCAGTGTAGTCCTGAACAACCGTGTATGTGCCATGGTCTCCGACAACGTTGTAAACGCCTCCGCCTAAAGACTCAACTCTTCCGCTCGCCACCAGTCGCTCAGCCTTTTCGAATAACCGGTCAATACGCATCACAAAACAACCTCAAGTTGATAGAGACATTTTTGCAATAATAATGTCATAACTTCTTAATTAAACCTCAAAGACAAGCCTCGAAAATGGAGCAAAGCGAAGAAGAAGCTATTCCAGTTTGAAAACTACGGCGCATCTTTTCTTATTAAGGTCTTCTACGATTTGAATCCATGAGTTGGGTATTTCTCTTTTTTCCTCTTCTGTTAACTTTCTCACCGTCAAATCCTTATTGACGTAAAAGGTGTTTTTGCATGAGTCACAGTTTTGAAACGGAAAGAAACCTTCAAGCGGCTTTTTGACTTCCTGCTTCACGCCGCAAATGGGACAAGGGTAAACCTTGAATTTTGTTTCTTTACCTGTTTCTAGCTCCACGTGCTGCTCCAACTCTTCCCATGAAGAATATATTCTGTGCAAAGGCGAATCTAGCTTCCGCCACATTTCTTTGAAAATGCTCAGCACTTCTTTTTTTTCGTGCTTTCCACACTTTGGACAATCATCGAGATCGCCCATATAAACGCCACTTCCACTCAAAAACAGTAGGGTACTCCATGCTAATAATTCTTTTCCGTCGTCTTATCCTCGAAAAATCCGCATTTATAACTTAACTTAAGCGAAAAAACCGTCTCTTTCTTCGGAAAACGACGCATTGAACCTATGCGATCATACATTTTGTAAGGCCAACCTTGCTTGGCAAAAAACACTCTGCAAAACACTTGCCTTATTCCTATTTCTGAACTACCTATTTGCTTCTTGCAATGCCTTTTTCCGTTTTTGGCGTCTATCCCAGTAATAGAGAAATACGGCTGGAAGCTCAAAGCTGACCAGAAACAAAAGGCGTTCAAAGGTCAAAGTTGGAAAATACTTCAATATTAGAAAGTAACCGATCAATCCGGAAGCTGCGAAAAACAACGCTGTAAAATTGATACTCACGTTTTTTCCTCGCTCTTTCGTTAGGAGAGATTTCTTATAACCTTTGCTTTTCGTTGCTTCTTAGAAGTTTTGTATTCAGGATAACATTTTCTTTTATGAGAGTATGGGCCTTCAACAATTGGCTCTTGAACAAGTGGCTGGCAGATTATATTATTGGTAGCGTTTTCTTATTTGACTTTCATAATGTGTTAACTGATAATTACTAAGATTCAAGCACTAACGACTTAGGTTTTGAAACTAGCGATCATTATCACTGGTAGAGGCATTCAACATAAAACAAAAAGATGGCATCAATCAATCGGGAAAACTGGAAACGAGAAAGCCATAACAGAGTATATTCCACTTCTGACTGATATGTACAGGATTCGAAGCAACAGTTTTGGTGGTTTTAATGGTTTCAACTATATATTGCCTGTTTAAGGAAAAAACAAGATCATTTAACTTAAAATGGCATCTTATATATTACGATACCGAAATACTGCTTTTATTTGCCAATCTCTTTTCACATAAATCAGTAAAGAAAGGTAAAGCTTAACGGGGCTTGCTTTCACCTTTCATCCCTCCTTAACATATTTTAGAAAACAAAGCTTCATATTGCTTCAAAATAAAGAATACATTGTTTAAGCTTAAGGTACGTTAACAAGTGGAGTACATAGTATGGCTTATTTACGGAAAGAAAATGAAACTGTGGAAATCGACTACCCTTTAGAGAAAGTATGGGCAGCTGTTCCAAAGGCGCTCGTCATCCTAGAATGGGTTATAGAAGAAACTGACGACACCAAACATCATATCAAAGCTAAAACTAAAGGAGGCTTCATGTCATATCCCTCAATACTCATAATTGAGGCGGCGGCAGTAGACAAGAAAAAGGCAAGATGCAAAGTTACAGCAGAAACACCAGTCACCACAATCACCTCCGTTGCGGATTTTGGGCGAACACGAGATCGCATCGAAATATTCCTTGAAGCCCTGGCAAACCAATTAACCAACAAAAAAGCCACTATATAACGTCCTTTACAAACTAGTCTATTTTGATTATCAAAGAGACAAGTAAATATGAAACCGCAAAAAGAAAACGAAAAAAGGCCGATGAAAAACGCGGCTAGAATCAAGGTAACCAGAAACGGCCCCTACCTCGTTTTAGGCTGGGTTCCCCTGCAAAAACAGATAATCATCGCAGACTCGGAGGGAACTGCCACGGAATGGCAACCAAGCATCAAATATGTGCCACAAGAAAGATTCGTGCTTTGCCGTTGCGGACAATCCAAGAACAAGCCGTTCTGCGATGGAACCCACTTCAAAGTCAATTTTGACGGTGGCGAAACCGCAGTTGCAGAAGCTTATCTTAATCAGCCCAAAGAGATTGATGGACCAACTTTGAAACTGGAGGACACCGAAGAACTATGTGCTTCAGCACGATTCTGCCACAGGGCTGGCGGAATCTGGAAACTTGTCCCAGCGTCAGATGTTCGAGAAAAAAAGCAGATAGCCATTGAAGAAACTTGCGACTGCCCCTCAGGTCGTCTCGTAATTCTAGATAAACAAAGTAGAAAGAGAATTGAGCCTATATTTGCCAAGTCAATTGGTTTGATTGAAGACCCGGCTATGGGCGTGAGCGGCCCGATTTGGGTGCGTGGGGGGATTCCAGTAGAATCCGCCGACGGCAAAATTTATCAGGTTCGCAATAGGGTTACTCTGTGCCGCTGCGGAAAATCTAAGAATAAGCCGTTCTGCGATAGTAGCCATTATCCTGAAGCAGAGACCGTGGAAAAAGTGCATGAGAAATAGAGCAAAGAAGCTACACTATGCTAATTGCACGCTGTTTTTTACCTGGACACCACGAATGCAATGTTGACTACGGCACGGTATTCCACAATCTTGTTGTCTTGCACTTTTGCGGTGCAACGTTTCACGTGAACACTGCGGATGTTTTTGATAGTTCGAGCTGCCTCGTCAATAGCGTCCTGGGTTGCCTCTTGCCAGCCTTCTTTTGAACTGCCGATTAACTGGATTATCTTAACAACCATAAACTCTACACCTCCACAACTAATAGAGGCTTCAAAACACTTCAGTCTTTCGGCACGAGTGAGAAAACTGGAAAAGAATTATGAGACTCTGAAGCTATTGGGTTATTCGAGTATTTGTGCCGATTTAAATGCTATCCAAGCGGTAAGCAAGAAAACTATTGTATATACTAATGCTGTTGCGACAGACCTTGATGTTATCACGGATAATGCTTCTGAGTAGGCATATACTTGAGTTATGAGTGGTTGGCTACCTTGAAGCTCAATGCGTGTCATATTGAAATCAACATTGGCTGAAGGGTAAAGCACGTAGTTAATCAGGTTGATGCCGATGCTGTCTGTCCCAGCGCCTATGGTTATTGCTCCTTGCGTGGTTATCATGGTTCCAGATGCTCCGCTTCCAGGGAAGTAATTTAGGGCTGGGGAGGGGCCAGCGAAGATGGATATTATCGGAACGGCGAATAATAGGCCGAAGAATAAGCCGAAAGCTACGAGAGTTGATATTATGGTGCTTTTTGAGAGCGCTCCTGCGGCTAGGATTAAAGTTATCCAGATAAAAGTGCTAAGTATGTTTCCTATTAATCCTAGAGGTAAGAGGTGGAGGTTGTTTTGGGGGCCGTAAACGAGTGCTCCGCTGATAACTCCGTATGCGAAGATTATAGTGTATGCCACGAGAATTATGATGAAAGTAGCCAGCAGTTTGCCTAGAAACACCATGGTTCTCGATACAGGTTTTGTGAGGAATGGGACAATTGTGCCGCTTTCGAATTCACTTGAGATGCTGTTCATTGAGACGATAAGTGCAAATAGGAAAGAGCCTATGCTGGGGATGGAGAAAGTGACGGCGAAGTTGGGGTTTGCTTCGATAGGTTGTCCAGTTGCCGCGCTGGAGAATACGGGTAAAGCCCAGATTAACGTGGCGAAGATAAATGCGACTATGATCAAGCCCAAGAATTTTTTCTTGCGTATGTTCCAAAGCATTTCATATCTTACAACTGCCCAGAAGCGAGTAAACCAACTAGGACGTAATTGTCCAGTGTTTGTGGTAGTCATTGTGGTTTTCCTCCTTGGTCTTTGTGAATGAGTTGTATGAAGACGTCTTCGAGATTTGATGCCTTCTGGTTCATGCCTATTATGATTCCACCTGAGCGCGTTATTTCTTTGGACACCTCAACGCGTGTGTCTTCATGTGTCTTCATTTGAATTCGTAAAGTGTTTCCTGTCTGTACTACGCTTGAAACTGAAGGCAATTTCTTTACAGCGTTAATGATGGTATCGGATATTTTGACGACTTCCACATGGAGCATAGAGGGCCCTGAAAGGAGCCCTGAAACTTTTTGGAGCGTGTCTGAAACCAACGCCGTGCCGTGGTTTATTATTGTTACATTAGTGCAGATTTGTTCAATTTCAAAAAGCAGGTGTGAGGAGACTAGAACGGTTCTGCCTTCTTTTGCTATTTCCTTAACGATTTCTCGTACTTCCACCATGCCAACAGGGTCTAAACCTAGGCTTGGCTCGTCTAAAATAACGAGTTCAGGATTGTTAAGAAGAGTCTGTGCGATGCCTATGCGCTGCTGCATGCCTTTACTATATTTGCCTATGAGATCGTTTTCTCTACCTTGGAGCCCAACTAACTCGACAAGTCTCAATATCTGCTCTTTCCGCTGCTGCTGGCTCATGCCGTGCATTTGCCCATAAATATCTAATAATTCTGCACCTTTCAAGTGCTTTGGAAACTTTGGGAGTTCAGGCATGTAACCTATGCTTAATCGTGAGTCTGCGTGTTCATAGAACCATTGCGCCAAAATGTTGCTTTTACTTCCGTGCAGTTCTTGCCCGAGAACCTTAACTGTGCCTTCGTTGGGTTTCAAGAGCCCCACGAGAATTTTTATGGTGGTGGTTTTTCCAGCGCCATTTGGACCTAAGAAACCATGAACCGTGTTCCGCTTAACCTTCAAGTCCAGTTTGTTCACCGCGATTAATGAACCGTACTTTTTGGTTAAGCCATTGGTTTCAATGGCAAGATCCATTTGCACTTCCTCAGCTTGTTATTCGTTTACAAGAAAATATAAACGTTAAACATATCCAGCAAAAGAGAAAGATGCACCGGGAATCTGAAAACATGGCAAGCATCGGTTCAAGTTTAGTGGATTGAAAAGGAAGGCGCAGTTTATGAGCACGTAAGAGTTCAGTCGTATTTTTTGAGTTTGATCATTTTTCTGTAGTTTCGGAGATCTCTTGAGACGCGTTTGAGTAGGTGTAGTTCTTGCATTGTTTCTTCGAATTTAGTCATATGTTCATTGACTTGGTGGTGTAGTGTTTGTTCCTGTGTCATGTTTTTTCAGCTTTTTGGTGATGTAATTTTTTGTGTTGGAGGGTGGTTGTCATTGTTTGTTGGCGGTCCAACAGCCAATCCGTCATCGAGGAGAAAGGAGAAGGCTTCGAGAACGGAAAAATTCTGTTGGCTTGCTGGTTACTGCCTTCAACCTCAAATGCCCTCCTAACACATCATAAGACTTACGATATAATAAACTTATAAGGGTTGTGAATCAGCGCTAAATAAAACGAAATGCTTAACCTATGGCTAGAACGCCTTCCAAAATCTTTTGCTCAGGAACTTCAAGCTGTTTGGACAGCCACATCTTCAAGAGAGCCGTCAATTTTGGAAGTTCACCGCTGTACGTTATGATCTGATTTCCCTTAAGCGCATCAGCCTGGAAAGTTTTCTCAGCATCTTTGTACATGAAGGACAATGTTTGAGCCTGAGAAGCTAAAGTTTGAAAGTCTTCCCACTGCTTGCACCGCAGAATTACTGGTGGACCATGCATTACAGAGGCTGGAGTAACCTCAGTTTTCTGCACAGTTGTTGGTTCAGGAGCTGCAAGCGGGGCTTCTCTCGGCGAACTGGACAGGTATTTTACCAATCCAGTTATTTCATTTTGTAAGCCGTTTATTCTTTCCTCCACTTTTTCGACTTTGCAGGTTAACTCGCCAGTTTCGCCCAGTGCGTCGGTAACTGTGCCTAACTCGCTTATTAAACGATCTAAGTCCTTCTCGTGCTCCTTAAGAACGTTAACTATGAAGTCCAATGCCTCTAACGCCTCATCTTTTGACTGCGGTTTCTTCGACATCGTTTGCATCCCTTTAGCTTTCGTTTATCCAATATAGCCAACTATAAATAAACGTAGCGAATCCTCAAAACATATCCCTATGAATACACAACTATACGTATTAAGAATAAGGGCTACAAATGGAGATTTCAGCCACATAAATAATCTCCTAATTTATTTTCGCATTTAAACCTATTTTCTTGCCTTTTGTACAACACAAAAACACAAACAATAAGCAAAGATAGCCTGATTTTCACTGAGATTTCCAAACGCACCAGATAGCTTTTTCATTGCAAGCTAATGTGCAGGGTGTTTTTTCGCTTTCAGGTTTGCATGGTGAACAGGCATATTTGATGTTTTTGCGTTGCTGCTCCGTTACCGCCGCCACTGTCTTGTCATCCAAATCAATAAACATGGACACCAATTCGAGGGCGGATTGCGGACAAACCTTCACGCATTTACCGCAACCATTGCATTTAGCAGTGTCTATGACAACATAATATTCGCCTGAACCGTCTGTGTAGCCATAATGCGTGATAATAACAAGTCACCTCTCAGCTATTAGTTAGCTTTTTGATCTTTCTCATATAATGCCTTGGCGAAAAGCGCCGCGCCTATTGCCCCAGCTATCATGGGGTCTAATCCGTTTTCGCGCCAGTCAGGCATTGGTAGGCATTTAATGCCAAGCTGCTTTTCTATTCTTGAGACGATGCCTATGTTTTTTGATTGCCCACCAGTGATGACAAAATCTTTTTCGAGTCCTACCCTCTTGATGAGGTTACCCATTCGAATGGCCATCGCGTGTGTATAAGCGGCTAACACCTTTTCTTTAGACCAGCCCTTACGCAAAAGTCCCATGGCTTCAGTTTTTGCGAAAGCTACGCAGGTGCAACTAACCGGTGGAGGCTCCTCTTCAACTTTCAATGAGACTTCACCGATTTTCTCAATTGGAATCTGAAGTAGGTCAGCGAAGACTTCCATGCCTCTACCAGTTCCAGCTGCGCACTTGTCATTCATTAGGAACGAGGTAACTCTGCCAGTTTCATCGCAATGGATGGCTTTTATATCTTGACCGCCAACGTCCAATACTGTCCTGACACTGGGACCCCAAATGTAGTTCGCGCCCTTTGCGTGGCAAGCGATTTCCGTGATTGCCTTGTTAGCCATGGGAACGTTCACTCGCCCATAGCCTGTGCCAACAACATACTTGAAGTCATCAAGCCTGAGCCCAGTACCCTCCATAGCCCAGTTTAGAGCTTTCTTGGCGCTATCAGGACTATTGGAGCCTGTTCGCATTACGCCCCACGAGTAAACTTCACCGTCAATCATTATTGCGGCTTTGGAGCCAACGGAGCCAACGTCAACGCCTGCAGTGATTAAGTCTTTATTTTTCCACTTCTTCTCAGAAAAGACTCTGTGGTACTCTTGCCAACGCCAGTACTCAACATCTTCTTTCTTTGGAAATTCGCCCATTCTTTCTTACACCTTTTTGACACGGCTGAAAGCGACCAGAGCTGCGCCTAGAGCACCAACATATTCTGGGTATTCAGGTATTAAAATATCAACGCCTAGTTTCCTCTTTAGAGATGTAACGAAGCCTATGTCTTTAGCGACGCCACCCACCAACAGCACTTCGGGGTTCACGCCTAGCCTATGCACCATTGAAGACACGCGATCAGCCATCGCTTCAAATATTGCGCGGGCAATCTCAGGCTTTGATTCTTGCCTGTGAATCAAAGATACAACATCGGATTCGCCAAATATTACGCAACTTGCGTTTATTGAGCTCGCGCGTTCAGCCTTGAGAGAAAGCGGGCCCATATCCTCCAATTTGACCTCTAAAGCCCGTGCCATGGCTTCAATGAACGCACCAGCACCAGCAGCACACCGCTCGTTAACAACAAAGTCCATCATAATCCCGTTATCGTCACACTTAACTGCCCTCGCTTCCTCCGCACCCACGTCAATGATCGTTCGGGCGTTTGGAAAAAGGTGAACTCCTGCTTTCGCGTCAGCACCCATCATGCTTACCGTGCTATTAGAGTTAGCAGCCAGTTCCATGCCTGAGCCAGTAGCCGTAACATGGGCAACATCAGACATTGAAAGACCAGCTTGTTCTAAAGCTTCGCTAACAGTCTGTTCAGCAGATTTTGCAGGGTCAAACCCAGAAAATGTCTTGCTCCGAGCTACCACCTCGCCATCCTTAACTATGACCGCCTTTACGCTCTGAGTGCCCAAGTCCAGTCCAACTGTTATCATTGATCATGCCTCTATATGTCAATTCTAGCCGAAAGCATTTCTAAGAACGCTTCAACCCTAGTTTTCATTTGACCTACATCTTCCCGCGTATACTCAGTGTCCAAGTAGTAAACAGGAATGTTTTTGCCATCCAAGACCTTTTTGACCCGCGTATACTCCATAGCGTAGAGCATACAACCACGAACAACATAATAAATTACGCCTTGGATATTCCAGTCGTTAATTTTGGTTAACAACCAGTTGATGCGGTCTTCGTTACCATCTTCAGAAGTGAAGCAGGGACATGTGGACGCCATCAGGTACCTTTCGCCTATAGCATTGAGCATGTCGTTCATCGACCACTCATCCACACCCACCGGGTCATACAAGATTCGTTCGCTTGAACAAAGTTCGTCAGCTACGAGTATGCCTTGAGGGTTAGCCTCCTCAACCAGCGTGGGAACCTTCCAGTTGTCAGGCCATATCATAGGCGTACCAGTCACCATAACCCGCGGTGTATCCGGCGGGCAAGCCCACTTTTTCTGGCTTACTCGTTTTTCAAGCTCGTCACATAGGGCTTCGGTTTTCTCCGTCCACCGGTCAATATCATCCCACATATATGTTTGGTTAACCAGCATAGCATCTCGGCCCATAATTACTGGAGGCCCCTTCCTTAGTTCCTGTAACCTGCGGAAAGCCTTTGTCGCCTTCTGAGTACGCTCTATGGCGGACTTCAACTGCTTTCCTTTAATCTTGTTGCCAGTCAACGCTTCAATTTGCGCTTTCACAGCTTTAATTTCCTCGTTCCATAAACGTATTGACTGCGTGGAATCCTTAACCCGTGGAACAGTCATCGCCCAAACAGGCTTGTAATCGCTCAAGATTTCCCCGAGCTTTGTCATTCCGTCACATGTTAACACGCTTATCAAAGCGTCACTCAACTCGAGATAAGGAGACAAAGCAATCATTTTCGCGCCTATAGTTGACCGCACCATGGGGCAAACTTCAACCGGCACGATTCTGTCTCCAAGCTTTGAAGCGTCGTACCAACCCGAGTTCACACGAACCGGAATAGCATCTGCGGCCAAAATTAATTCTATGGGCGCATGCAGGCACATGTAACCAATGACTTTCTTGCCTTGCTCTTTCGCAGTGCGAATTTCTTTTTCCCGAGTGACAAAATCTGCGATCTCATCAAAGTAATTCATAGCCTCAGGACGATTCGAGTCTGTCTTCTTCATTTTCGCGATGTTTTCGGAAACTACTCTCTTAGAAGTAGCGCTGATGTCGTTTCTTAGCTCCTCAACTTCGCTCTCAGAGAGATTAGGCATGTATTTTTTTTCACTTTTGTTTTCCATTTTTTCTTCACTCAATTGTTGATGGTTCCAACCAGTTTCGAGACTTGAAAACTGTTTTTCCACCTATCTTCACTTTCAAACAGTCTTCGTAAGGACACATTTCAACGCACCTCGTACAAAGCGTGCACATTGAAGTTGTTATTTTTCCACCCTTCTGCTCGTACACTTCGGTAACCTGTACTGGACAAACCCGTTTGCAAATTCCACATTTAGTGCACTTCTCCTCGTCCTTATTAATATGAAGCAGAGGAGCCCATTTAAAACCTTTAAACCTATTCACGACAGCTATTGATGCCCCGGTAGGACAAAACCGGCACCAAACACGCCTCACAAAAAATGACCCGACAAACGTTAACCCCACGAAGATCCACCCGATAATATTGACTATTAGCTCACTGAAAACCACTTTAGAGTAGAGTATTACTTCTTGAACGTAGGGATAACTAAAGTAGACACCGCTAATCGCAAGGGGTCCCTCCCACGGAACAATTAAAGGTATGAGAGGGCCGACGAGAATTCTCAAGGGCTCAAAAGGACCCGATAAAAGCATAGCAAGAAGAAAAGATGTGTCAAACGATGACGGAGGATCAAGCAGATACAATACAACAGGTATAATCAAGAAAACAAGAAGCAACACGTATCTGAGGTAATGTAGAAACTTGTTAAATCTTTCGGGTAGAAGCCGGTATCGCACTTTAACGGCTTTTCTGATTAGAGTAATCGCGTCCATTATTAATGCGAACGGGCAAAGCCAACCACAAAAGACGCGCCCCAGAAAAAGAGGCAAGATAAGAATAACAATTAATATAATAAGCTGCCATACAGGGAAAGTAAATAAGTAGAACACCGCAACCATAGAAACTACCTGAACAAGAAAGCGGAGGTAGGTTACTTTTGTCGCCAGACCTTTTTTCCATATGAGGATAACAAGCACTCCTGCCAACGTCAGCCCCGCGAGAACCGTTAACTTCAGTATTTCGCCTACAATTTCCATCATTGTTGCTTCACTATGCCAAATTCTTGGGAGAATATCAAGTTGACGAGCATCAAACAGTGTAAGAAAACGCGGGCGGTCATGCAAAGATAATCCTTTGAAAGCTCAAGCATCAATAGCATGTTTGAAATCTCAAGGTTTTTAGAGATGAAAATAGAACCTGTAGCATTTAAAGTTTACACAAATAACAGTTTGTCTCAGTGACCGTTTCAAATAGGAATAGACATAAGTCTTTGCGATGTGGAGCGGTGAAGGCTATCAGTTTCGTCTCTTGAAGTAGACAAGAACGCCCAAATTAACAGTAACCATCAGCATTGCAACTACAGCAACTAATGTTGTCAGGGACAACCCCATCGTCGCCATTGGGCTTGAAGCCTCCACTACTCTAGTATTATATTCTCGGAGATATTGCAGATGCGCACCATCTGATGGATAGCTCTCTGTGTCAGGATACGGAAAACCACTCATACTACGGAAAGGCAAAGGATCAACCGTGAAA
>SMYP01000125.1 GCA_007050895.1 Candidatus Bathyarchaeota archaeon | reverse complement strand
GGACGTTACACTATATCGCGCGTTTGGAGAGCAAGCGACGACCTGATTTGTGCTGCAAGTAGTGTAAGCAAGCTCTCGTTGATAGCAGGAAAATATGTAGGAAAAGATGACCCTGTTATGATCGCACGAGCCCAGCATGGACTGCCTGCAGTGGGCGAAGTGTTGGCGCCTTTCATGCACAGTTATTTTGTGCAAGGATGGATGCGTGGAAGCCATTGGGGTCCGATCATGCCAGTTGGATTGAAATCTTCAAAATGCACGGTCTTCGATGGACCACCAAGAATTGTTGCCATAGGCTTCCAGGTGGCAAATGGCCAAATTTCGAGCGATGACGAGGGAAACCCAATTATTGCGGATTTGTTCGATGACCCAGCTTTCGCTCCGGCGAGACGTGAAGCCATGCAAAACGCCTGCATGCTGCGGAACATGGGTGAATTTGAGCCAGCGCGTTTAAGTGCTGAAGACATGGAGTACACTACGATACAAAAGGTTCTGGAAAAGCTCGGAGAACGCTTCAAAACCATAAATCAATAACTGAATCACTCAAGCGAAACCGCGTGTCCAGCTGCTTTAGATAATTCTATGCATCGATTCTTAACGATCTCTGTCAGTCTGCTACGCAGTTCCTCCCCACCCATTTTCTTTTCTTTTAACAACGCTACTTTTTTCGCAAGTTCTACATCGCCTATTACTGCAAACCAAGATTCAAAATCGCCGCGGCTTGTGTGAAAAATTATGGAGTCCAGGCTAATCTTGAGAACCTTGTCATAGAAATCTTGCAAACCACATGCTTGGACGCTCAACGGTTTTCCCAAGCCTGCATAAAAGTGGAATGTTTGATCCTGTGGCATATCTGCCAGTAATGTTTTGGCTTTTTCACTGTTGATTTCTGGTATCCCGAGAGCTTCTTTGCCTTTTTTGGTCAGGGTATAAAGTCCCTTTTCAGGCGAAACAGTGTAACCCATGCGAGTTAGGCCGATGACGTGCATCATAACGGAAGGAAATTCCTTTCCAGCTTCCTTCGCTATCTGTATTGCTCTTTCAGGTTTGTCAAGCAGCAACATGGCCGCCAGAATTTCAGATTTAGCAGGTGATAAACTCATGGCACAATGCACCTGCTGGCTATATATGCATGCAAGCTAATCAACGTTTCTCAACGTTTTTATTGAACTGAAATAAGTAAAGCTTTAGTACGCAGGTTTCCAATGCTACACTGGAAAATGGTGAGCGCTGAGAATGAAGATTGCCGTGCTTGTTTATGAGTATCCACCTAAAATTGTCGGTGGTCTAGGAACCTACGCTGCGGAAATAACACGCAAATTCGTCCTTATGGATAACGATGTAACTGTCTTCACGATGAATGATGATGGCGGTACTCTGCCGAGGAGAGAGATTTGGCGCGGCATAGAAATTCATCGTCCATTGCATATTGATGTTTCCGACTCGCTGCCCGATGTGATAGCGGATGATATCAAAAAGTGGGGCAGGGGTCTGCATTTGTTTGGCAACCTTCTTGTGTATAATTATCTGACTGCGTCTAAGCTCATTAATGAGCTCATTAGAAAAGAAGGCATAAAATACGATGTTGTGGTTGCTCATGACTGGCTTTCAATAATGGGCGGAATCACTGTAAAGAAAGAAAGCGGGTTGCCTCTGGCATTTCATGTTCACTCAACCGAGAAGGGTAGAACCTTGGGAGGCGGGTCAAGCGTAGTTAGCAACATTGAACTGCGCGGAGCTAACATGGCTGACATGATTATTACTGTGTCTTATGCCATGAAGGATGAGTTAATTCAGCTTGGTTTCCCACGGGACAAAATCCACGTCAGCTATAACGGAGTTGACCCCAACAAATATGACCCAAAAAGCGTCTCTGCGGAACAAGTGCAAAAAATCCGCGAGTTCTACGGCATCAAAGATGACGAATTTATGATTCTCTTTTTGGGAAGGCTGGTGGGTGTCAAAGGCGTTGACAAATTAATCATGTCGATGACGCATGTTTTGACCCAGATACCCAAGGCAAAGTTGGTAATAGTAGGCGTAGGTGAACTGCAAGAATATCTGATGAATCTTACCAGAACCATGAGGTTAGAGGATTACGTTAAATTCCGTTTTGACTTCATTCCAGAAGAAGAACGCATTTTGCACTACGCCGCCTGTGACATCGCAGTTTTTCCAAGTCACTATGAACCTTTCGGCATAGTTGCGCTTGAAGCAATGAGTATGGAAAAACCAGTGGTGGTGGGCGCTGCAGGTGTAAGCGGAATGCGCGAAATAGTAATCTGCCGCGGCGAAGATCAATGTGGTTATCATATAGACCCAAACAATCCTTCAGACATTGCTTGGGGCATAATGAATGCGCTGCAAAACTCGGGAAAACGGGAATGGCTTGGAAAGAACGGTAGAAAACGTGTCCTAAGCGAGTTTACGTGGAGCAAAATTGCTGAAAAAACCGTGGAATTGTACGAAAAGGCGCTCAAAACCTGATTAAGGCTTCGAATGGTGAAGCATTGAACACACATTCTGATTTAAGATGTAAAATCGCAAAGGAAGCGGCTACTCTACTATATTTTGGAGCCGAAAAAGAGTACAGACAAGCTAAGTTGAAAGCAGCAAAGACTTTAGGTACACACTTTCTCCCTTCAAACCTTGAAGTCGCCTTGGAACTAGATAAAATTGCTGAGGTACATGAAGGACCAGCACGAAAAGAACGACTAGCCCAAATGCGGAAGGAAGCCTTGAAGATAATGCGAACCCTCAATGAGTACAATCCCATTCTAATTGGAAGCGTTTGGCGTGGAACCATCCGCCAAGGAAGTGACATAGACATAACTGTATATCATGATGCGCCAGATGAAATTCTCAACTTTATCAAGAAAAGCGGAATAAAAATTGTTAGAACTGAGTGGAGGACGATTACTAAAAAGGGAAAAACCGAAACCTCCTTTCACGTGCACATTGAGATTTCAAACAAACAAATAGCGGAGATAGTTGTTCGAAGCCTAGATGAAGCAGGTTACAAGAGAAAATGTGAAGTTTTCGGAGACGAACTCAAAGGACTTAACCTTCAAGAGTTAGAAC
>SMYP01000132.1 GCA_007050895.1 Candidatus Bathyarchaeota archaeon | reverse complement strand
TCCTTCGGAACGATGTTCATCAAGTCTTTTTCTATCTTGTCTTGGTTTGTGTTTTCGGTTAGTCCAAGCCTTTGAGAGAGCCTGCGCACGTGAGTATCCACAGCTATCCCTGCAATGATACCGTAAGCGTTGAACAAAACGATGTTGCCTGTTTTCCGCGCAACTCCTGGAAGCTCTACCAACGCTTCCATAGTCTTTGGAACTTGCGAGTTGTACTTCTCAACCAGCATTTTGGCTGTGTTTTTCAGATTTCTAGCTTTGTTATGATAAAACCCCGACGATCTAATGTCTTGCTCCAGTTCAGCCAAGTCTACATTGGCGTAATCTTCAGCGGTTTTGTATTTTTGGAATAGCTTCGGTGTAATAGCATTTATTTGTTCGTCAGTGGCTTGGGCGGAAAGAATTGTGGCTACCAACAGTTCTAAGGGATTATTGTAATGTAACGCGATTTCCGCGTTCGAATGTTCTTTTTCGAGCAGTTCCATAATTTTTCGTGCTCGAGCCTTGGGTTCCAGATAAACTTCGGGTTTCTTCACGGTTAACACCATGTACAATGGTTCTTTTTTTACTACAAAAACTTTTACTGTTAACGATGCAAACATATTGTGAGGTGAGATTCATGAGTATGAAGCTTAGGGTTGATGGTGAGGAAATACCGCTTAACGAGTTCGTAGAGAAAATCATGAGTGGATCAGTAATTGGTGCAGTGACTTCGTTGAAAGGGATAAAAGAAGACTGGAAAAAAATCGAAATAGAAATTTCAAAATAAATCAGGAATCAGACGAACTCTATTTGCGTTTTTATTTCTGCGAACATTTCCTTTTTTGCTTTGCATATAGGACACGTGTACGGTGGTTCGTCTCTAAAAGCCACATAGCCACATTGTTTGCAGTACCACAACTTGGGGGTAACCAGAGGTTTCATTTCTTCTTTTGCAGTTGCCACTGGCTTTGCTACTGGACCTGTGGTCGCCGCGCCATAGGCTTTTGACTGTTTTTCTAAAGGTCTCCGTTCAGGAACTGGCTTTATCTCGGTCTTACCTTCATGAAGGTCTTTTCTAACGTAGAGTGCACAATAGCAAGCGCCGAATTCGGCGACATCGGGATCTCGGTAGTCACAAGGGCAGATTATGTCCCTATCAATCTCGAATTTTCCAGATGCAAGTCTGCATGGACATGAGGGGTAACCGTAGCGTTCCTCATTACGTTTCAACCCTTCAAAGAGACTTTGAAGGAATTTGGAATTCGGGTTTAGATAGTATCCAAAGGTTCCGGCGTCAGCTTCAGCTCTCTGTCGCACCATTTCCAACGTTATCTCAGTCATAGTCCAAGCGCCTCCCGCAGTTTGTCTGTACGAAAACCTGTGATTAGCATGTTGTCGTCTATGATTGTGGTTGGGTAGCTCAGGGGTCCCCCTTTGCTCTGAATGTGCTCTCGAATTTTCTGTTTGTCTTCTTCTTGGCAAAGGTCCACGTCTATGTACTCGTATTCAACATCATTGTCCTTCAAAAACTGTTTAGTCATTTTACACCAAGCACACGTGCTAAGAGCATACAAAACAACCTTATGCTGTCGTTTTTGACCTGAAACCTTGGAAAACTGCATGTTATCACTCGCTATCCTTTGCTTTAACGCGAATATAACTGTTTAGCCAGCATCTCACTCCCTGTTTTCAAAAACTCCGCTATACATAAGAAAACTTGTTTCACATGTTTTTTACTCTATTTTTGACATACTACCCGTTTCCAATCAAGCATTATAGCAAAAAATCATAACAAAAAACTTGAGTTGTCCAAAGTAGAAAACCTAATATTTCCCATTTTCCTGCACTAGAACTGGTGAAAGTTTTTGCCGATAGATTCTGATTTTCAGAAAAATCGAAAAGTCGTAGATGAACACAACGGACACAAAGTGTGGGGTCCCGTAGAACCACCCACGAAACTGGGCATACACGGAACTAATGTTGCCGTTGACTGGGACGTATGCACGGGAGACGGTGCATGCATTGACGTTTGTCCAATGTCTCTATATGACTGGGTGGACACACCCGGACACCCAACTTCTGAGAAAAAATCCGACCCAGCTCGAGAAACAGATTGCATCCAATGCCTAGCCTGTGAAATGCAATGCCCCACTTCAGCCATAAAAATAACTACCCCATAGAAGAAGCGCTGATCACCCCCCGGCGCTCTCCATTTTTCTTAAATTTCGCTCATAATTCAACTTACTTGTTTTTTACTCTGAAATGAGATAACATGGCTAACGCAACTACATCATCAACTGTTCCCTTCTTAGTCTGTCAAAAAATTACGATGAGTCGGCTGAGAAAACACTACTAGTGTCTCATTTCAAGCTTTTTTGCTGAGCGCTTCTGCTCCAGAAGCCTTTCCAATAAAACCTATAAATGTTTCAACTCCTCAAATTCCCGATAATCTTAAGCTTCATAGCGTTTTCAATATGCAAATCCAAGTCCAATTTCTTCTGCAACAAATCACACTTTTTCTCCATTACCATAAGTCTAGTCATTTTTCCTTCACTTCCATTCACACTTAAATCTCCAGTTATTAAAGAAGTAAATATTCAACAAAATTACACCCCACTCTCGATTCTCATGCCAAATCTTCCAGCCTAACAATGCAAGAAAAAGCAATTCCAGCTGGCACTACTATTTATAGTTCTTATAAATTAGGGCGCGATAGGCAAAACTCGCAACCAGAACAACATAGGAAAATACCCGCAACCTCAAAGCGTCAGCATAGCTTATTACTGACCGTGAAAAATACTTTAGTGGGAGAATTTTGGAATGACCAAGACTAATGAGAATCTGAAGTCCGCTTTTGCAGGTGAATCGCAGGCTAACAGGAGATATTTGGCTTTCGCCAAGAAAGCTGAGGAAGAAGGTTTCACGCAAATCGCCAAACTTTTCAAAGCAGCAGCAGAAGCTGAAACAGTTCACGCCCTGAACCACCTGCGTATAACTGGGCAAATACAGTCAACGTTGGAGAACTTGGAAACAGCTGTTTTCGGTGAAACATACGAGTTCAAAGAGATGTACCCAAAATACATAGACACCGCAAAACAAGAAGGAAACAAGCAAGCCT
>SMYP01000081.1 GCA_007050895.1 Candidatus Bathyarchaeota archaeon | reverse complement strand
TCTTCAATTTTTCTTGTGAAAGATCCTGTTATGATTTTTGAAAGAAGATTTCGTCGGATTGAAAAGGCAGTTAGTTTGGTACATAAAGGCGCAATTCTACTCTCAAGAAGCAATTTGACTGCAGACGCTGTCATGGAGTTAAGGAAAGAAAGAATATTTCCTTTTTGTACTGGATTAGTCTTGTTTTCGATTGCAACAAGCATTTTCTTCATTCCACTTCCGGTCTATTTCGCAAAAATCATCAACTTGGAAACAGGCATTATTTTTGGGCTTTTCTTGCTAAATTCATTGGGCTGTCTATTTGGTTATGTCTTCACTCTGAGAAACCATCATAACTTGAATTCAATAAAATCTGTAAAGAAAGCAACCTTGGTTCGTAGTCTATTGATGTTATCTGCTTTCTTGATAGGGAGTTTGCCATTTTTCGGAGCGATTACTTTGTCTATTTTTGCATTGGCTTCCATAGGTCTTGCTTACGCATTCTATACAATTTGTGTGCTTTCGATTTCCATGGATATAATTCCAAAAGGTAAGGTAGGATTATTCAGTGCTTTAATAGGTATTGGAAGTGCAATTGGCTGTTTTATCGGACCAGTAATAGCAGAGAACTTTGGGTTTCAAAATATTTTCCTAATTTCATCTTTTTTTTGTTTTCTTAGTTTTCTTGCTTTTAGGCAATTTGCGTAATTTTTTCACCACTACATTTCTTTATATTTCCCAAGTTAGAAGAAAATTCTGGTTTAATTTTTTCTTATATAGAAATTATATAAGAATTTTTGAAAAGATAAAGTAACTTTAAGGATTAGCAGACTATGTGAGCAGATTAACTGAGCTTTTCGCCGCAATTACGACAGAAAATAGCTCCAACGGAATTCTTTTCTCCACATTTGGGACAATTAACCGGTTCTCGCTGGGCTACTCGCCTAACGCTTTCTCTTGCCTTATTGAAAGCTTTTTTCATCTCTTCAGAAGCCGTCAAAAAGGCCTTTTCCAACTGTTTCTCGGCATCCGAAAACATTTCCCCGTAAGGCGTAGAAACATTGGCTTCAACGCCTTTAGCTGTTTTCACACCACAATTAGGGCAAAAATACGCGTTTTCAGGAAGTTCTTTGCCACACTTGGAACAATACACCATACTCTTCACCTAAAAGACAAAAATAAAAAAGTAACTTAAAAGTTATGCGCTATCTGTGTGGAGATGACCTGAGAAAGCATGCATTGAGTTGATCGTGCCATCATAATACGAAAAGTCAGCTTTTCTCTTCATCTTTCTCAGTTATTGACCTCAAAGTGGCGTCTTGATGCAAATCAGAATATTGGTGGTTTATCTTGAAATAAGCTAATTTTATAGGACCATCGTTTCAAACCAAGCTTTTCAACTGCAACAAGACACTTTGTCTTGCCATATACCGATAGACTCTCCTTTTTATTCTATTTCTTGAGAAAATACCTTGAATTTTCCTACTCCAAGAACCAAAGAAGCTCCGATAACATTCATAAAGCTCATGCTGCAATTGCTCCCTGCTCAGGGATTCAGTTGGCATTATAGCGTGAACCATATCATAGTCAGCCCAATTGCAATTCTCAATCCAACCATTGCGTTTTGCTTCTTCGTAAAGGTCTGTTCCTGGAAACGGGGTTAGAATCATGAAAATCGATAAGTCCGGATCTAATTCATTAATAAAATTCCTCAGACCCTCAATCGACTCATGAGAGTCTTTACGCTCTCCAATTATGCATGTTGCTTGTGAGAATATACCATTTTGTTTCAATAATCGAACAGCGCTGAGAGCGTCCTCGGGTTTCGAGCCTTTGCGAAAACTATCCAAATTGCGCTGGCTCTGGCTCTCAACCCCAAGAAGCAAGTAGTTGATTCCTGCCTTACTCATTTTTGGCAAAAGATGTTCATTTCGAACGACATCATCGCACCGAGCTTGCATAAAACAAGAAATATCATCCGAAAAGCCTCGCTTAATCAGCTCGTCACATAGATCTTCCATTCGCTGGCCAAAACCAAAATTGTCATCTGTCAACCATAGTAGCTTGCTTCCATAATTCATATGGAGAAATTCGATCTCGTCGGCAATGCGTTTTACAGATTTGTGCCGGTATGAGCCCTGCCAATGCTTCCATTGAGAGCAGAATGTGCAACGATGAGGGCATCCCCTTGAAGCTTCAACTATTCCGTATCTGGCTTTGGAGCCAGCCATCATAGTGAAATGATATAAATGCACGTAATCCTTTACGAAATGATAACCGGGAAATGGCAAACAATCCAAGTCATCGAAAAGAGGACGCGGAGGATTGTGTCGTATAGTGTTACTGTTTCTGAAAGATATGCCGGCTATTCCTGAAAAGCTTGTGTTATTCCCAACTGCCTTGGTAAGCTCTGTAAAAGTCTCTTCCCCTTCTCCTCTGACAACTACGTCAATCTCTGGATACGCCTCAAGGCTTTCTTGCGCAGTTGATGAAAAGTGCTGACCTCCAGCGACAGTTAGTGTGTCTGGTTTCAGTTTCTTTGCGGTTTCAAGGGTTCTAGCCGCAACGTAGACATTGCAGGATGCAAAACCACTTGTCGCAACAATATCAGGATCGAAAGAGGTCATTCTTTTTTCCAAGCCTTTCCAATCCAGTGACATTGCTTGGCAATCTACGACTTCAATGTCTGCTTCCGGAATTTTGGCTTCCAGATAGCCTGCAAGCTGGAGAAGCCCATATGGAGGAGGGAGATATTCGCCCATGACAAACCAATAATCCTTGGGCGGTTCAACAAACAGAACCTTGACCAAACCAATCCGCCTCAATTATTTTTAAAAATAGTCAACGCCCAGCATCTATATATCTTATTGATAAACAGGCGAAGTGAGACAAGTTTTTCTCATCGTCTTTCTCAGTTAATGATCTCCAAGAGAAGTTCTTTCTTTCAGACTATGTCGTCAGGCATGCTGAGTTCTTAAGGTATTCCTGGTTCTTCAGTCTCTTAACTCTTAAAGACTTCCTGCATTCTTCAGGATCTTCAGTTTGGGCTATGCTTATTTCACCGTCAAAAGAGTTGATAACAGCGTTTGCCTGGTCAGGAGGATGCATGCTGGGATCCAAAACAGATAAGATAGTGAAGCC
>SMYP01000012.1:7532-13071 GCA_007050895.1 Candidatus Bathyarchaeota archaeon | reverse complement strand
CAGCATCTACTATCAAATTGCTAGCATCACCTGATGCCATGCTTAATGTAGCGGGCGTTGTGGTGAAAATGACATTGTTTACTCTTACAGTAGCTATTGTGACTGTGTTCGTACCAGTGTTCTTCAATGACAAAGCGATAGTGTTATCATCGGCATCTGAAAGGCCCTGGAAAGCTATGTTATTTATGTTGACTGAGGATGATCCCATGAATCCGACTGTTAGTGCTCCCATCCATGCGGCTACTGCGATGCTAACTGCGACTGTGACGGCGATGAGTATGATTGATGCGACTACGGGGCTTAGGGCTTTTGCATTTTTCCTTATTTTTCTTAAAGTTTTCATTCTCTTTTTATCCCTCCTTTGGGATTGATGAGTATGATAGATGACCGATATAATTTAAATCTTACGACTTAATACACAATATTTTATATGTGTAAAACAAACCTACAAAAAAACCAACAACAGGGAAAAAACCATGCATAAATAAACGTTGAAAAACCAAGTGTACAACGGTTGTGCGGAAAAATGGCGCAGGCTTATGCATCGAATTCGTCAAAGAACCCTAGCAGAAGCTTAGCGACTTTTTTCCCCAAGTCAGTTATAACATAATACTTTTTGAGAGGATCAATTCGCTCACTTTTAGCCAGCCCTAACTGCTCTATCTCAATCATTCTCGACCTAAAAGTACCGTCGCTGAGCGTTAGCTCATTTGCTCGCATAAAATCTTTAGCTTCCTTCCATTTTCCACGATTAACGTAAAGCAGAAACAGACAATCTATAGCATGATCTTTCTCAAGCATCGCCTTGATTGAAGACAGCTTCGGGTCAGTTAGAATATGTTTTATCTTCTCCTCTTCTCCATTTTTTTTCATGACCACCAATCACACCTGTTTTTGTGTTCTGAATATAGCAGAATACCCTTAAAAGATTTAACCTATATTACGATTTATGACACATTTCGGGGGATTTATGAGTTAATACTCCCGCTTCATTTCCGTTTACGATATATAATGGGGCCCTGACACTCATACACTAACTCATAGTCAGCACCTAATCAACTCGATGCCTCTTCCACTATCTTTGCAACAGCCACATGTAACTCTGATTAGGAGCCAACTCCATAGATTTGTTTTTCCAGATGCATTTACTTTAGTGTCGATTTTACATATATCTCCACAGTGGCGGGGATATAATTAGAATCTCTGAATGCCTAAAAACTGATTGAACAATATTTTTTTCTTAAAGAGATATTAAGAAAAAATTGAGACTTGTAAGAAAAAAAGGGATTTGCATAGAAAGAATAATTCTTTATTTAGTTTTTTTAGCTTTTTTCGCCTTCTTCTTAGCCATTCGATTTCACTCCTTTTCCAGTTCTTCTTTCACATACCCTGTGACGCCTATTTCACGTCCAATTCAACATTTGTTATCTTATTTCAGCGGTTTTTTGCTTTAAATTTCTTTTAATTCTTCTATAGTCAAATAAACTCGTATATATGATTTTTTTATAAATTAAAAGCTATTCTGTCGCTATTTTGCGTAAAAAAAGCTTGAAATCACCTCTTTTTCGCCTTTATAAATAAATATTGCCTAAAACTGTATTCAGAATTCTATTCGCCAATATTTATCAAAAAGGATTTGGAAAACTACCGTCTTGATTTGTGAGACTTTGCTTTTTGAATGTGCACGTATATATAAAAGGGAGCGATGAAGGAAAAATCTCCAGTTTAACCTGCAATACGATTTATGAAATATATATGAGAATAAATATCGTAACAGCAATTAACCGTGCAGATTTTCGATAGAACACTAATCAATAAAAGCAAGAACAAAAAAGCAGATTTGTGTGAGTATAAAAAACTCAGCAGACAGTTTTATAAATTGTCCATAGAATAATAAGTAAAGGTGACAAAATGCTTTACATCGTTGAAACGTTATCCGACATGGTTGGAGACATAATTGCCGCCATACCCTCCGTACTCGCCGCAATCATAATAATCCTCATAGGTTACGCCATAGGAATAGTCGTTGGCAATGCTATCAACAAACTTGTTGAAAAACTCGGTATAGAGAAGAACTTTGACAAAACTATGACGGGGCAAGCCTTTAAAAACGCTGGTTTAGACTTATCCAACTTCATCGGAGGAGTAACAAAAGCCTTCATAACTATACTGGCAATAATACTCGCCATACAAATCCTCAACGTAGGCGGCACAATTGGCACATATCTAACTACCATAGCTGACTATCTACCCAGACTTCTCGGAGGAATCCTACTAATAGTTTTTGGTACCGTGCTTATTGACTTCCTAGCATCTTTCATTGGTAAAATGATAAGACCGATGTTTCCCGAAGCCAAAGTTGAAATCGCCGACATGCTGAAAAACCTACTGATGATAGGCTTGATAGCCTTCATTCTCCTTTTAGCGCTAGACCTCATGTTACTTTCAGGCGACATAATATACCCACTGATACTAGGCTTCGTGATAATCGGTGCAGGCGTAGCATTAACAGACGGACTTATAAAATCAATAGTTGATGACCATGCGGAATTCAAAGGAGTGGCAGGATACGCAAAATTCGTTTTATACAGCATATTCCTGATAATCGGAGCAGGAGCAATATTTGCGACATTCTCAGGCGTAACCACGATTGTAGCAAACATTTCGTATGCTTTCGCAATAGCTCTGGCAATAATGCTAATCCCAATCGCATATGCCATGGCAAAGAAAATGACAAAAGAAACATAAACATACAGTACTCCAACAATCATCCCTTATTTTTATTTCAACTTTTCTGCAATGGATTTTCTTTTAAGCCATCACTGCCGCTCAACAAATATGATGGTGCATCAAAGAAAATGGTTCTTATTTGTATCTTTCACAGTAAGTTTCTCTTGTGGGAAAAACTGTTTTAACGCGTTGTAGCCGTTTCTTCACATTAATCTTATCCTGAAGCTTCACAACTTCTTCCGGTTTACTAAATCGCTCGGTTTTACCGTCTTCCCGCTTTCGCTGAATTTTTATGCAGTCATCCACCATACAACATAAAACGCAGGCGCCACAGAATACACATAAGTCTTCGACAATACCGACTTCGCCAATCTTCCAATACAGTGCGTTGGTTGGACATTTTTCAATGCAGAGTTTGCATTCAAGTCCCCAACAAGTACGTTTGTCAATGCTAATGCTTCCTTCCTCAAAGAATTCTTTCACCCCTGTAGAAGCTAAGAGCTCTTTCCGCTGCTTCTTTTTCACCTGGACATTGTCAGCAGATAAAAGACTAAATATGTCAACGTTTGAAGAGCTTTTCTCAGGCATCCCAAATCATCGCTAAATTAATTTTAACCCTAATCGTATAAGATTCAAGAATTATAATTACTTATCTAAGGCAAAATATGAAAATAAACATGATATAATTTAACTCAATTTTTGATAAGGCTTATATTGGGTTTGACTCTTTTTGATGATGAGTAAGAGCTTAATTTGCAGGTAAATGATGAAAAGGATGTTTTAATTATGGAGTTTTGTCCTGAATGTGGTTCTCGCCTTGAGCTAAAAAAATCCAAAGTTGGCGATGATTTCGAGGTAGTGCTTGCGTGTTCCAAATGTGGATATAAGAAACGTGGAACAGCTAGATCTAAACCAAAGGCAAATGAGCTCATTAATAATAACATTAAGAAATCAATAACTGTGATAAGTGAAGAAGACCAAAAACTGTCGACGCTGCCTACGCTGAAAGTTGAATGCCCAAAATGCGGAAATAATTTGGTCTACGTTTGGCAAGTGCAAACGCGAGGGGGAGATGAATCTTCTACCCAATTTATGCGATGCACAAAATGCAGCCATACATTCCGAGAATATACTTAGATTCTTTGCACTCAAAAAAAGATTTAAGCTGCAAAATGTTTACGCAGAGAAAGCAAAAGAAAATAGGAGAGAGAGAAGCGTTATGGCTTGAACAAAGCCATTGTAGCTTGTTAAATTAGATTCTGCTTCCGATATTACCGAATGCGGGATGTAGCTTGTTTCATGAAGGCGCGCGAGCGTAAGCTTCAACCAAGTCACGCGCTGAAAGAACGCCGACAAGTTGCTTATTCATAGTAATTGGAAGTCGCTTTATTCGGTTTTTAGTCATAATTTCCGCCGCCTCATGAATGCATATTCCTATAGGTGCCGTAATGAGCGGTGATGAGCAAGCGTTACCCACTTCTGCTATTAACGATCTATCTTTAACCAAAAACTTCGTGAGCAAGTCTCTTTCGGTGAATATTCCTTTGGGTTTTCCTTGACTGGTCACTATAACGCTACCTACGCGTTTCTCTGCCATTACTTCCGCTACGGCTTCTACGAGCATCTCTGCGTCAACTGTTACGACCTGTTTAGCCATGAAGTAATCAACTTGAAACCAAACTTTCATATTTTCAGGAGCTTCAGGGAGGCTTCTAATCATGTCTGATGCAGTTATAATCCCAACAAGTTTCCCTGAATCACAAACTGCAAGGCGGCGTATCCGCTTTTCAATCATGATACGAGCAGCCTCTTTTAACGGAGATCCAAGACAAATTTTAATTACTGGAAAAGACATGACCTTTTCAACTTTTTCATCGCGAATGCTTTTGCCGCCCCCTATCCAATCTTTCTCCAGTTTGACTCCATTGCTCACAACGTTCAGTAAGTCCCTCTCGGTTATTATCCCTACAGGAGTTTCATATTTGAAAACCAGCAAGCTGCCAATAAGTCTCTCTCCCATGAGTCGAGCAGCTTCATACAACGTGTTTTCAGGACTTATCGTGAAAATTTCACGCGACATAATCTCATCCAAATTTAAAGATTGCAGAATACCATGCTCATGTTGAACGGACGCATTGTTCTCAAGATTGATTGAAGCTTTCTTATTCAAGCCTTCGGGTATCAAGATTATCTCCTCAACTACAACTATATGTCTTAGCTTGATTAAAAATTTGATTCTATTTGCAGAAGCTCGTCACCATCTGTAATGTTTGAAAATGCGATGACTCTACTTTCTTTTCTTGAGAAATTTTCATTAACCTATTGGACAATTGATTTTGCAGGGCTATAATTGAGAAAGGTTAACCTTGTAATCATCGCTTGCATCCTCGTTTTCCTTTTTTCTTGGCTTTCAAACCCAGAATTAATAATCGAGTATCTAGCCTTCAGCGGTGACAACCTCATCAAAGGAAGAGCATGGACTTTGGTTACTTCTCTATTTCTCCACGCCGACATTCTTCATTTGGCAGGTAACATGCTCTTTCTCTACTTATTCGGCAACACATTAGAAGAAGAACTGGGAGCTACAAAAACATTAGCTATCTTCTTCACAGGAGGCATGATAACCTTTCCTTTAAGTCTAATCTTCTACGATATGGGAACCCTGCTGATAGGCGCTTCGGCAGCTATATTCAGCCTAGCGGCAGTGGTCATGCTGATCAAACCATTGAAACTATCACTTTTGTTTCTACCCCAAGGGCTAATAGCGATTCTATATTTCGTATATAACGCGTTGGCAATTTATTCCGGC
>SMYP01000012.1:5424-7432 GCA_007050895.1 Candidatus Bathyarchaeota archaeon | reverse complement strand
GTGTACGCGAAAAGCGAAGGCAAAAATGTCATCGTAAAAAACATTTTAGGCGAAACCAAGGAATTCAAAAACTGTCAAATAACAGAAGTAAATGTGAACACAACAAAACTAGTTATAACAACCATAAAATCTCAAAATATTTAAATCCGTTACAAGCGCTCCTTTTCTATACTCTCCAGTTAATTCCCAAATACCTGCGTTAAGAAGAGCGAACTTCGTTAAATTATCAAATGGGTTAAATCTGCCGTTCACAATATTATCAGCATGATCGTGCGCCGGTTGCAACGATTCGAGTGGAGGGTATGCGAAAACTCGTCAGACTGAGCCTCGCTATAGGCGGCTTTCTGATAATAACAAGCTTAATTTTAACAGGTACAATTTTTCTAATATTAATGAATATGATTGACGTGGAAGTTTTCTCAGATCCTGTAAGCACGTCGGTGCTGACGATGATATTTCTATCAATTGGAATATTAGATTTAATCGCAGGAATAATCCTCCTCATGAAGAAGTGATTATCCATGAACGCTAAAAAAATCCTCTCAAAAATAATCGGCTTGACACAAACCGCGATAGGTAGCGCAATTATGCTTTTCGCCTTTTTCATATTCTATAACGTATTTAACCTTCAAATAACCCTGGATTTTCCTGCAGATGCAATTGGACTCTATCTATGGACCTTCTTAATCTTCGGCCTATTATCAGTCATAAGCGGACTTTTCCTTTTTTATGAATCATAAGAGTTGACGCGCATGGTTGAACCTCACCTGAAAAGAAATCTCGGGCTTGTCCGCACAACAATGCTAGGAATAGGTGGTTCACTTAGCGCAGCCAACTTTGTCATAATTGGTGAGGCTGCAGGTATGGCTGGATATGCCATCGTCCCAATAGTTGTCATTTGCGGCATTCTCAGCCTTTTAACAATGTTCAGCTATGCCGAACTGGGTACAGCAATCCCATTGGCTGGGGGTGAGTACACGTTCTCAAAAGTAGCCTACGGTGGTTTCACAAGTTTCCTTACAGGGTGGTTTGAATGGCTCAGCAACATGTTTTACACTGCGCTGTCTGCTATAGGCTTCGCTTATGTTGTTTCGTATATTTTTCAGGAGATCAACATACCTTTAACCGCAGTAATTGTGGTGATAATATTCGCGATAATCAACTTAAGAGGAACCAAAGAAACTGCGACAGCAGAAACCATTATTACAATCATAGTCCTCGCCATACTGGGTACATTTGTTATAGGTGGCTGGTCTTTCATTCAAGGATCACCATCAACTCCTACTGCAGCTTCACCCATAGGCATACTAGGCATCTTTGCTGCCACTGCCTATCTCTTTGAACTATACCTAGGCGCCGAAGCTGTCGCAGCAGCTCAAGCTGAGGTGAAAAACCCTGGGAGAAACATCCCACTCGCCATTATATTGTCTGCATTGGTTTTGATTGGGCTATACACGAGTGTCGTAATCGTTGCTGTTGGCATTGTTCCTCCAGAAATTCTCAGTGAACAGGCATCACCCATCGCATTTGTCGCAGAGCAAGCTTTAGGACCAGCTGGCGCCATTTTGATTACCGTAGGTCTAGCTGTTACTGGTTTGGCGGCAACCAACGAGGCTATAATGGCTCAATCGCGAGTTCTCTACGCAATGAGCAGAGACGGTTACATGCCCAAAGGTTTAAGCAAGATTCATAAAAGCTACTGCACGCCTCACGTAGCAATTATCGTCGGTGCAATTTTCACGGTGATTTTTGCTGCAACGGGATTAGTGAACTTTGTGGTTTACGCGGTCAACCTTGGTTTCATAATTGGCTTCTCCATCGTAAATCTGTCAGTGATTAAACTTAGAAAGATTGCACCACACTTGAAAAGACCATTTAAAGCTCCTTTGTATCCTTTAACCCCCCTGGCAGGAATAGCTGCTTCCATTTTTCTTGCATTGTTCATAGAGCCCTCCGTGCTACTCCTGGGTTTTGAACTAATTATTGTGGCGGTGCTGGTTTACTACAT
>SMYP01000012.1:0-5324 GCA_007050895.1 Candidatus Bathyarchaeota archaeon | reverse complement strand
AATTCAAAATGAGCAAGAAGTTAATACCAAGTTGAGTCTAAGCCCGAATGCCCAGCATTGTTCAGCCAGCTGTTAACCAACTACCGCTATTCTTCCCAGTTGATATGATCTCTTGGGGGAACTTAAAGCAGTTAGTCACTGTGACAACTGTTCTTTGCTGGTCAGTTCCAGCATGCTCCCCAACTTGGTAGATATACAGTAATACTTCCGTTTCGTATTAAGTTGCTTGTACGATAGCAAATCAATTCTATATTTAACAGCAGCTGAATTTTTGACAGAAAAATCTAAACTAATGCATGTTATCTTCAGCTAGAAACTGCAAACAATGGCAAGTATTTAAACTCAAATTGGCTTGATTGCCTCTTAACCAATTGGTTTGGAGATTTCATGATTTATATACAGGGGTTAATATCAATGCTTGAAATTTAAATAAATGAACCACCCGTATCAAATGGCAAGGAAATGACAGATGAATGGTAGAGATAGATTCGAGCAAGATTTAACCACTTTAATGTCGCGGCTTACGCTCGACGTTGAAAAAGAGGTTGAAAACAAGCTAAACATGCTTAAGGACTGGCTAGTTAACCTCCAAACGAAGAACGTTGTAAAAATTAACCATTCCGTAATGGAACTTGTCTGCGCGAAATACCTTATCTTGAAAGGATACGAGGTGCAACTTGAATATCAGGTCAGCACGCTATTAACTTGCGATTTGTACTCTATGAAAGGCTATGGAAACCTTATAGTTGAAATAGAAACAGGCTTTATTCCTCCCGAGTATGCGTTATCTCCCTTAACTTATACGTCAGCCCGGTTGGCCAGCAAAATAATAAGGTACAACAGCTTTGCCGGAAAATTCGCGTTAGGCATGCCACCTCATTACATACTGCCTTTTCCACGTGCATTAGCTAAGTCACCCAGAAAAAGAACAGCTGAAGAAATAGAGGCGATCAAGAAACTCTGTGACGCGTACTATCAAAATCCACCGGTTACGAAAGAAGAAATCCAAAACGCGCGCATACAAGAAATCTATATAATCGACGTTGATCAAGCAAAAGTCAGAGAAATCGATCCAGAAGCCTACATGAAGCGCGCATTGCATAGAGGTATGCTTTCCGATTATTCGGTTTATTGAAGTCTGGGAGTGAATGCACCATTGCCCTTTTACGTGTATATTCTTCTTTGCAGAGATGGAAGTTTTTACACTGGTTATACCAAGAACTTAGAAGAGCGGACAAGACTTCACGAAAGCGGAAAAGGTGCTCGATATACTATAACTCATAAGCCCAAACAGATTGCTTACGTTGAACTTTTTGATTCGCGAACGAAAGCGATGAAACGGGAAAGAGAGATAAAAAAACTGTCGCATCAACAGAAAGTCAATTTGATTAATACACAAAACAAATATCAATGATGTAAGCGGTTCTTTTTTGAGAGATAAATTGATAAAAAGCTTTCGGTAATTTTCATAGCAGGCTAGTTTTATGCCAAGAAAGAAGACAACATAGATTGAAAAGCTAAACGACATCAAAGGGCTTCCCAAATTTGAACAAAACAAAGACAAACTAAGCAAACGCTGGGGGATAGGCACCGTAGTTATACCTGCCCAAATGGAAGTTGATCAAATAATAAGAAAAGTGCCAGAGGGAAAACTAATCACAATCAACAACATCTGCACTACACTTGCCAAGAAACATAATGCCACAATCATCTGCTCCATGACCACAGGCATCCTTGTTTGGATCGCAACAAAGGTCGCAGGAAAGCGAGAAAAAAACGGCGAGAGAGACATCACACCCTACTAGTCCACCTTGAAGACAGGTGACACATTGAACGAGAATTACCCAGATAGCGCAGAAGCTCAAAAACTGCGGGTAGAGCAGGAAGGGCACAAGATAGTTAAAAAAGGTAAAAATTACGCTGTACTTAATCATGAAAAAGCGTTATTTCAAATTTAAAGCATAGCCAACAAAGCCAATCCTGTACCCAACGGTATTAGAATATTGTCGTTAACTGGAAATGGCAGGCTCTCAATCGTCATCGCGACCGCGGCGGCAATTAACGCCAGCATTGGTGGCACAAAAAACGCTCCGGCTAAAAAAGCAAAGAGGAAACCGATGAGCGATCCCTCCAAGGTTTTGCTTTTATTTAATGGCAACGACTTTTTTGAGATTAGCCCTCCGAATAGTGAGGCAGTGCTGTCTCCCAAAGTAAATACGGCAATAGCTGCGCTGGACACTACAGCAGGAAACATGAGCAAGGTTAGCAATATGCCTGTGGCAAAATAGAGGGGCGCAGCGGCGAACTCGTAAAGTTCTGCCGGTGACGCGGCGTTCTGAGTTATCGTCGATATTACGGGCATATTTGTGTTGTTCATACGCAATAGTTCAGAAAAAGAGTAGACAGCACTTATTACGAAAATCATCAATGCAACGGAGTAAACGCCTACTAAATCGGAAAGAACTGGAATAAAAAATCCAGAAGCATGAATTCCCTCTCTTAACAAGTCGTTCTTAGATGGCAGCGACCATTGTCGCGGTTTTCCGTCGATTAGGGGCAAAATCTTGGATAACCTGCCTGTTATAACGTTGTCAGCCTTTACGCGTAACACAAAGTCTGGATTGTATCCTATTTTCTGCGCCCTAGAGAGAAAAATGCAACTGTTGTTCCTGTCATCCGCCACTACTACGCAGTCTTCCAAATTCAACCCTGCAGCAGCTAAGATTCGCGTTAGAACTTTGCGCTTTCCATTAGTTTCTATAGCATCACCCCAAATTTCACCAGTCAAAGCTTCATCATTCAAACCAACCTCAACGCCAACGGCGTAATCTGCGTGAAGCGTACTGGCCAATTTCTCAACGATAACTGAAGGAATTCCGGAACTTATCAACGCTATTTTGAAGTTTCTATCTTTGAGTTGATCAAAAAGGCTAAGCAATTGAGGGTTTGAAGGAATTTCATTAAAAATCTTGATGATCTTAGCGATTTTAACTCCAGTCATAATTTTAAAAATGCGTCTCAGAGCCCACTTCAACGTTACAAGACCAGCTTCATATAGAAAGCCAATGAGGAGCATTTTCAGCAGCATAGAAACGCCTAAACTCTTACCTACATCAAAGATGAACCGGTTTTTTGGGATTAGCACTCCCTCAACGTCAAATACCACTAGCCGAGGTTTGCTTCTCTCTGCCGTCTGCAACGTTTTTCACCTCTAGCTTGACTGTTTCATTATGACTTTCATAGGTAAAGTTTTATGCATTAAAATGAATTGTGATAGGTTTCTATTGAGTAAAGCGGATTTATTCCGATTGACCACAGATATATTGTTTGTCTATCAATTCTAAAGGGCATCCTCCGCCACATACTTGGAGTTGAGGACAATCTTTGCATTTGGGCTCAACGTATTCTCTGTTTCGAATCTTCAGGGCGAGTGGGGTATTCCATATTTTTTCCCACCTATCAACGAGTATGTTTCCAAGACTTTCAAAGTAGCTTTGGCAGGGGTAAACCTCCCCCGATGGTCCAATGCACATGTTTATCATCGCTGCTGTACAAGATTTGACGCCTAAACCTAGCTGAACTGGGTTAAAACGACAATACTGCGTTGGTGTATACCATAGAAACTTTAGGTTAAGCTGCTGGGCTTTGTCATTTATTTTCTTCAGAAGCTTTTCTAGCGCTTCAACAGACAAAGCGAATTCTTCACTTATCGCGTTTGCCTTGCCAGAATATATAAGACTGTTGCAGCCAAATGCAGCAACGCCGAGCTCCTTTATGTAGTCAACTGTTTTTAGGAATTCTGGAGCATTATATTTGCTCAATGTAGTGTTAGTCGTAACGTAAATCTGCGAGCGCACTGCGTTCTTTATTCCAACAACCGTTTCCTTCCAGCTTCCCTCAGTTGCAGTCATCAAATCATGGATTTCAGGCTTATGTGACTCGAGGGTCACCTGCGCAAAATCTAAACCTGCTTTCTCAAGGGTTCGCACGTATTCCTCGTCTTTCATCTTTCTACCGTTAGTTATCAAACCCGTAACCATACCTCTGTTCTGGGCATGCTGTAATAGTATATGCAAGTCTTCACGTAGCGTCGGCTCGCCACCTGTGAAGGTTAAAATGAAAATGCCGATTTGGCTGAGGCGGTCTATCACTTCTTTCCACTGATTGGTGTTTAGTTCGGGAGTTTCGTGAGGTCCACCAGCGTAGCAGTGAATGCAATTGTTTGAACACTCAAAGGTAAGCGCTAAATCCATACGTAAAGGCGCAGAATACTGGTAGCTAAAAGGTTCTTCTTTTTCCACTTCAAGAAACGAAACTGGGCAAATCTTTTCAGTTCGTGCCAAAGTGCTGATGGTATATACTATTCTTTCGTAGTCTGCCTTTGCTTTGTTTGGGTTAACGCGGTACATACGACGAATCTTAGTTAAAATTTCGCTTGCAGGCATACCTGTCATGAAATAGTAAGTGTAAGCGGTCGCAGTCTCGTTCAAGTGAAGTACAGTGTTAGCGTTTATCAACATGACCCCACGCCCATCGGGTTGAATTCGTAACTGAAGCGACATGCCCGCAAACTCACCCTCCCCGCGGTAAGTGTAGCGACCTTGAGGAACTCTAGGCGGTCGCAAAGCTCTCCGTAGAAAACTCATTTTTATCCGACACCTCCTCCTGCACACGCACAAGCACATGAAACACAAGCACAAGCGCAAGCACACGCAGCGCAGGCGCATACGCAGCTGTCTTCCCGGTGGACAGGGGCATGCGACGCTTCCTGCCGTTGCATTGGAATTATGGCGTTGGCGAACTTCTCGACGTCCATAACGATGTTGCTTGAAGTTTTTTCCACCGCGGTTGCTATGTTGTTTGCGAATTCAGCACCAGGAATCTTTGGTGGTTGAGCGGGTTTGGCTGGCGGGTCAATGGTCGGTTTGTTCGCAGAATGCGGATTATAATGATTGTGGCCGTACCAGTACCAGAACCAGAGAGGGCTCGGTTCAAAAACGCGATTCTGAAACGTAATTTCTGTACGAGATCGGTAATCCGGGTCAAGCATAAGCCACAGCAGTTGCTCATCGTACGCTTTGGACCCCAAGTTAGCTGTACCGGCTTGTTCCACTTGCGACCACGCTTTCGTCACTATTTTCCTGTAGTAATCCACTGTGTCACGTCGGCTGTATCCCCGCAACTTCTCTTCTACGGTGTCTCTGAGAAAGATCACAGTGTGGGCCAGTTTGGCCTCGTCAAGAGCTCCATTATCCTTTATCGCGTGTAGGAAATCAATCTCGTAATATCGTAAAGGGTTCTCTTCGGTTCCCGTTTTGTTTTTG
>SMYP01000113.1 GCA_007050895.1 Candidatus Bathyarchaeota archaeon | reverse complement strand
ATGTTTCAGGAATACCCTCGGGCCTTGCCAGATTACGAGACTTACAGGCACCGGCTCACAAACGTTTGACACGGTGTGACTAAGATCAGCACATTGCTCAGAGTTGTTGGTTACTATCAGCTTCTGCTTTTTCGTGCATAAAGTTAATTGCCTGCAGAATTTTTCGTGTCAGGACGAGAAGACTGAGGGTTGAATAGGCTATAACCCATAAAGAAAAGCAAGTAATCCATGAAGAACAATGCTCTGGCAGAGCTGAAGAAGTGTTATAAAACCGTTTTATTAGTGAAGTCGCCTAAAATCATCAGCACTATGTAAATTCCGATGAATACTTCAATTTTTTCTAGAAAGCTAGGTATCATCTCGAAAAGCAGCGAAAGCATTGGCTCAAGAAGGAAGCAAAGCATGGAAGCAAATATGGTTTCACTTTAACTTACCTCTCCACGTACCAAAAAATCCCCATTTTCGTGTGTTTTAAATATGGCTTTCCGTAACTGAATTCAAGGTTAATTACATGTCAGAAGACGATAACATCGAAAAACAAGAACCAGAAGAAGAAACGGAACCAGAAGAAGAAACGGAGCCTGCCCATGAGGTCACAGAAGAAACGCCGTCACCTGTAAATAAGTACGAGTTCATAGAGGACATTCCAGGAGTTGGACCGGCTACGGCTCAGAAACTACGTGATCTAGGCTATCACACAGTTGAGTCGCTTGCAATGGCTACTGCTCGCGAACTAGAACCCGTTGGTGTCGGTGAGAAAAAGGCTTTCTCAATCATCGAAGCAGCTCGTTCCGCAATCGGCGTTAACTTCATTCGAGCCGATGAGCTTCTTAAAATGCGTAAAAATGTCCTGCGACTAACTACCGGAAGTCAAGCATTGGACAAAGTTGTTGACGGCGGACTAGAAACACAGACTATAACCGAGTTTTATGGTGAATACGGTAGCGGAAAGAGCCAGATGTGCCATCAGTTATGCGTGAACGTTCAGTTGCCTCCCGAACGCGGCGGTCTTAACGGCGCTGCCTTGTACGTTGATACGGAAAATACATTTAGACTAGAACGTATCGTGCAGATGGCTAAGCACGCAGGTATTGAGCCTGAAGAAGCTGTTAAGAACATTATATACGCTGAAGCTTTCACTTCAGATCATCAGATGTTCCTATTGGAAAACGCTGATGAAATAATAAAAAAGAACAACATCAAGTTGATAATAATAGATTCTTTAACTTCCCACTTCCGAAGTGAATATGTTGGAAGAGAGATGCTAGCGCGCAGACAACAAAAGTTGAATAAGCACATGCACAAGCTCATCGCGTTAGCAAGAGCATTTAACACCGTGGCGGTTGTAACCAACCAAGTTATGGCTAAACCAGACGTTTTCTTCGGTGACGCAGTTTCTCCCATCGGAGGACACATTGTCGGACACACAAGTCACACGCGCATTTACCTACGGAGAGCTTCTAGAGGTCCGGTACGCATTGCCCGACTGGTTTCAAGTCCATATCTGCCCGAAGGTGAGGAAATCTTTAAAGTAACCGAAAACGGTATAGAGGATGTCTCTGAAGAGGAGAAAACAAGTAAACGCCGCGGTCGTTAAAAAATGCCGATCTCTCAAGCCTTAGTAACTAGGTATTTCCAGCTTATTATCAATAGGCAGTTTACGGAAGCAACGCGGGAGTTGGAGCGGCTCAAACAGAAAATGCATAAGACCGAGTGGAATAGAGGTTACTTCAGAGCTTTATATGGCATGTATCTTTCTCGCAAAACCAACAGCGACGCGTACTCATTCTTTTCAAAACTAGACCTAACAGATCAGGAGGCCCTGCACGGTTATCGTCGCGAGTTTCTTGATCACATGCGAAACGGCCTTCACGGTGATTTTGACCGTGGTTACTTTTCAGCGTGGGCTGATTGTATGCGCATCCTAACACGAATGGATGTTTCAACTTCTCAAAAACGTAAAACCAAAGATGTTGAACCAGAAAAGATAGAAACTGTGAGAAGCGACAAAAGCCAAGCTACTATGGCTAACTTTTTAGATAAAAGCAAAGAAACTTAACCTATTAGGCTACTGGTGGGGCTCCTACTAGGATAGAGTAGAATAGTACAAAGAAAACTGCCCACGCGATGAAGTAAATGAAGATTCCCATACTCATAATTTTTGATTGTTTCTCCACTTTATTCGCGAATTTAGCTTTGAGCACATAATAAGATATTAAGTAAATTGCCAAGGCTACAGTTACACCATTCAGAAAAGTGTTAAATTCTGTTGCTTCAAAAAACGTAGCCACTACAGCACTTATTCCGCCGGCAATTATGCTTAACGTTACTCTTATCCAATATATTGTTTCAAGTGGCTTCAATAGGTCCAATCCCCGCATACTATATTTTAAATTTACATAAACTCTATGTAAACCAATTAAATTAAATGGATTTGCATGGAGTTTTTTTAACTTGCATCCTATCTATTAACCGTTTAAGTTTACCATGTCAAATATAAACTTTCATTGAATAAAGGGTAATATAGACTGTTCGACTTCAAATTTTTTCGCATTGAGCTTGTTATATTACAATTTTTTCTTTTGTCCTATTATGCAGTTTCCAGAACGTGTATAGGGTTGAGGATACCACAAAAATTGAGCCTATCAATGATAAATAACCTGGCATTACAAGCGAGAGGTAATTGTTGGTGAAGTGGAAAAAAACTGCGATCAAATAGAATGGTAGTGGTCGTTTTATGGCAATGCCGTACGCAGTTATTGCGGTGCTTGCAGGGTGAAAGAAAAGCCCAGGAAGTCTATAGACTATCGGTACGCCAAATGAGACGTATGTAGTTAGTTCAACAATTCCGAAACCCAAGCCGACTATTACTGCGAGGTTGAGTATTGACCGTTGAGTTTCACCGTGGCGATAGAAGAGCGGATAAGCTTTTGCGAACTCTTCAATCAAAGGTGCAAAGAATGCACGTGAGATTAAAGCTATGGTGAATGTGTTGAGACCTGTAAGTAGGGTGTCTGTGTATTGATAGATGAAGAGTGTTAGGGGTACGCTTATTATTACGCCGCATAGGAAGAAGAACACCATTTCGCTGGCGTCTGGTTTGTGAAGTTTGATTACAACGGC
>SMYP01000168.1 GCA_007050895.1 Candidatus Bathyarchaeota archaeon | reverse complement strand
AGTATCATCTGCAACTGCATTATAATATAGAGACTTAGTGTCTTCTTGCCTTGAATGTAATAATGTCGTACAACTTTGTAAATAAAATTAAGTGCCATCGCCGCTTCTAATGTGTTCTCTAAATTGTTAATTTGAACTTCGTCGCTTGAAGGTGCCATAAGTTTCACTTCATCTTTGAGACGAGTATCTCTTACGTCAAGTATATGGTCAAGCTTGTATACTATGCCCGCAGGGTCCATGCTCTGGGGTGAGATAGTAAAATACTCCAAGTAACGATCAACCCTAGCTGAAGGATCTGTCTGTGGTTTGCCAATTTCTTTTATAGTTTCTATGGCAATTTTGCGTCCTTCCTCTTTGATAAACTTCAGCTTATAGAGTGACCCCTCAACTTCTCGAATCATAACGTACATTTGGATTCTTTGACCATAAAACAGGAATACTATGAAAACTACGTAAAACAACATGCTGAGAATACTTGATATGCTGTCACCGCCACTTCCGAAAAGGTTCGGCAACACGTTCATTGCTGTAAGCGCTATCATGGTTTTGCCACTCCTGAAAAAACTATTTGCACTTAGTTATAAACCTTAGCTAATTCTCCCCACCAATATGAGGGTTGAAGTAGGCTGCCAGCTTTCCCAATTTCACGTGGCCGAAGACCACACTACAGTTGGGAACGGAACACGGTTTAACTTCTGAGTTCGGAATGGGATCAGGTGGAACCCGCGCCCTTTGGCCGGCAAACCCAGCAATACACACAAACATTCCTTCTTTAACCTTTCGCTTCTTGTTTGTAAAAGAGTATTAGGCAAAGTCTATTTTAGGTTGGCTCAATCTGGATTTGTGAGGTTTTAGTTTTTTAGAAGTACGGATAGGTTAATAGGCAATGCGGAATTTACAGTTTTCTTGAATTAACTTCCGAACCTCTTGAAAATCGTTCATGATAAGTCAATTTGCTTCTAGAAACAAGAACAAAGATCCAATTGCTACACGGATTCATGTAAATATTTTTATTGTTGCAGCTCACTTTATGCTTCTGTGCTCAAGGTGGGGCTGTAGTCTAGACAGGTATGACGACGGGCTCCAGAAAGCAAGCAACGGGTTTGCTGACCTCGCCCAGAGGAATGACGAAATTCTGGAGCGGTCTTAGAGAAACCCGTAGGGACAGACAAGCGCTGTTTCCGGGTAAAGGTCGTCGGTTCAAATCCGGCCAGCCCCACCACTCATTCTTTTCATTAAGAAATAGTGTTTTGATGTTAAACTGGTAAAAATATAGATTCTGGATTCATATGTCTTTTATTTATTGCCTGTTAAAAGGAAGTATTGTGAGCGTCGGAAAATCCTGCTTCAAAGAATCTGATTCGTTTGAATCCCTCCCCTTTCTCTCTTTCTCCTTTAATTGAAGCAGGACCCACCTCCCCCTAAAAACTCGCGTTTAGTTTAACTGGACTCTACACAGTGTAGGTTGGTTGTTTCTTTGTTGATTTTTTAAATTTTAGATGAGTGCAATACAGGGTTTTCAATTTTCTTGTTTCCCCAGAAAAAAGGTCTTTGAATCCTCGCACTAACTTCATTTGCATCTCTTTCGAGTGTCTTTGTGGAAAGCAAGGTACTACAAACACACCCTTTTTTTCGTGATATACGTGGGTTTTTTTGGCGTAGAACTTTTAGGTGTTAAGCACCATAATGTCTGTCATGTCTAAGCAAATGTTACATAATCAGCTAGCAAAGTATTACGATAAGGTTTACGCCTTCAAGGATTATTTAGATGAAGCTGTTCGATTACAGAACATCATCATTAAATACGTGGAGTCTGGAGGAAACTCGCTTCTCGACGTGGGCTGCGGTACGGGACTTCATCTTAAGTATTTAAAGGATGATTTCGTGTGCACCGGCGTTGACGTGAGCAAGAGCATGTTGAAGATTGCAAGAAAAAACGTGAAGGGAGTTAACTTCAAAGAGGCTGATATGAAAACTTTGCGGCTTAGGAAGCAGTTTGACGTAATTACTTGCTTGCTTAGTTCAATTGGCTACGTGAAAACAACGGTAAGCCTGGAGAAAACTATTCAAAACTTATCCAAGCACCTAAGAAAAGGTGGGCTAGTTCTAATTGAGCCATCACATGCAAAATCGTTCTATGTTAGCGGGGAGCCACGCATCACGACTTATAACGGGAAAGACGCCAAAATCGCTAGAGTAAACTTCACAAAAATCCGCCAAACCACTGCTGTGCTAAACATGCATATTCTGATTGCTGAAAGGGGAAAAGACGCTAAATACTTCGCGGACAAACATGAACTTGGACTGTTCGGAATTAACAACACACTTAGGATAATGAAGTCAGCGGATTTGAAGTCAAAGTATCTCAAGAACGGCTTGATGACTGGAAGAGAGTTATTCGTTGGAATCAAAAAATGAAGTCTATTCCAAAGCCTGTGATAATTTGAAAATGTAATGAGTAATGCATGGGCTATTTCGAAGTGTCTATGCTTTTATGAAATGCTCACAGAGCTCGGCAACGTAATATTCATTGCTTTCGTCTACTAAGTGGGCTGTACCGTCTGGGCAGTAGACTTTTTCGCCTTTTTCGACTTTTCTGTAGCGCATATTACATGATTTCATCTGGGAACAACCATCACAATCTCGTGACAGCAATTTTTTTCTTTCACCTCACACTATTCACGCCTATATAGGGAGACGGTTGCTTTTAGATGTATTCTCTATAATCTATATAGTCCTATGCATGGCTAATGAAAACGCATTATATTGGAATGTTGGAAAACAAGAAAAAAGAAGGCAATTAAATACTGTGCCTTTTGAAATAGTTGAATGAAATAAGGAAGTTACTACTTGAGCTTGATTTCTTTTGAAGACTGCCAAAGACCGTGGATATTACACATTGAAACCGCGATAAGCGTTCCAGATTTACTTGTCTTCATCCAAGCCGTTGCCGCGTGATGTGTATAAACGGAACCTGTGTTTGGTCCTTGCACCGAAGCGCCATGTGCACTAAACTCGTAGCGCCCTATTTGGTAGGGGAATTTTTCGCCGTCAGGATGGAAAAAAAGCGACAACCAGCCAATGTGATGTTCAGTAGTATTCGGGTGAGCAATTTCCTTGCCTATGCTAACTTTAACTTCAAAGAGCTCAT
>SMYP01000071.1:6429-13186 GCA_007050895.1 Candidatus Bathyarchaeota archaeon | reverse complement strand
CATTTTTGGTTTTTCTATTTGCTCGTTGGTCTCTATCTGCTTACTCCAGTTCTGCGTGTGCTAGTGGCGTACATCAATCGCAAAATTTTCCTTTTCTTTCTCTTATTGTGGTTTTTAGGCACTGCTGTCGTGCCTTTACTTAGCTTGTTCAGCGAGTATCGCCTAAACAGCAATGTTTTCATAGTGACAGGATGGCTAGGTTACTTCCTGATGGGCGCATATTCGCTAAAAGTTCGCGTTCGTTCCGTATTCTTGTACGTTTTGTTGGTTTTAGGATTGTTATCGACGATGATAGGCACCTACATTATAGTTGGTACTATTGGGGAACGGTATAGCCAGTTTTTCTACGACGCCTTTAGCTTTAGTATGATCGGAGCTTCTGTCGCCTTGTTCCTACTTCTGTCTGCGGTTTCGCCTGATAAGTTGGAGGAACGTTTTCCACGCCTTAGCCGCGTGCTGAGTCTTATCAGCCAGAATACCATACCTGTATACCTATTTCACATGATGGTTTTAGAAGCCCTCCAAAAAGGTTTCTTCGGCTTTCAAATAAGCTTGGCAACAATTAATCCAATCCTCGAAGTTCCGCTAATCACGTCTGCGACCCTGCTCATTTGTCTTGCAGTAATACTTCCTCTAAAAAAGGTTCCATTTATGAAGAAAATAATTGGATGAGCAAATGTGGCAACCTCTTAAACAAAAAAGCATTTGCTTTTCAAAACGAAAAATAGTGAAGGCTGATGCCAAATTCAGCGGTAACAATCAACACATTCACCTCATTTTTCTTTTATAAGCTTACAAAGCCTGAAAAAAACTGGCTCAAGGGAATCAATATATCGAGCCGTGTTTGAAATTATACTATGGTAGCGCAAGCAAGATATGAAGTTTTGAAAAAAATAGGTAAGGTAGAGATTAGACGCTACCCACGTTTAGTGATTGCTAGGGTAGACGGCTATGGTGATGGCGGGTTTAATATACTATTCCAGTTCATAACTGGCAACAACAGACAGAAATCCAACGTTAAGATGACATCACCTGTTGTTTCAGAACAGATAGCCATGACCGCGCCTGTATTATCAGAAACTGGTTCTCTAGCATTCATAATGCCTGAGGGATTATCTCTTGAAACGACGCCTGAACCTATCGATGAACGCGTAAGAATTGTTGAAATACCCGAAAGGACAATTGCAGCTCTAAGATTTTCTGGACGCTGGTCAAATTTGACATTCAAAAAGAAAACAAAAGAGCTACTGGCGGAAATTGAAAATGAGGGACTGAAGGTTGTGGGTCAAGTGTTCTCGATGCGGTATAATGGACCCTTCACGCCATGGTTTCTACGCCGAAACGAAGTGGCTGTACCCGTGGAGTTGCCGCAGCATATGCTGAAATCTACTTGACGCTTACCAGAATTTGTTCATCTTCAACTTTCACAGCATATTTTGGCTCAGGCTTAGATGCGGGTCCATGCACCACTTCGCCAGTTTTAACATTGAAAATTGACTTGTGACAAGGACACTTGACAGTTTCGCCTTCTAGCTCGCCACTTGACAACTTGCAGCCCCTATGTGTGCACTTGTTGCCTATGGCATAGTATTCGCCAGCAACATTAGCGAGCAAAACTGAGACTTCTGCCACTTTAACATTTTTCATTGCACCTGCAGGTATTTCTTGTTTCGAAGCCGCTTTCATAAAATCCATAGCTCACTCACCACCTTTTCATGATTTACTTCGACAGCAACATACTAAACCGAACGTTTTACTTCATACTTAATATTTTGTGACTGCACAAACACAGTAACAATAAGATATCGAAGACTTTTCTCATCCCTCATGTTTGAAAGATCTGGGAGATGAAAAACTCTGCTGAATTAGGACACATTTTGAGTGAAAAATAAAAAGGGATTTTAATTTTCTGAAAACTAACTGCGTTTCTTAAATGCAACTATACTAACTGCAAGAACCACTATTACCACGAGGCTTATTGCAGCGTAGATATATGCTAAATTCAACCCCAATTCCAACGCTTCTTCCGTGTCTATTTCGGCGACTGTCCATGTTGAGAAGTGGTCTGTGTTGCAGACTAGGTAATTGTTTTGGTCGATGTAGCTTTCAACTGTCTCCCATTCGCCCATGGTTCTGTTCCAGTACATCCACGTGAGTTTTGACTTGTCGACTTCCCTGTTGAGCTGCTGGCTGAGTTCTGTTTGGTTTATGTGTAGTTTCAGCTGGGCGTTTAGCTGTAAGGTAGCGTTGGGTTCTATGCTGAAGTAAAAGTTGAGCGTTTTCTCCATTGTTTGTGCTCCGTTGAGGGGTGAGCCGCTCAGGTTCATTGTTAGGGTCATGGTCTGGTTGGGGTCTATGGAAAACCCGAAGATTTTGGGTGTTACTTGTGGGTCTGCTGTGAGGATTATTTGGCAGTTTCTGGTGCAGTTCATTAGTATGGTGGTGTTTCTGTAGCAGAAAAGTGCGGGTTCTCCCGCTGTGACCTGTTCCATCTCAGCTACAGGCGTGACATCAGTCTTATTATACTGCACAGCATTATCAGGGACGCCTGGAACCGCGGTCTTGTTAGCATCTAAACCTTGCTCAGCGCCAGCAGATGCCAAACACAGTGGTGCAAAGTATAGTATCATCAGCAATGTTATGATGAACGTGGCGATTTTTACTCGGATTCTTGTGATGTTGACTTTTTTCATCTTAAATCACGTGAAATAATATATGCTAATCCTTAACTTAAGGGACACTGCGAGCAAAGCATTCCAAAGATAGAAACGCTTGTTTCAAATCAAAGAACAAAGGTTAGAGCAAACCTCTCTATACGCCAGATACATAAAATTCTTATTACGAACATGCCTATTTCGAGTAGGAGCAAACATGAAGACTTACGACATGAAAGCCATCTTTGCATTTATGACAGTTTTGGCGCTAATCGTGTCTGCAACTTCAATTGTGGCTGCTCAATCTTTATTCGACGTTGAAGCCGTTGACCTGATCGTTTATAGAGACGGCTTGGTCCATGTTAAGCAAACGTTAACCATTGACGAGTTGGCTCCTGAAATAACGCTGCGCCTCTTGTCTTCGTCAATTGAGAACGTGATTGTGCTCGATGAGAGCCAACTATCAGTAGACTACGAAATTGACGGCGAAAACTTGACTGTTTTCACTCTGGGAGCCAAGCGCGTTTCAGTAGAATACGACACAATTTCGCTTACCAGCAAAGAAGCTGAAGTGTGGACGTTAATCGTTAACACCCCCTTTATATTAACGGTTTTTCTACCCCAAAACTCAACAGTTATCTACTTGAATATGATGCCAACCGCGATAGATACAAGTGGCACACGAATAAAGTTGTCTTTATATCCTAGTCAATGGGAGATAAGTTATGTTTTACCCTTGGCGTCAGACGACGGAGCCGACGGCAACGGGACATCCTATAACGCAATTCCAATCGAATACTTAATTCTAGCTATAGTCACTGTGGTCGTTTTGGTTATTTTGGCGCTATTGATTATCAGGCACCGAAGCGGACCTAATGTTGAGAAAACAGTGAAAGCCTACCCTCAGTTGAAGAAAGAAGATAAGGATGTGATAGAATTTATAGCTGAAAAAGGTGGTCATGTTTTCGAAGCCGAAATAAGAGAACGGTTTCCAGATATGCCCCGAACAAGCCTTTGGAGACTAGTTAGAAGACTCGAAAGAATGGAGATAGTCGAAGTAAAGAAAATCGGGTTGGAAAACCAAGTGCAACTCAGGAAATAAAATTCAAAATTAAAAAGTAAAAAAGGAAAGATTAATTTTCTCTTTATTGACCTTTGCCTTCATTACCGCCGTTGCCAGCGTTGCCGTGAGCGTAGTTGTTGCCGATGTTACCGTTACCTGAACTATTACCACCTGAGCCAGGTCCATTTTGGTACTGGTTCATTTTTTGTTTTAAAGCTTGGTCCATCTCTTGAACCATCTGACCGATTGCATCAAGATCTTGCAATGCATTGTCGAAGTCAGTTATTTTGCCTTCCGCTGTTTGGATCATATTCTCTAAAGTTTCCATGAATTGGTCTTCGCTTTGGTAGCCCAACGCTTCCAGCACATCAGTGAAGTCGATTTCAGATTCGTGCCCATTCCTAAATCGTTCTCTGATTCTTTCGCGGACTCTTTCGCAGTAGCCGTAAATTCTCCATGCATTGAGCCCTTCTGCTTGTTCCTTTAGGTAATCATAGACTTGAGAGATTAACTCATTTGCTTCCTGCAAAGTGTCCTTAACTTCTGCTACTTTGCCTTCCAAGAGTAACGCTTCTGCCGCCTTTACGTCTAATAGTGTTTCCGCGTCTTGTAGTAGTTGCACAATCTCGTCTGGTGTATCTTCAGGGAGAATCTCTCTTAAACGGTCTATCCTTTGAAGTTGGCGTATCATAGCTTCTAATAATCCTTGATTGTCAACTAACTCGCACTTATGAAGACCTGCCTCCTCAAGAATTATGTGTATTGAGCTGAAGACTTCCCTGAAAATGCTTAGTGCTTTGGTCGCGTAATCAACAGCCCCTTCATAATTTTCGAGTTCAATTGCTTGCTGAGCTGCAGTTAAGTTTTCCACACCTTCATCGTACAATTTTACGCTGCTTTCCAACGCATGAAGAAGACCAGCGTCTTCAATCGCTTCAAGCGCTGTCTCGTTTGAATATATTAAATCAATTAGATTTCTGATTTTTTGGTCTGCACTATCCGCGACATCAACTATCTGTTCTGCAGATGTCGCTTGAACTTGACCTTGCCCAAATATTGATGTAACTGGCGCCATCGTTATTATAACGGACACCAAGATACCCAAAACGGCAAGTTGCCTTTTCATCATCATTTGAATCACACTAATTATATTGGCAAGACTATAGTTAAGGGACACTATGAAACGAGCGTTTCAAAATCTGGAACACTGCTAAGACAGTGCATGGGCAAGACATTTTTTGGATATGAATGTAAGAAAACAGCTGATACTATTTATCTAATTACTAAAACGCATACTGAGCTTCGATTAATTTGGGTAATGGAGCAAAAATACGTATAATTTCATGCAGTGTTTTGAAAGAAGAACTTTAAAAACTCATGGAACAAGAAGAGTTGGATCAGGATTTAATTTCGTTAGTAAATACCTTTCATGTAGATTACGTAGCCTAGAGCGGGACCTGAGAAAAAGTTATCAAAGCGAGTTGTCCCTTTTTCCGGAAGCAATAATATTGGTTTACGGAGACCTATGCCTTGGTCCAAACGACGAACTGAAGAAGCTCACTGATTAATACGGCGAAGTCAAAATTGATGCGCTGAACTGTGTGGATTGCCTACTAAGAAGAAAAGAAAAAAATCCTGGAAGTTGATCCAAACCATGATCTTTTAATTCTACATCCCGGAGTGAGTAGATTCTTTAAACATTTTAGGGAAAAACGAGGAAAATAGAATAAATGAAGCGTTCTTTAATGAGGCTTTCAACGGACTGAGAGGCATTACACTTTTTGACACGTTTGGAATAGATGAAAAGAACAAGGCAGAAATAGAACAGCTGCATACGGAGCTCAGGATTTTGGAAACAAAGCTCATAGGACTTGATAAGTTGAGCAGCTCCTTTTAGAAGTTATAAAACGAGATGAAAAGAACACGAACTGCTTTGCACTAAGTGTTAGTGGGATTAGTTGCTCACTCGTCATCTAAACCAACAAAATCTTTGATCTGGGCTATAATTTTTTCCAACTCCTTTGCGCTTAAAGGGGGGTCATACGATATTCTCAGCACTTTCCAACCTTTAGCCTCAAGCAAATCGCACATTTCCTCATCGCGCTTTTGTTGTTTATCACCTGAGTGTGCCTGCAAACCATCTAGATACACTGCTTTTCGCTTGTTGAACCAACAGAAATCAGGAATTGTCGACTTTAACACTATGGTCTTCTGTGTTACCATACCTTTGGTTAAGCCAGCCGCGCTCAACGCTTTGAATACTTCTATCTCGGCATTGCTGACTTTCGGATGCATATTCCTCTTGAAACTCAAACTTTCAGCCCCTGTAGTATTTTCATGTAGAAGTAATTTTTATCCTTAATAACTTTCAGCCAAAACTTAGAAAAAGTAGAGGAAAAGAAGGTGAGAATGGTGAGGTTATGCTAAACATCTTGAATATGTATTGTCTTTTCATAAAGCTATTCTTTTATAATTTCATTTGTAGAACTGATGAAAATGAGCACTCTACAAGAACTTGAAAAACTGCGTGCTATGCGAGCTGAGCTCGAATCAGAGTCACTTTCATTGAAAGAACAACAGAGTGAATTGGAACAAAGTGTAATCTCTCTTGAGGAAAAAGTCGCAATTGAAGAACTGAAGAATGAGAAAGACGCTATTGATGAGTTGAAGAACCGTAATAAGGTAGCCAAAGATGCGATAGCTGAACTTAAATCAAAGAAGAAGAAACTTGAAACCAAGCTTGGGAAAGCGGCGCAAAAGCAAGAAGCACCAGCCCAACCGGAAGAAACCGAAGTTGCTGGTCCTGTTGAAATAATTCCCGAAGAAGATGGCGGTGTTGTCGTTACAGCTTTGGATGGAGAACTGCTTGAAGACCAAGAGACGGTAAATGAAAGCCCAAAGAGACAAGAAAAAAGGAAACGCAGATTTTTCTAAGTCAATCTGATAAAAACCGCTGTCAAATCTCCATAACGGAAGAAAGCTGTTTTTTCAAATATCCTTACTATCTAATATTGGATAAAAGTAGCCAGAGAAAAAAGCA
>SMYP01000071.1:0-6329 GCA_007050895.1 Candidatus Bathyarchaeota archaeon | reverse complement strand
TTCTCTCAATAGCGAACCTGAAGACAGCACTCCAGTGAACTATACCTATGAAGTTATAAATGTATACCCGCATGATCCAAATGCGTTTACTCAAGGGCTAATCATTGTCGAGGAGGTTATGTTCGAAAGCACTGGATTGAAGGGCAGCTCTACATTGCGACGTGTAGACTTGGAAACTGGAAATGTTTTACAAAATTATGCATTGTTAGAAGAGTTTTTCGGTGAAGGCATCACGGTTTTTGACGACAAAATTATTCAGTTGACTTACCAGCAAGGTATAGGTTTCATTTATGACAAGTGGTCCTTTGATTTGTTGGGTGAGTTCAATTATTCTACTGAAGGCTGGGGAATAACAACTGACGGGACTCAATTGATAATGAGCGATGGATCTGCATACTTGTACTTCTTAGACCCAGAAACTTTTGAGGTCATTGGACGGATTGAAGTATGGGATGATGGACCCGTGGAGAGAATTAACGAGCTTGAATATATAAACGGCGAAGTCTACGCCAACATATGGTTAACAGATAGAATCGCAATAATCAACCCAAATACTGGTCAAGTCACAGGTTGGATAGACTTAACCGGGATCTATACTTCAGAAACAATCAACTCAAACAATGTACTAAACGGAATCGCCTATGATACAGAAGGCGAAAGGCTTTTCGTAACTGGAAAAAGATGGTCAAAGCTTTTCCAAATAGAACTAAAAGTTGCAGGATAGGTTAATTACAATGAGGATAGCTGAGTGTACAAATATTAGCTTACGCTCTTCTTTTGACCTATAGTGTCAGAAGGAAATTCTTTAAGCTTTTCAGCCATACTCTTAAGCTGCTTGTTCACTTTGTAATTTACAGTTCCATTTTCGAAAGTCCCATCTTTTCGCCTTTCGCCAGCTTTAGTTCCCGTGAGTACTTCTATGCCTTCATCTATGGTTTTGACAGAATAAATGTGGAACTTTCCAGCTTTGACAGCGTCAACTACCTCTTCCTTTAGCATTAGGTTTTGGACGTTACTTGCTGGTATCATCACTCCATGCTGGCCCGTGAAGCCTTTGGCTTTACAAACTTCAAAGAATCCTTCAATCTTCTCGTTCACGCCGCCGATGGCTTGAACCTCGCCCTTCTGGTTAACAGACCCAGTTACAGCTATGCTCTGCTTTATCGGCAAACCAGAAAGCGCAGATAATATAGCATATAACTCTGTACTCGAGGCACTATCGCCTTCAACGCCACCATAATTCTGCTCAAAAACAAGACGAGCTGAGAGGCTCAGTGGTTTATCTTGAGCATACTTTTCATTTAAGTAGCCACTCAAAATCAGCACACCTTTTGTGTGGATAGGACCGCCCATTTTCGCTTCTCTCTCAATATCGATGACGCCTTCGCGACCCAAACCTATGCTTGTTGTTACGCGCGAGGGGTTACCGAATGCAAAGTCGCCCAAACCCATGACGGACAAGCCATTCACTTGCCCAATTTTTTCCGTGGATGTGTCAATTAGGAGTACTCCTCTATGGATCATTTCTTGAATTTTCTCTTGAATAAGCTTTGATCGGTAAATTTTTTCTTCGATAGCCTTTTTTACGTGGCTCGAAGTCACAACTTCCGTTTTTTCCTGTGTGGCATAAAAATTCGCTTCGCGGACTATGTCTGCAACTTCAGCAAATCGTGTGGAGAGCTTTTGCTGGTCTTGAGCGAGTCTCTGACTATACTCTACCAGTTTTGCCAGTCCTGATCCGTCAAGATGCTTCAAGCTTTCCTTCTTGCAGATTGTGCAGACAAAAGCTGCGTAACGTTTCACGTTTTCTTCTGTGCGAGTCATGGTTGTGTCAAATTCAGCTTTGACCTTGAAAAGCTCAGTAAACTCCAAATCCAAAGCGAAGAGTTGCTGGTATAGATAGGGGTTGCCAATGAGAATTACTTTGACTTTCAAGGGAATCGGCTGTGGCTTCAGGCTTTTGGTGCTAATGAAGCCGAACCGTTCTTGTGGCTCTTCAATTACTATTTTCTCGTCTCTAATAGCTCTTTTTAAGCCCTCGTAGGAGAAAGGGTTTCTAAGTAACTCTTCAACCGGAATAATTAGGTAGCCGTTGTTAGCTTTGTGGAGAGATCCTCCTCGAATCATAGTAAAGTCTGTGACTAAAGCGCCAAACTGGGCTTCCTTCTCTGTTGTGCCGAAAAGATTCTGGTAGGTAGGATTAAACTCTGTTATAACTGGTGCACCTTCCAGTTCAGAGTTGTCAACAACCACGTTTACCTTGTACTTTCTGAAAGATGCCTCTTTCATCCAAGGCATTGGAAACGAAATTTGCTGTTGAGGTTCATCTTTTTTCACGAATTGTGCTATGTTGTCGAGAATGTCATTCTGCATTGCCTTTAGATAAGTAGTGATTTCAGGAAGCGCCTTGTACTTCTCCATAATGTCCTCTACCAAGTTACCAATAGCATAGAGTGCAACATCTCTGTTAAGCTTCTTAAGTTCTTCACGGATTTTGCGTTCCATGTCCCGAAACTGTCGCATTGTGTTTCTCAGCTCTGATTCCAAGCGTCCTCTTTTTTCCTGAATCAGATCTCTTGTATTCTGCGGTAAGTTTAGCAACTCTTCTTCTTTGAGCGGTTTACCATTAACCACTGGAATAAGAAGCAAGCCTATGGGAGTGCTTTGAATTATGAAGCCTTCTTCTTGCGCTTTTGCGTTTAATCTATCGATTACTTCTTTCCGCTGATTCTCCAAAACTCGAATCGTGGCTTCTCTTCTTGCAGCGTAATCGTCACTTTCAAAAGCTTTGGGAAGCGCGTTTCTGATGGCTTCAATGAGGTTTTTTATGTCATCTTGAAATTTTTTCCCTTTTCCCGCGGGCAACTGTATTGCGCCTGGCTGGTACTGATCAGAAAAGTTGTTGACGTAGCACCAATCAGGGGGCACAGCTTCAACACTGGCGGTTTCCTCCACAAAGTTCTTAACAGCCGTTTTCCTGCCTGTTCCGGGATAACCCGCCACATAAATATTAAAACCTTGATCTCTGATCCCTAAGCCGAACTTTAATGCTCTGACAGCTCGTTCTTGTCCAATTATTTCACGGAGGGGCACCAATTCCTGAGTTGTTTTGCAGCGTATAACACTAGCGGCGCAGGTTTTTCTCAAACTTTCAATAGGTAGTTCTACAACCAAATTCACCCAATCTCCTTTGATAATACTTGGTCGCTAAGAATTTACGTAACGTGTTAGTTTTATATTCTTCGGTTAACGGAAAAAGTTTCAATAAACCGTTGCAAAATTTCTTTATTTCTGACTTCAGGGTGAAACAGAACCCCATAAAGATCTTTACAATTATGTCTTATTGCGTGAACGCAACTTGGGGATTCAGCCAGTACCTCAAAATCTTCAGAAGGCACAAGTGCATAATTATGCAGCGCGTAGACGGTCAAGGTTGAAGAAAACAAGATGTTCTCCTTGGAGGTCACAATTTTCGTCATACCTATTTCAAGGCACTTCTCCAATCGACCACCGAATATTAGACCGATTGTTTGCATTCCAGCACATATGCCTAAAACTGGCTTATCGCAACCTTTTAGCCATTTGAATCGCTCGGTTTGATTAAAAGTTACGGTGTCTTTTAATGCACTACCTGAAAGTATAATCTTGTCGCATGCGTTTAGGCTTTTCTCGTTTAATTCAAGATAGTGTTTAACAGTGCATTCATCAATTTCTTCAGAGATTGAGACTATGGGCAACACAAATTCAAAAAACCCGAAAGGGTTTTCTTTAGAGTTCATGTCAACGATAAGAATCATTTTTTTGTCAAGACCGCCTTTTTTATTTTAAAAACTCCGCAGTTTCCCCGTGCCTTCACGTCAAAATTTAGAACCTTGATTTTCTTCTTAAATAAAGGAGCGTCTAAAACGGTTGTTTCTATTTCACCGCCTTCCCCTGAAGGATTTAACCCGTACTCTTCGCTTAGCGCTACAAGCTTCTCTATGACTTCTACGGTGATTCGTTTTCCAAGCCAATCTTTATCAAGAGGATATGCAAAAACGCCTGAAATTATTGCTTCGAAGCCTTCAGCCACGACTTCTTCCAGAAGTGCTTTTTGGTTTCTCTTCCAAAGTGGATTCACACACCAAACGCCTAAATGATTGCAAATTTGCTGAATTCGCGTCACTTGGTAGACCGATTCCACCGCGCCAGTCACAACTCCATCTACTTCAAAATCCTTAATGGCCTCTACTATGGCTTCTTCCATGTCTTTAAGTTCCTCTTCAGGTTTACCTTCCGTCCTCTTCATTATCAACGGTAAACCCAAAGCTTTGGCCTGCAATCTAGTCAAATCTATATTTGGCGTGTGGAACATGAAGCTCTCTATGTTCTCAGAAACCAAAGTGATTAAGCAGCCTACTTTTTCCTTTTCTGCGGCTTTGTGCAAGGCAAGTGTTGAGTCTTTGCCGCCTGAAAACAGAACCCCCAATCTCATTGCTTACCCTTTAGACTAAAGCCGGCTTATATATGATGTGATGCATGCAGAGCATGCAAAGCAACTGCTTAGCCAGTCAAATCATAATGCTTCGTTGCTGTTGTCTTGTTTTTTCAAGGACATCATGTTCCTATTAGCTAATAGTGAGTATCCGTTGGATTTTTAGCCTGCTCGATTCGATTTAGGATTTTTCCCATATCCCACGTACCCTTTTTGATTTTTTAAATATGGTCATCAAATATTTCAACTCAAAAACTAGAAGCTTACCTTGATTATTTGTGACTGTATTCATACAATCACATTATTTTTTAAAAACTATACAAAATAAAGATAGTCACAAATCAACAGGAGAAGGAAAAATGAACATACTAATCGAAAAAAGAGCGCTAGAAACTAAGAAATTACTGACTAGCTGTCTAATTTTGATATTAGCAGTCTCACTTATTATGTCAATATCTGCTGTGCAAGGTCAAGAACTAACCTCGTTAACCACCTTTGCCTTTATAGATGCTATTCCCAATCCCGTGGGAGTTGGAGAGGAAGTGTTATTACGCTACGGGGTTCTGCAACAATTAGGATATCCCCAGGATAGTTGGACGGGTCTTTCAGTAACAATAGAAAAACCAGATGGCACCACTCAAACTTTATCAAATCTAAAAACAGACTCCACAGGCGGTTCAGCTGTAGAGTTTGTACCTAATGAAGCTGGCTTATATAAATTGAAGTCATACTTCCCTGAGCAAAAATTTCCGCAAACCTACTTTGATTTTCAAAGAGGTGTTATGCTCACAACAGATACTGTAGTTAAAGCTGCACAAAGTGATACATTGGAGCTTGTCGTTCAGGAAGAACCGCTGCCCCCATATCCTGGGTTGCCTCTGCCGACGGAGTACTGGTCTCGTCCGGTTGATCCACAGCTCAGATCATGGTATTCAATTGCAGGAAACTGGGTTGAGAGACCCCCCAACTCGTTTGTACTGTACAATGATGACGCGCCAGAGACGGCCCACGTGTTGTGGGCAAAACCGTTGACTACGGGTGGCTTAGCTGGAGGCTTATTGGGTCCTGGGATGGTTCCAGCCGGATCTGAAACTGGTGACGCGTACTCAGGCTATTTCATAAATTCAGTGATACTAAATGGTATTCTCTATTACAACAAAGACGATGAATATGCAGGTTCGCGTGGAATTGTTGCGCTTGATCTTCGTACTGGAGAAGAGCTTTGGCGCATAAACAATACTTATCTGTCTTTTGGACAAGTCTTTTACTTCAACAGCTTCAACTATGACGGCGTATATACGTACCTTTGGGATACAACTGGCGGCTCAACTTGGAAGGCTTATGATCCTTTCAGTGGTCAATGGATTTACACGATGATAGATATGCCTTCTGGAACGCGCGTCTGGGGTCCAAGCGGTGAAATCCTCATCTATCAAATAGACTATGAGAATCGTTGGATGGCGCTTTGGAATTCGACCGCAGCTGGACAAACAGCCCCTGGCTTTGCGATTGATCTTACAACTGCTGGCAGCTGGGGTAACTTCTGGGGAGGAAACCTTGTTCACGGATCAACCATTAATGCATCAGATCCTAGAGCCTATACTTGGAACGTAACAATTCCAGCGGGCCTGACACCTTTCAGCACTGGACTCTTCGCCGAAACAACAAAGATCTATCCTGACAGAGTGGTTGCGATATCCTTCAATCAAACAGATGTTAGAGTCTGGGCATTAAACATTGAGGGCTTGACTGCTAGCTCCACTTCTATTGGCTCAACGATATTCGACAAATGGTGGGACGCACCCTCTACATGGCTAGATGGTTCTGTTACTGTGGAATATGTAGGAGCAACCAA
>SMYP01000044.1 GCA_007050895.1 Candidatus Bathyarchaeota archaeon | reverse complement strand
TTCATTTCAGATTGCCTTATCCTAATACGCGAACACACCCTTAAATTTAAAAACTGTGCTACAAACTTCGAAGTTTTAGACAAAGTGATGGGGTAAAAAATATTTCGTGGGTCTTGGCATACCACATGCAATATCAAACTCGTTTTTATTTGAGTCTAAGCACCACTGAGGTTTCTATCTGGCGTTCATTAATGTTCCAGTGTTTTCTTAGAAGCGTGTCTGTTGCTCCTCTTGACAAAAGTTTGAATCCGTATTTTTCGTAGAAACGTATAGCCCAATAAGCAGCTTCCCAAGTTCCCACCAAAACCTCAGATGTCTTAGCTATACCAAGTAAATGTCTAAGCAATTTTCCTCCAATACCGCTTCTCTGACGACTGGTAAGCACGTAGGCATGTCTGATTAAAGTAACGTCGTTAACCCGCTGAATTCCCATAACCGCCACCAAAACGCCTTTTTCTAACAAGCCATAGAAGTCAATTCCACTTTTGATTTCTTCTTCAAGTTTTTCTGTTGACATATAAGGTTCTTGCCACTGATCTTCTGGAATCACGCCTCTGTAGGCTTCAGCGGCGTCATTAACAACTCTCAGAATGCCCTTGTATTCGTTTGGGTTTAGCCTGCTTATCATTTAATCATCAACCTTGTAGACTGAAAAGGTTCAAGGACGACTATGTTGTTGCGGCTTCTTTTCCGCTTTCTGCGCGAAGAACCTTCTCCAACAAGTGCATGAAAAACGCTTGCGCCTGCATTTCCCCAAGTTTATCTAGATAAACGGATACCATGGCAATCTTTCCCTTTTTAGAGGCGACATACTCAGCGAACATACGTGCAGAAACCGCGTTTTTACCGCCTAAAAGTACTGAGGAAGAAACTGGACCTAGCAAATCTCTAGGCTTTGGAACCGCAACAGCCATGGTGCCAAGCTTATCCTCTTTCTCGCTAAGCATAATAACACACGAGTTGCTGGTTTCAATGTAAACCGCTAGAAATCGCGTATCCTGTTCAAAAAGCTCTTCCTTAACAACCTTAGCGCGATCCATTTTTTCCTTCCTCACTAGTCAACTGTTTTTCTTGCGTCTCCCAGCTGTTAAAACTGAGATAACTGACTGGATTATGCAATTACCGCTTAAAAAACTTCACAAAAAACGTGGTAGACTGCGGACATAATGCACTCAAAGATGAACTCCTACAAATGAAAAATAAAGCTCAAGTAAAACCCCCGCTCGCTTTTTTCATGAATTTCTGATAGTTCTAAATATGTTCTTGTTTTATCGTGCCATTAATTTGGTGGGTCTGCTGTTTAGTTTCAAGAATCCCAAACACCAATCAAAACTAACGCAAAAGTGAATAGGTTAGTTTTCTGTTTTTGTTGCTTCGCCGAATATGCGCTTTAGTTCTCTTTTCATGGTTGGAGTGTCGTGCGTTAACCCGAAGTAGTCAGCGAAATAATCGGTTGTCCGAAGAGTCATGGAACGCCCAGCGTGTTCAGCAGCAACCAAACCCATGTCCCTGAGAAGCTTTATGTGACCATACGCATGTTGTCCTCTCGCTTGGATTACCCTTTTCTGTGAGACAGGCTGCCTGTAAGCGATGTAAGAAAGCGTTTTCAAAGGTCCAGATGAAAGAAGTGGCCTGTTGACGAGTTTCCTAACCAGTGGCGTAAAATCCGCTTTTAGCTGTAGAACGTAGCGTTCTTCCTTCAGCGCCAAGATTTCAAGTGCAGTGTTTCTAGCTGAATACTCCTCCATTAACAGTTTAAGGTATTTTGCAGTTTTGTTTTTAGACCTGGTGCTAAGAACCGAGCATAGCTCGTTGAGCGTTAACGGGCGACCAGCAACGTACAATGCTGCTTCCAAAAGCCGTAGGCGCCGCTGCTTTTTCTCTTCTTGGACCTGCTTAGCCGCATCCTGTGTGTTATCTGGTTGTTCGTTCGTCTTTTGCAACGTTCAAGTTCCCCACAGCTATGTATAATTCTTCTGTTTCCTCATTCTGCCATAAATTAACTTTTCCATCTTGCGCCAGAAACAGCAGCAGAATAAAGGTGTTAATGGTTTCCATTCGATCGAACCCTTTTATAATAGTTGAAAATTCTATGATCCCCGCGCCTTTAACTCTCTCAAGGAGAAGCTCATAGAGTGTCTGCATTCTCTCCTCAAGTTCTGCCAAGAACGCATCAAACTGAGGCAAAAGGTCAGTAACCGCTGGAAGAACAGGCTGCGAAACAATCCTGTCTAGACGATTCAATTTTTCACCTTTTAACACCTCATCCAATACGTCCAGCAAATTCTGTATTGTAGTCGAAGTTAGCTCGTGTCTCAGAGGCAGAAACAGTGGTGGCGGAATGAAATCTGGAGGAGGTTTCGGTGGTGGAGGTGGCTCCTGAAGAGTTAACAGAAGTTTTGATTTCATCAAGTAGATAAGCGCAGACGAATCTAACGCGACGCCGGAAGCTCGGAAATCCACCTTTCCTGTGCGTTCCATTTCAGACAGGAAAGACCTGAGCAGGTAAGAGATATTGACATTCCAAGGCTTGAGCTTGTCAAGCTTGTTTAACTCAAAGAGAATATTCCACGGAGGTCTCAGATAAAACGGTCTTCTCACAGCTGTTGACACTTAGCTGGTCGCCTCCAGGAACTTTGCAGATACAACATTGGACACGCCATTACGCTCATAAACTCCGTAAATCTTCTGGGCTTTATTAACCATCTCAGGCTTCAAAGTGATAACTATAAACTGAATTTTCTCAGACTCCTCAAGCAACAAATCAGCGAGCCTGGTGGTGTGAAACGCGTCCAAGTGTGCGTCAACCTCGTCCAGAATGTAAAACGATGAAGGAGTAAAATCCTTTAATGCGAAAATGAAGGCGACAGCCGAAACAGAACGCTCACCACCACTCGCACCGCTGACAACTATTGACGGCTTGTCCGGAAACTGGACCAGCATATCTATTCCACCGTGAAAAGGCTCGTCAGGGTTTTCAAGCTGTAAAAAGGCAGAGCCGCCTCCAGTCAGCTTCAAGAAGTACGTCTGAAGATTAGCGTTAATTTTTTCAAATGCCTCCAAGAAAACCCTGCGTTTCTTTGTTTCAATTTCATCCATAAACCGCACGATAGCCTGCTTTTCTTTTTCGAGCTCATTTAAACGCAGGGATAGCTCACGGT
>SMYP01000157.1 GCA_007050895.1 Candidatus Bathyarchaeota archaeon | reverse complement strand
AACTGAATAAGCTTTTCCAAATTCTTCTATGCTGACGATTCTCTGCAGTTTTTTCTTTCTTCTGAAAAAATGCAAGACCTTGCCTGCCAACTCCAATTTTTCACGACGATAACCTACTGCCAGAAGAGCTACCACTCTGAATCTTTCTGGTATACTTAAAAGCTCTCTAACTTGATTCTCATCGAAACTTCCAATCCAGCATGTGGCTAAGCCTTCGCTAGTAGCGGTTAGAACAATGTTTTGCAGGGCAATAGCTGTATCAACCGTATGCCAGTTGGGTGATGCCTTTTTGTCTCCGCACCCTACCAATACAACAGGTGATTCCACCAAGAACTTAGCGTATCTTCCTTTAGACAACTTCTTCCTTTTCTGTTGGTCAAATACAACTATGAAGTGCCACGGTTGTATATTTCCAGCAGAAGGTGCCAAGCGTGCGGCTTCCAATATTTTCTGTAATTTCTCACTAGAAACTTCATTGGTCAAATAGGATCTAACTGAATGCCTGTTACGGATTGCCTCAAATACTTCCATTTATCTCATCTCATCGAGTAAGAAGTGATACGAATTAGCTGATATACGATTCTGTCCGTTGGCTAGATTAAATTTCATTCCACCAAATGTTGCATTTACTATTTAGCTAATTCATCGAGAGTCATCTCAGCAAACGTGCTTATTCTACGATAAACGATTAATACGTCCAATACTTCCAAAATTATCGTCACTAGCAAAACAACAGATAATGCTTTAGTTATATTAATCATAAAAAAAGCGTATTGAATATTTGGGTACCCAAAAGCCCCCGCCAGCCAAGTCCAATAACCAGATTTTCCATCCACCAATAAATTGGTGATATCCAATGCAATCCACCAGAATATCCCAGCCAAAACAGCTGCGGCAACATTTCCCCACAGCGTCAGGTTTGCCCAATCTGACGAAACTGAGGATTGACTAAATATTTTTGCTCCTGAATTATGCGGGGATATGCTATATTCAACTACTTTCTTGGCGTTTCTTGGCGAAACACCACGCAAAGAGCCGTGACTAACTACAATGTGCATTGGTGATTCTTCAGAAATAATCTTACAACCTTTATCAAGCAATATTCTTTTTAATTCTGAATAAGTGCTTTTGACTTCTGCGCTTACATTCCTAGTAGACACGATTAGACTACCTCATAGAGTGTATTTTGTTCTAAGTTTAACTTTAGAAGTCCCTCTTAGAGATTGAGGTTTTTTAGACTCCAATCTTAACCTAAAATCCTTTCTGTAAGTCCTTTTTCTGCTATTTCTATCCTTTTTCATCATTTGCACACCAATTTCTTTTGGGGTAAATTAAGAGATAAATTAGACTATTCCCGCAAAATATGTTGCCTATAAATTTCATATATGATCCTTCAAAGGTAGTTCCAGTAATATTCTATCAGTGTATCTTCCATCAAGAAATTTTATGTCTCGACTTAGTCTCCCAATTTCCTTGAATCCACATTTCTTGTAGACATTGAGAGCTTTTGTGTTATTTGCGAAAACTGAAAGCTGAAGAATTTCAAATCCCCTTTTCTTGGCAATTTCAATAAATTCTTTCAACATTTCTGTCCCTAATCCCAAGTTACGGTAACCATCACAAATGAAGATCCCAAATTGTGCAACGTGCGCCCTTTTGTCAGTTTGAGGATCCATACTTGCCCCTCCCACCACTTTGCCTTGAACCCTTGCTATCAAATAAAGCATTCCAGCATTTACACTGCGTTCAAACCATCTGTGTTCCTCTTCCATGTCAACTATCTCGTCATTCAAGTAGAGGTATTTTCCTTCACGGATGACACTATTGAGTGCTTCCACTGCTTGTGGAAGATTTTTTTCATCTAACCAGCTGAGCGTTGCCACGCTCATATCTCTAAGTCTAAGCGTCTTGTAAGCCATGATTAGCACCCAATATTAACGATGTTTTAGAAAGTAGATAAACTTGTAGAGTAGGAAATGAGCAATTTTTAAAAAGGAATTTCAAAAGAAACAATAGCAAAAAAATGGAGTGCCGAGACGATTTTTGATCTCTAGTTATAGATAATTTTCTCGAGATGCAATATTATGTCATAGGACTTATGGCTCGGTTTTATCTCTTTTTTTGGAAGTTTCTATTGCTTCCTGCAGCAACTTTTGCACTTCATAAGGTTCCTCTAAAGCTGAAAGACTGGGGCGATTGCCAGCATAGCTTCCATAGCCGTATCCGTAGCCTCCGCGGGGACTGAAACCCGAGAAACCAGCTGTCATAGCATACACACTTCCCGTTCCAAACAACCTGTCTATCCAGCCTATCTGAACGTAAACCTCTTGCACCTTTTCAAAGTCAACAAACCTTGTGTCTAGCCCAATGGCTCCAGTCTGTGTAATTATACGTTTATCTGTGATCACGTATTCAGTATTTCGATACCTCAAAATCTGCAATAAAAAGGGACCCAAAGTGACCGCTAACCCTATACCAACGATTGGCAATCCAAATATGACAAAAGAGAAAGGTGCGCCCATTGAAGCTGTACTCCACATCCAAAAAATAAAGAAACTCAAGAAAATCAATCCAATCGGAATAGCCATCAACCCAGACAGCAAAAAGGCTTTCTTAACGGGTTTGCCCCTCCAGACTATCTTTTCATTTGCACTTAATAGCTTGTCTACTCCAGACATAGAATTTCACCCCATCTCCAAAGTTATTTAATAAATACAATTCTCTCTTGTATTTGGCTCAAAATTTAATTATATGCTTGCCAATTTAAGCTTTAAGTGTGCTTCTTTAACAAATTTAGAGTAGGCTATGAAACAATTCAACTGGCGCCATTGTAGTCGCTATTATTTTTGAAGAAAAGAAGATAGTTGAAAATCTGCAGAAGGTGTATCATGAAAAACACTTCTGATGGGTTACGACGCTGGAATAGTTAACCTTTAAACTCTTGCCTGCTTATTAGGTACTGCAATTTGAGAAGGGAAAGCACAGTGGTAAATCTTCCGCGGCGTGCTCGTGGCGTAAAAGTGTTGAAAGCAGTTTCATCACCTCTCAGGCTGCAAATATTGAACTTAGTTTTCGATAACGGTTCACTTTCCTACACTGAGTTGATGAACTCGTTGAAGATGAATCCCAGCAGAGACGCTGGTAGGTTTGCTTACCACCTCAAATTCTT
>SMYP01000020.1 GCA_007050895.1 Candidatus Bathyarchaeota archaeon | reverse complement strand
AGGATTTCTCATAGGGCGCTCAAGTCAAAGCGTCGATCTTGAGTCCTTCACCTTTGACCTGGCTTGGTTACCGTAGCCCACAAGCTAACAAAACTTGTCTTCCTTTCTTATTAATCATTTCCCACCAGAGTTGAACATCAAAGCTGTCCTCTAAACTTCTTTCTAAACCAGTGCTTTAATTGCTGATAGGCGTCTGCCAATTCCGATAATAATGGACAAGCCTAACTAAGCTTAGACTGATATTTACTTGGTCCTAACCATTTTTGGTTTGATTTTACATTTGCAAGTGATACTATTTCTGTGGAAAGTAGCTTGACGCGAAATCAAAAAACGAAAACCTCTCAAACTGCATTGTCAAGTCTTATTCAAAAGAACCTATTCGTTACCGTTTTTAACCCATTAAACGTTTAATCGCTCTTCATTCAGTTTTTGCGAAGCGAAACGCAACTCAAAAAAGTTATTAGCCCGTAGTAACTCTAAGAAAGTCAGAAAAGCCGTAGTTTGTTCGTATACACATAAAAAAGTTTATTAGTGAGCTATGTAGCATGTGTTTGTGCTCTTTAAACGTAGAAAAACCTTTTTCGAGTTGGAACTTCCAACATCGGAGGAAATCGCAAGTTTGAGAAAAACCCGCATCAAGAAAACCAGCATGAATGTTTGCAAACTTAACCCTGCGGGAGAATGGTAAAAGTGACTGAATTCCAAAAAGAAGATATTCGTATTCTATTGAAAACTTTCTTTAGCGAGAAAGGACTAGTTAGGCAACATCTTGATTCTTACAACGAGTTCATCGACCACGGCTTACAAGAAGTAGTGGACGAAGTTAACGAAATCCCCATCGAGGTTCCTGAAAGTCCTTACAAAGTAAAACTTGGACAAATCTGGATTATCGATCCTCAATCAAGAATAACCGGACCCTACGCCACAGAAGTAGATGGCACAAAACACGAAATCTACCCCATGGAAGCCCGGCTCAGAAATCTAGCTTACGCAGCGCCCATAGCCCTTGAAATGACTCCCGTAATAGATGGACGCGAACAGGACACCGAACTCGTTTACATCGGAAACATACCTGTAATGCTAAAATCAAAATTATGCTTCCTGTCACAGCTTTCAAAAGACGAACTTGTCGCCGCAGGAGAAGACCCGGACGACCCAGGTGGCTACTTTGTAGTAAACGGTTCTGAACGAGTGATAGTCGCCATGGAAGACCTTGCACCGAACCGCGTTATCGTTGATATAGACGAAAAAGGAACCTCACCAGTTTATCAAGCAAAAATATTCTCAACAACTGTAGGTTTTAGAGCAAGAATAGAACTGAAGCTAAAGTCAGATGACTCCATTTATGTTACAATGCCTGGAGTACCTACTGAAATCCCCTTCGTTGTTATAATGCGCGCGTTAAATCTTGAAAAAGACAAAGACATAGCGGAAGCAGTATCCCTCGACAAAGACCTACAAAGCGTACTTGGGCCCTCATTCGAAAAAGCCATAGGAGTAGATACACCCAGCGACGCAATGCTATTCATCGGAAACCGCGTAGCACACGGGCAAGTTGAAGAGTACCGCCTGCAGAAAGCTGAAACGGCCCTTGACAAAAACTTTCTCCCACACCTAGGTAGAAGCAATAAAAACAGACAGGAAAAGGCCATATTCTTAGGCGAAATGGCCTATCGCGTTATCCAGCTCAAGCTTGGAAGAAGACAAACAGATGACAAAGACCACTTCAAAAATAAGCGTCTGCGACTCGCAGGGCCGCTCCTTGCAGACCTTTTCCGAGTTTCTTTCAGAAACCTGACGCGTGATATAAAGTATCAGCTTGAACGCATAGGAGTAAAAGGTCCAATAATTACAGTATCTGCAGCAGTCCGACCCGGCATAATTACTGAAAGGTTCCAGCATGCACTTGCAACTGGAAACTGGGGCAGAGGCAGGGTTGGTATAACCCAGCTTCTGGACAGAACGAACTACATTTCCACGCTCAGCCATTTAAGAAGACTCCAATCACCGTTAAGCAGAAGCCAGCCTAACTTTGAAGCTAGAGACTTGCACCCGACGCATTGGGGAAGATTATGTCCTAACGAAACCCCTGAAGGATCTAACTGTGGGTTGGTAAAAAACTTAGCTTTGTCCGCTTCGATTTCTGTGGGTGTAAACGCTGAGAAAATCAGACAACTGTTTTTTGAAATGGGCACGATTCCAGTCTATGAGGCTAATGAGACTTTAAGAACTTCTGGAGCGAAGGTTTTCGTTGATGGAAATATAATCGGATACTGCACTTCAGCTCAAGATATAGTTAATACTTTCAGGGAGAAAAGAAGAGCTGGCGAAATCTCAACTGAAGTTAACATAACCAACTTCTCGAAGGAACAAACTGAAATGGAAGAAGTACATGCCAACTGCGACGAAGGAAGAGTGAGGCGCCCTCTTATAATCGTTGACAACGGTGTTCCAAAGCTTCAGCCTACCCATCTGGAAAAAATAGGTCTTGGCGAATGGGGTTGGGAAGACCTTGTTAAAAACGGTTTAATTGAATATTTAGACGCTGAAGAAGAAGAAAACGTTTATGTAGCTTTGTCTCTTGAGCAAGTCACTCCTCAACATACACATGTTGAAATTGCGACTTACACAATTCTGGGAATCTGCGCATCAACAATACCCTATCCAGAACACAACCAGTCCCCGCGTAACTCTTATCAGGCTGCCATGGCTAAACAGGCCCTTGGAATTTATGGTACAAACTTCCATCACCGTGTGGATTCAAGGTCACATATACTGCATTATCCCCAAGTACCCTTGGTTGAAACCGAGCTGATGGAAATCATGGGTTATAAGCAGCGACCTACAGGGCAAAATTGCGTTGTTGCAGTGCTTAGCTTTGAAGGCTACAACATGGAAGACGCCTTGATTTTCAATAAAGCCTCAATTGAAAGAGGTTTAGCGCGCTCCACATTCTACAGAATATATGAAGCTGAATGTCGCCAGTACTTGGGCGGTTTAAAGGATAAATTCAAAATTCCAGAACCTGGAACTCGCGGATATCGAGGAGAACAATATTACAGACTTCTTGAACCGGACGGAATAATCGGCTTGGAATCGGCAGTCGTGGGTGGTGATGTTCTTATCGGAAGAATAAGCCCGCCAAGATTCCTTGAGGAATACAAAGAGTTCGAAGTTAAAGGGCCTTCAATGCGCGACACATCCACTGACATGCGCCCTTCAGAAACAGGAATTGTTGATGGAATTTTCATAACTGAGTCTGGGGAAGGAAGCAAACTCGTGAAAGTCAGAGTCCGCGACCAGAGAGTTCCTGAGTTAGGCGACAAATTTGCTTCTCGGCATGGACAAAAAGGCGTGATAGGCTTAATAGTCCCCCAAGAAGATCTGCCATTCACAGAAGAAGGTATAGTCCCAGACATAGTAATCAATCCTCACGCTATACCCTCAAGGATGACAATCGGACAATTTATCGAATCTCTTTCAGGAAAAGCTGCAGCTGCAAGGGGGAAACCATCGGATGGTACCCCATTCTCCAACGAAGGACCCGACAAAATCAGGAAAGATCTTGTAAAGCTCGGATTCAGTCATACGGGAAGCGAAGTATTCTACAACGGCGCGACGGGCGAAAAATTCGTTGCTGAAATCTTCGTTGGCATTGTTTATTATCAGAAACTGCATCACATGGTAGCTGACAAGATACACGCAAGGGCTCGCGGACAAGTGCAGATGCTTACACGTCAGCCCACCGAAGGCAGAGCCCGAGGTGGAGGGCTAAGATTCGGAGAAATGGAACGTGATTGCCTCATAGGTCACGGTGCGGCTATGCTGCTAAGGGATAGGTTGCTAGAGGAATCTGACAAGTACACCCTCTACATTTGCGAAAACTGCGGTCAGATATCCTATTTTGACATGAAACAGCGAAAATATGTTTGCAAAATCTGCGATGAAAAAGCTAAGATTTCCCCTGTAGTTGTTTCTTACGCTTTCAAACTCTTGTTGCAAGAGCTTCAGAGCTTGTGTATCACGCCAAAAATAACATTAAAGGAGAAGGCATAAAATGGCTTTGGAAGTGTCAATTCACAAAGTTGTAGATGGAATCTCTTTCGGTTTGATTTCGCCCCAAGACCTGCGTAAGCAATCAGTTGTAGAAATTCAAACACCCGACACTTACGATGAAGATGGTGCTCCCATTACTGCGGGATTAATGGATGGTAGACTGGGTACCTTGGAGCCTAGACAGAGGTGCAAAACCTGCGGCAACACTGCAATCCGCTGTCCAGGTCACTTCGGACACATTGAACTGGCCGTGCCTATTGTACACATAGAATTCACAAAAATAATTCATGATCTCTTAAAATCAACATGTCGTAGTTGCGGGCGAATACTTCTTTCTGAAGAGAAAGTGAAAAAGGTTCAAAACCGAATTGTAAGGTACCAAGCGCTTTTGGGTGTGATACCTGACTCAGTGTATAAGACTATAATGCAGGAAATCAAGGCTAAACAATGTCCCTATTGTGCAGCTAACCAGTATAAAATCACTTTTGAGAAACCAACAAAGTTCATAGAACAGACTGAAGCAGGCTCTGAACCGTTAACGCCTAGCATGATCCGAGAAAGACTGGAGCGTATTTCGAATGAGGATTTGGAACTATTGGGGTTCAACCCTAATGTGGCAAGACCTGAATGGATGGTTCTACAGGTTTTACCGGTGCCTCCAGTTTACGTTCGTCCTTCGATAACTCTGGAATCAGGAATCAGATCAGAAGATGACTTAACTCACAAACTTGTTGATATCATTCGAATTAACCAGCGGCTCAAAGAAAACATGGAAGCGGGTGCACCAACACTAATCATTCAAGACTTATCTGAGCTTCTACAGTACCACGTAACAACTTACTTTAATAATGAAGCCTCTGGAATACCGCCAGCAAGACATCGTTCAGGAAGAGCTTTGAAAACTCTCTCGCAACGGTTGAAAGGAAAGGAAGGCCGATTCAGAAGCAACCTTTCAGGTAAAAGAGTTGACTTCTCAGCACGCACAGTTATTTCTCCAGACCCAAACCTCGACATAAACGAAGTAGGTGTTCCAAGAGATGTCGCCATGCGCTTATCTGTTCCTGAGAAAATAACTGAGTGGAACATTGAGGAAATGAAGCAGCTAGTTATTAACGGTCCGGAACAGTATCCGGGCGCACTCTATATTATTAGACCAGACGGAAAACGTATAAGACTTGAATTCGTGGTTGACAGAGAAAAAATCGCTGAGGCTGTAGAACTCGGCTTTGTAGTAGAGCGCCATCTCAAAAACGGTGATATCGCAATATTCAACCGTCAGCCATCCCTTCACCGCATGTCAATTATGGCGCATTACGTGCGTGTTTTACCCTACAAAACTTTTCGCTTACACCTTTGCGTTTGTCCACCGTACAACGCTGACTTTGACGGAGATGAAATGAATCTCCATGTGCCTCAGAGCGAAGAAGCCCGAACGGAAGCCCTGCTACTGATGCAAGTTCAAGATCAGATACTTTCACCAAGGTTCGGAGGACCCATAATTGGCGCGATACGAGATTTCATCACAGGAGCATATTACTTCACCAGACGAGAAAACCTTATGCCTAAAGACGAGGTTAATAGGATACTCACAGCAACCGGCTATGTTGGGACACTGCCAGAACCTCAAATCAAAGAACCTCAACCATTATGGTCGGGCAAACAGATTTTCAGTCTCTTCCTTCCGAAGACTTTGAATTATTCCTTGAAGGCAAATCTCTGCCAAGGTTGCACTAAATGCGAAGAGGAGACCTGCAAACACGACGCTTATGTAGTTATTAAAAACGGAGAGCTAGTTTCTGGTATTATAGATCGTCGTTCTATAGGGTCGGAGCAGTCCGAAAGCCTTTTACACCGCATAATCAAGGACTATGGAACTGGAGTAGGACGCGAATTCCTAAATAAAATAACGCGACTACTGAAGCTTTTCATAACCATGCGTGGTTTCAGTTACCCATATGACCAGCTTGTCTTATCATCTAGAGCTGAAAGCAAAATTAAGAAAGCGATGGAGAAGATTCAAAAGAAAATCGATGACCATATAGACAATTACCGCAACGGAACTTTACCACGACTGCCTGGGCAAACACTAGAGGAGTCATTTGAAATTTACGTCATGCACGAGCTTGCACAAGCCAGAGATGAAGCAGGAAAAATTGCAGACCAAGATTTCACAATAGACAACTCTGGAATAGTTATGACCCGAACAGGGGCAAGAGGTTCAAGCCTTAACATTGGCCAAATGGTTGCTTGCGTTGGTCAGCAATCAGTTAGAGGCAAGCGGATACTTAGAGGTTACGTTGGAAGAGCTTTGCCGCATTTTGTTGACGGCGATCCTCGCCCAAGAGCAAGAGGTTTCGTTTACAATTCATATCAGACTGGGTTGGATGCGATTGAATTCTTTTTCCATGCTATGGGAGGCAGAGAAGGTTTGGTGGATACTGCAGTCAGAACACAGCAGAGCGGGTACATGCAAAGAAGACTCATCAATGCTTTGGAGCACATCCGCTTGGAGTATGATGGTACTGTTCGGGATTCAGCAGGAGACATAATCCAATTCATGTACGGAGAAGACGGGGTCGACCCTGCTAAAAGCGACCATGGACAAGCTGTGAACGTAACGCGACTTATCAGTCAGATAAAAATAGGTGAAGAAAAAGGCAAACTCGCATCTGCAGATTACATTAAAAAACAGTTGAAAACGGTTGAAGATCAACTAACTCCGATACTCATGGACCAGCTTAAACAAAGTTTAGCCAAAGCTGATCTTACTAAGGAAGGCGTTGACAAAGCCACTGCGCTAACAGCAGAGCAATATAAAAAAGCTTTGATGGAACCAGGTGAAGCCGTGGGAATAGTTGCTGCTCAATCAATAGGTGAGCCGGGTACGCAGATGACTCTGAGAACATTTCACTATGCTGGGGTCAAAGAGCAAAACGTAACCTTAGGGTTACCAAGACTAATCGAAATAGTTGACGCAAGACGGATTCCCTCAACTCCGATCATGACGATTTACCTGACAGAGGAATACAGGAAAAGCAAAGAACTCGCGGTAGAAATTGCGCGCAACATAATCTACACAAATCTGGAAAATATAGCCTCAGCAATTTACGAGGATCCTGTACGCGAAGAAATCGTGATTGAGCTGAATATGTCAATGATGAAAGATCGCGCAATAACCCTGGATTACCTTAGGGAACAACTGCAGATAACGAATGCCACGGTGGAGTTGAATGGTGATTCAGTGCATATTACGCCTAAGAAAGTTGAAAACTTAAAGAAACTACTCGGTAAAGTCCCCGATCTTCACGTTAAAGGTGTGCCTGACATAAAGCGCGTATTGGTGACTGAAGAACGCGGGGAATGGGTAATACGAACAGATGGCTCAAACTTGGCTAGGGTTTTACAGATTTCTGGAGTAGACACCACGCGAACAACAACAAATAACGTCCACGAAATAGCAAAAACGCTTGGAGTAGAAGCTGCAAGAAACGCTTTAACCAATGAAGCGAAAGGTGTCTTAGAAGACCAAGGCTTAGATGTAGATGTTCGTCACGTTCTGCTCGTTGCAGACATGATGACCGCCACGGGTGAGGTGCAGCAGATAGGTAGGCACGGAATCAGCGGTAAGAAAGCAAGCGTCTTAGCTAGGGCTGCATTTGAAATTACAGTCCCGAACATTGTTGAAGCAGCTGTAAAAGGCGAGAGCGACCCATTAGAAGGCGTGACTGAAAACGTAATAGTCGGGCAGTCGATTCCAATTGGCACGGGTTTGGTTGAGTTATACATGTCGACTTTTGAAAAACAAGAAAAGACTGGAGGAAAAACTGAAACATGATTGATGTAGATAAAGCAATAGCAACAGCTGTAAAAACTGGGAAGGTTTCTTTCGGAGCCAACACAGCCCTACAAAATGCTAAAACTGGCAAGGCTAAGTTGATTGTTCTGTCCGCTAACTGTCCAAAAGACATAAAAGAACAAGTGGAATACTATGGTAAAATCTCTAAGGTTCCCATTATGATGTATAAAGGCACTTCAATTGATTTGGCAGCAGTGTGTAACAAACTCTTCATTATTTCAGCATTAAGTATACGAGAAACAGGCGACTCGGAAATTCTTAAATTAAACGAAAAAACTGCAAGAGAATCTAATGGAGGCATTGCATGACAAGCGGCATTAGAATTACGTGCGATGAAATGCGTTATATCGCGTTGTTTGAGAGTGTCAGTGGAGCTGGTGTCAAAGACTGCATAATTGACGAAGAACAAGGACGCGCAATATTCATTGTCAATAAAGGTCAAGTGGGTGTTGCTATAGGAAGAGGTGGTAGAAACATCCATACTCTTGAAAGAATGACTGGGAAAAAGCATGAGATAATCGAGTATTCAGAAGACCCCGTCCAATTTATAAAGAACGCCCTTAAACCAGCAGCAGTCAGGGAAGTTCGAGTGTCTGAAAGAACCGATGGGAAGAAAATGGCAGTCGTGACAGTTAATCCCAAGGACAAAGGAGTCGCCATAGGTAAAAATGGCAAAAATGCTGAGCGTTTACGATTTCTAGCAAAACGATATTTCGATATTCAGAATGTCAGTATCACTTAAATTACAAATGGACGATTAGCCAATTATAAGTCAGTAATTACGAATTCAATAAATCGTCCAAATAGATTAATGTAATTCTACTTGCGATTTGCTTTTAACCTCAATTTCAGATTATGCAGATTGACTCTCTTTGTTTCCCAAATCAACACTGATTTCTTTATTTGCACTCTCAAGGGGCAACGCGTTTTGAGGTTCGTTTCTGAGAAGAAGTTTAACTAATTCTCCTTCGTCCACTTCCGCATGGGTTCTCCAATCCAAAAACAATTGATCATTTTTGTCTACCTGCAAGTACCCGTAGCGAATGTACTTTTCTATGTTTAAGCCAACTTTCCACCCCGGAAGTTTCTCGCTCAACAATTCCTCCACATCTTTTCGTGGGGCTTGACCCTTTTTGCTGATAATATGTGCGATGGCTACTGCCAAACCTGCTAGATCGTCAATACGCCAACCTATCATTTTTGTCTCTTGGGGAGTTAAATTTCCTCGGAGCGTTATGTAGAAACGTGCCTTGTCAAGTTTTTCTATCGGCGGCCTTTCTGTCTGTGTTTTTTCCTCATCAAAAACGGTCTTAACCTGCAGATCCAGCGACTTCAAATGATCATCGAGAATATCTAGAACTTTTGGGTAGTCAGCTCCAAATGATTTATGTAATTCCCAACCCTTAACGCCAGGTTTTTGGTGTCGCCTATAGAAAAGCATGTGAGATGCCCGTTTGATTTTGCTCGAATAGACGCCTTTGGTTTTTTTCCTCAATTTAACTCGCCTTCCTTCCATTTTAACCAGTCCTTATACGTAACTGATATTGGGATTGAAATTGACTGTTGGGTATGTATCTCCTTCTTGGGTTTTTTGAAGGGTTTGATGAAAATCTCCTCTTCTAATGGGTGAATCTCTAGAGTTGCGTAGCCGTACGTTATCAAGAAACTGGTTAGGAAAGCTCGCTTAACTGTTTCCTCATAGGTATCGGCGCCAATGAAATCCCAGTATAGTATTTTGTCCTTTTGGCTTTTTTCCTCTACTTTCTCTTTTAACTCTTGCCAGTAATCTTCAAGTTCCTCTGAGAAGAATTGGTTTCCTAGGATGCGCTGTTTCACCATCTCGTCTCGATTGGTTGTTCCTATAGCAACTGTCTCACCGTCAAAATCTTGCCATCTTTCTTTAATGGGTAATAGACCTTCCCAGTATCGAATAGCCGCAGTGAGGCTGTTCAGGCTTAACTGTTCCCACTCAATCAATGGGTGCCAGACCTTGAGGAACACATTAAGCAGTTCTTCTTTGTTTGCCTGAGTTATTTTTTCTTCAAGGAGAAATGGGTCGGTGTAAAGTGATGTTGAACAGTGTTTAACCCATTCGCTTTGAAGTTTGATAACTGTCGCCAAGTGATGAATTGCCTCTGAATCCAAATTTAGTTCCTCGTTTTCTTCCCATTGGGGAAAATACTCCTTTACAACTTTGATTATACTGTCAACATCCAAAAGAAACGGGTCCATTGATTGATTTTCTATTGCCGTGCACATTTCTATTATTTGCTCCAATTTTTCTCTGCCGAATTTCTTGAACTCTTTCTTGGACTGCACTATACAACCTCTCGGACTATTGATTTACCTTCAACGTTTTGCACCGTAACAATGTTTACGTCCTTTTGAGCGAAAGTAATCTGACTCGGCGTGATAACAATGTACTGCACCAAAGAATCCTTTATCATCGATAAAAGCATGCGTGCGATCATTTCCCTGTTCTTCGGATCCATATGAATGTCATACTCGTCGACAGCTCTGAATGGCGAACGCACATGTTGCTGCAATGCCAGCAGAAAACTCATTGTCGCCGTTGTTCTTTCACCCCCGCTTTGAGTGTAAGCATCTAGCGCTACGGGTCTTCCTCCTTTGAAACCCACAAGAATTTCTAAACCTGCGTTTTCTATATCATGAATATTGGCAAGTCGCACTTCACCTGTTGCCAAAGTTTGGCTCATAATCTTTTGATACTCCAAGTTCACGCGATCCAACATACGTTGAATCACCATCTTCCACGCCTGCAATCTAGTTTTAACTTCTTCAAGGGTTTTCTCGCGGTTTTCAGCAACCACTTCAGCCTTCTCCTTCAGCTCCAGATAAAGCTTAGAGTAAGACTCGTACATGCGCTCTATGTCTTCTGAAACGTCAGCAAGAGCAGCTAAATGCCCGTCAGTGACTCTTATTTCGTCGAGAATGTCCGCTGAGCTTTTAATTACGGCTATTCGAGCGCCTGCTTGTTCCGCTTTAGTAGCAACCTCGCTAAGGTTGATTTTAGCGTCTTTGAGCGCGCGATCTATTTTATTCAAGTCGGTCATTACGTTTTCTTTCTGATATTGTAATAATGCGATTTGAACCCGGTTGTCTAAGACGTGACCGGCAACTTTTTCACCTGCATCTTCCACGTTTTGCATTTTAGTCTGGTTTTCTGCTACTTTTTCATTTATGTTCGATAATTGCTGCAGCGAGTTTTCCAACATTCCAAGTAGATTTTCTTTTCTGAAAAGCTTGAATTGATTCGGGTTCTTCTGGATTTCAGACTCTAACACCGCGGCTTCTTCAAGCAACTGCTGAACCATGGAGACAGTGGCTTCGTTTTCAGCGATTCCGCGTTCGAGGCTAAAACGTTCATCTAAAATTGTTTTCATGTTTTCTTTCAGTGCTTCCTGCTGATCATGCTGATCTGTAAGTTGTCCTTTCATCATTTTTGTCTCCTCTTCAATTCGGTTCAGGTTTTCTTGTTCGTTTTGTCTATGTGCCTGCAATCCTTTGAGAATGCCTTCACGGCGTTCTACTTCCGCCCAAGCAAGCTCGCGCTCTAGAAACCGACGTTTCGTTTGCAACTGCTTTTTCTGTTGGTATCTTGTATATTGTTCGCGCCAATAGTTAAGCGTCTGCTGCGCGGACTCCAAGAGTTTACTGACGGATTCTTCTTGGCTGAGAATACGTGTAAGTTTACTTTTTGCTTGCACCACGTTTTCGCGGAAAGGCTCTAACCCAACGGCTGCTTCTACCATACGAAGCTTTTCTATGTTGGAGAGGACTGAGAACTGTTCCACCATACTCTGGTGCATTATTATAAGCATATTGTCGGGGTCAACACCCAACTTTCCCAAAAGGCGTTCTACTTCCTGTTTGGTAGCGGCTCGGTTCTCCAGTTCAAACCAGTACTTCCCATCTCTCCGCAATATGCGGGTAAGGAAGAGTTGGTCTTTATTGTATCTCCGAACTGGACGCTTGCTGCCTCTTTTTCTGTTATCCAAAATGAGAGTAACACGTGCTTTGTCCTTACCCCAACGTATCAAGTCACTTAGCTTTCTTGAGCGTTCCGTGTACGATTGACCTAGGCCAACCGAAATGGCTAGTAGTAGCGAAGATTTTCCTGCACCATTGGGTCCACCAATGACGTTCACACCTGATCTGAAGGGTACCCTAGCGTACTCATAGCTCATGAAATTCTCCAAGATGACTTCCTGTATTAACATTCTAGATTTTTTGCCTCTTAATCAGCGTGCGTTAATAGGTGAAAAATCTATTATTTAACCAAATTGTACAGTTTTGGGACAAATAATATAGTTTTTTCATTTGCGTTTGCTGAAGAGTTTTGCTCCGTCCATGTCACATACGAAGTGAAATCCTGACTCAATGAGGTTTCGGGCTTCGTCGTTTGTTTTTGCCACGGCTGAATGATATTCTTCGCTGCTGAAGTCGCGTAGGTGCATGTAAATTTGGGTGTTTTTTATGTTTTTGTGTCCTAACACGTGCATGGTCCAGAACAAATCTTTTGTTTTCGCGTATTCCATTGTGCCCTTACTGCAACAAAGCAACTGGATTACCCATTCAGCTTGACTTGACTGACCAAGACATAACTATCCCTGCTGGCTTCACGCGAGACTTCGTGGAAGAAATTGAGGCTCGATTAACGAAAGATTCTGAATTGGATATGTATGAGATTGAGAATCATTTTGGGTCACTAAACCCTCAAAAAGAAGAATGAGTTTGAAAAGCGAGGCACTCGCGCTTTCCGTTATCACTTCAATGCAGGTATGTTTGATTCCACTAAGTTTATGTCTATACCAATTTCTCCGCCTGGGATATCCGTGTTCACCATCTTCATTGTCATCTTCAACGGCCAATCAAGCGTCTTGTCAACATACACAATCATCGTTAAACCGTCGTCTGCGATTTCATACTCATAAACCACGCAAGTTCTTGTACCGAAGCCATCAATATTCACAGTAGACTCATAGCTATCAGCAAGCTCAACATCTTCAAATGCAGTCATTAACCCCATTTCTGATAAGGGAACCCACGCGCTTTCCTCGTCCCCCTCAGTTGCTCCGCCAAATTCCCCAAACGATGAACTCATCTGGAAGGAGGTGGAAACCAGTGCGTGAGTTTCGTTGAAATCAACTATTTCTTGTCTTACAGAGAAATCTATGTCCATTGACATGTCAATTATGCTACCAAGGTCTTCAGCTGAAATTGAAGCTGAGCCTTCATATGTTGCGTAGGCACCCTTGAACAGCCAGGCATCTTGACCTTGAGGCTGAGGGTTTGAAATGAAAGCGCTGACAAGTAATGCTCCAACGATAACGGAAACCGCTACAATGGCTATCAATGCAATTGGTTTGA
>SMYP01000126.1 GCA_007050895.1 Candidatus Bathyarchaeota archaeon | reverse complement strand
CCCCCACCAGCTACATAAGATATTAAAGTGAGATTGTAGAAGCGCGTGTTATCGTTGCTATTCAGGGAGTCGGTTGTCAGGGTTCTGCCGAATTCATCTTTCACAACTAGATTTGAAGCCTCGCGAGGTACCCCTATTTTCAAAGAACCCAAGGTGGTCGGTGAGTTATTTGTAAGTCGGTAACTATCATAAGACAGGGTATCTCCTGCAGGACCAATGGTTATTTGGCGATCCAACTCTTTTATAGTGAGTATCCGAAGATTCCCACCGGTTACTGAAAACGATGCAGACGCTGGGGAATATGTGAACGCGGGCAAATTGGACTTAGCGAAGGTAGTTGCGCTCATTTCTTCATTGTCTACAGCTATTGTTACAACTGAAGGATTTCCAGGAAAAACTAAGTCGACATCGCAGTAGGCAACCTCTTCTGTTAAACTGGGGTAGGCAGGAAAATCTAGGGCAAACACGGTCCCAGCTGACGTTTGAGTAAGAAGATTGTTCGAAAGAAGGAAAACAACCGTAAAAACTTGAGGCGCCCTTTCCTCAAAAGTTACTTTTGCGCCGTAAAAACCAGTTTCTCCTAATTGCACGCCGAGGCTTAACGGAAAAGCGTTACTGTCTTCGTCATATGCTATGCCTTTAAGGACGTATGCACCGTACTTGTATGGGAAACCGATCAAAAAGTCACCTGTTAGCTGACCGCTTATTGTTATTGTATCGCGAATGATCACATGTCCAGAATACAGAATCTCCACTTCATGATCAACACGTTGTATAGTGTAGCTATTCTGAGCATTAACAATTGGAGTTATGAGAGAAAATGGCAGGAGAATAGCCACTGACAAAACGACAAGAACTATGGCGGCTGAAGCACTCTTCACTTGAATTCACCTGATTTGGTTTTGTCTATGTTATTGTAGCTTATTTATTTACCTTTAGAATAGAACATGGCATACCCTTGCATGTAACTGGGATGACAGTGCAGCTTTTGGGGCATTATGCGGTTGCGCTGGGTATAGGCTTTACGGATTTCCATTTGCGACAAGCAATTGTCATGGATTAATTGCATATTGTAGCATAAAACTTATAGAAAACGGAGAACTCAAAAGTATTTAGGTGAAAAGTGAATGTCACGCGATGATGAAGACTACCCAGAATGGTTTAAGAAACGACGCAAATCGTATAGAGACCCTTTTTTCGGCGATGTTGACCGAATGTTCCGTGAAATGGAGAAAATGATGGAGGAAGAATTCAAGAATTTCACAGAAAAGGTTCCCAAAGACTACGTTAAGGAACGTAAACTCCCCGACGGCAGAACTGTCAAAGAGCTAGGACCCTTCGTGTACGGCTACAGTATGAAAATAGGTCCTGATGGCAAGCCTGAAATCCAACAGTTCGGTAACATCAAAAAGAGCCTAAAAGGTCCACAGGTTAAGAATGAACGTGAACCGCTTGTTGACATAGTTGAAACAAACAAGGAAGTTCGTGTAGTCGCGGAACTTCCAGGTGTGGAAAAGACGGATATAAAGCTCCACGGCACAGAAGATTCGCTTACAGTGTCGGTTAATACGCCTCAAACCAGATATTATAAGGAAGTTACATTGCCAACAAAAGTAAAGGTGAAAGAGGCAAAATCATATTACAAGAACGGCGTCTTGGAAGTTGTGTTCCCAAAAGCTGAAACCGAAAAGGAACCTAAGGGCGAACCAATAGACATAGAATAACAGCCATAATTTCACCCCGCAGGTTCTTTCTTGAAAAGCTTGTGTCCTCATGAATGATAACTCGGAAATCGACGAGCTAAACGCCATTTGCCGCGAAGCAAAAGCAGAGGGCAAGCTGTCAGGCAAAAGCTTGACTGCACTTTACGAACTTTTCGGGCAACGATTCACGAAAGCACTTAGCACGCTTGAAGAAAACCGGGTGAAAAAGTATATTTTCAAGCCAAGTGGCAGAACTGTCTGGATAGTGATTGGAAGAGAACGCGATTATCTGATAATGCCTGAAGCTGAATTCTGTATGTGTGACGACTTTTACTTCCGCGTATTGGACAAAAAAATCCACCTGTGTTACCATTTAATCGCTCAGAAAATCGCGCGCAATCTTGGATGGTACGAAACCATAAAAGAAGATGATAAAATCTACGACACCTTAATGAATGAGTGGAAAAAAGCTACTGCTTAAATATTAAAACGTTACATGGATAAACAAGAAACGGAGAAATCTCAATGGACTTAAGTTCGTATTTCCTAACTTTGGAATACCTTCTCATGACGTCAACATTTGTTGCTCTAATCCTAATTTTCCTGTACGCATATTTCGGTAAGGAAGACGAGCAAACAAGAGAGAGCTAATCTCCGAATAGCCGCGTCTTTCTTCTCATGACAAAAAACACCACTATGCTTAAAACAGCAAGGATTATGCTAAACAAAACCAGCCACGCAGCATCCGGACCTACGCCAATCACTATCGGAAATGGACCAATAAAAACAACCGCACCACCATTAATTGAACCGCTCCCAGAAAGCACCGTTGCGACAAAAACAACCATTATGCCAACGACCACTAACACAAAACCCGCCAATAACAACAAATAGAACCTACGAGATACAGGTATCCCGCCCTCACTGGCTTCAATGTTTTCTTCGTATCTGTTCCACATTACACCCACGATTTTTCACCTAAACAGCAAATAATACACTATCAAAGCGACCAAGAACGCCACTGTAATCGCTAAAGAAAACAGTAAAACAGTTTTGAGCGATTTCTTGTCAGTGCCAAAAATTATTGGAACAGACCCAATTATGATGGCCCCTCCGCCTTTGACTTTTCCCTTTCCAACCACTGAAACAGAAAACAGGACTATAGCAACCACTATTAATAATATTCCAACGAAAATAAACACTATACCGAGCGCGTAAAGAGCTGCAGAGTCAAACATTTCTTATTCACCGCGCCACTAGAAGAGTGGGCAAAGATTTTAATAAACTTAGCCAGCACTCATGCTAACCTTAAATAGAGGCAAAAATTTAAAGCGTGCTAAGCCTATATCGCTGCTGACACCACAACATGTCCAGCGAAGAGTTAATACAACAGATTCTGTCGAAACATACGGAAGTCAGCAGAGAACATATTCTTAAAAGCTTGGAAGCTGAAAAGGAGAAGACTGGAGGTTTAATAGCTGACGAGACGCTTTTGCGGTTAATTGCGGCCAG
>SMYP01000073.1 GCA_007050895.1 Candidatus Bathyarchaeota archaeon | reverse complement strand
GAGCTAGTACCTGTTTGATCCCCGCGGTATTCCATTCGCCCATATGGCCGATGCGGAAGGTTACGTCTTTCAACTTGCCATAGCCGTTCCCTATGAGGAAGCCTTTTTCCGCGAGTTTTTGGCTCAATTCCTTGAAGCTTTTTCCGAGGGTGTTCTTAACGCAGCTCACCGTGATTGACTCGTAGCCTTGCTCAGGGAATAGCTCAAAATGTTTCTTTGCCCATTGTTGTGTGTATTTTGCCATGTCCTTGTGGCGCTGGTAAACTTTGTCGTAGGTTTCCTCGAGTAGCAAGTCCATACGCTTATTCAAAGCGTAAAAAAGTGGAATATTCGGTGTGGAGGGCGTCTGGTGTTTCTTCTCGAACTCGAAAATTTCTACAAGGTTTGTATAAGCACCCCTGTTTGGAACCTGATTGGCTCTTTCCAATGCACGGTCGCCTACAAGTGCAACAGCTAATCCTGGAGGGAGTGCAAAACACTTTTGGGTTGAAGCGAAGATCACATCGCATCCAATTTCTGCAGGTAGGATTTTGTCGCCTGCCATGGATGAAACACTGTCTATCGCCAATATGACATTTGGGTAGTCTCGGCGAATTAGTTTTCCGATCTCGTGGATTGGACTTCGTGCTCCTGTTGAAGATTCGTTGTGGCAGACTGTCACGGTATCGTATTCGTCTGTTTCAAGTTTTTCAGCCACTGCATCTGGTTTCAATACTTTTCCCCATTCTACCTCGAGGAAGTCAGCGGTTTTACCACATTCGCGGATAGCTTTGCCGAAGCGTTCAGAAAAAGCACCATTGACGCAGACGAGGGCTTTGTTTTTCACGATACTTCTGCCTACAATGTCAAACCATAAGGCGCCCGAAGCAGTGGTGACCGTTGGTTTATAGGCTGCGGGCAACTCGAAGAACTTTGCGAGTTTCTCCTTGATTCCAGCATAAAGCTTTGAAAACTCTTTGCTTCTGTGCCCTATCAAAGGGTGAGCTTGCTCGCGCAGAATCTCTTGACTTACTTCTGTTGGGCCAGGGATCAATAATTTCTTGTGCATTTTGCTAATTCCCTCCATGATTCTGATTTAAAGTTTTCGAGACGTCTTCCGAGGAACTGTTGAATCTTTTCATGTGTATTTCCCTTCATGATTTCTGCGTACAAGATAAACTGCAATCAAGAAAACTAAACGATGAAAGAAGATTAAAGGTTAACTGTACACAGTTAAGTTCTCTCTATCTTATGGAAAAGCAAAACAATTCTTTTGGGATTTGGATTGGCACATTGATAAAAGCCTAAAATTTTCTATAAGAGAGTTCTAAAAAATAATCTCATAAGGCATTTAAATAGTAAAATAGACAAACGTATAGGAAGAGGCACTGTCAGTGGCAAAGATTGCGATGGTTTTAGAGATACTCGGTGACGGACGATGGCATCAGATAGAAGAGCTAATGTTGAGCCTAAAGTTGAGTGATGACAAATTCAAAGAGCTCACCTCATTTTTGACCGCGTATAGCTTCGCCAACATTGACGAGAAAAAGCGGAGAGTAAAGATTAACAGCGATTTCAAGAGATTAGTAACGCAAATCACTTAGAAGTTAATAACAGTTTGAGATAGGATATTAGTTTTTAGCTAATTCGGTTAAAAAAATAGAAGCAAAGAAAGTTGAGGGCTAGGGTGAAAGTCGCTTTAGGATGCGGGAATAGTCTGCGTTTTTCTCCAGGAATATGCTGATTTTGTTTCCGTCAATCGTCATACAGAGCGCGTTGCTTTCATTGCCTTCGACGAATATGCTTTTAACATTGCCTATTTCAAGCAGGTCTGAGATTTCTCTTGTGGAATCCATGACCTGAGATGAAAATATTGCGTATTCGACTATTTTTTCTGGTTCTTTGAGGTCTATTGTTGCGGAGATTGTGTTTCTAATTATGTATCCTATTACGTCTTTGGCTTTGCGGATTTCTGCGAGTTTGCTGTTTAAGTCGGTAAAGGTTTTATCTTCTGAACTTGCTGAGAGTTCTTTTTCATCAACAATTATTGCTGTAGCGGTTTCTTGTTTAGTTGTTTTCTTAACCATTCTTTGCTCACCTTAGTCATTCGACAACAGGTTTGACTGTAACAAGCTCGCCTGAGGCAATTTCTAAAGTCACCTGTATTTTTTCGGGCATTTTGATGATGCCTTTTCCTGAATCTTTTGATTTTTTGATTTCTTTGACTTTGCAACGGGTTGTTTTTCCGTTTAGGGCTTCGATTTCGACTTCCCCGATTTTATTTTCGCTGTAGAGTTCGTTCCACTGTGTTATCACGTCTTCATCGACACGGACTGTGTCTGAGGGAACCAAGAAGCCGCCTAGGTTTTCAACAATTAGCTGTGTCACTGGAGGCTCTGGAAGCAATGGTTCATTGTCAGCTGGTAACTCAACTTGTTCAGTGTCCCCGTACAGCTCGCGCATTGTAGCTCCTTCATCAAGCTCTTCGAATTCCTCAGTTTCTTTGGCTTCGGGTTCATCGGTTATTTCTTCTGTGACTTTTTCAACAGGTTCAGGTTCTACTTGCGCAATAGTCTCGTCGATGGTTGTGATTGTTTCTGTTTCTATGAAGGTAGGCTTAATCTCGTCTACTAGTTTGATAACTATGGGAATTAAAACGCGGGTTAGAGTGTTAATGTATTTTTCATCTGCTTTTTTTGACGAGACTGTTGTTAAGTGGAAATCTTTTATGGCGGCGACGTTTACTTTGCCTTCGACGCCTTGTATCGTTATGGCTTCTAATCCGCCCATTATGTCTGCGCTTTCTGTTATCTTGTTGAAGGCATCTAAGGTTTTGGTTACAGTTTCTTCATCTGTCTTCTTATCTTTAGCCATGATTTCTCTGTCTTTGAAAATGAAGTTTCTTGATACTTCTGGGCAGACGTTTTGAATCTCCTGTAATGTGTTTGTGAGAGCTGATGCATATACTTGGTTACTCATGTTCTATATCTCCTACCGTGATATTTTCATGCCATTACAAGCTTAAGAGATTTTGAATAGTATACGTTCTGGAACTCCTTCGCTTTCAACAACTAAGTACTTCAGACCTTCGGTGTCACCTAGTTGATCTAGCCACTTTAGCGCTTCTCGGGCTTTTTGAAGGACTAGAAGGCGTTCTTGGTGACTGCGTACTACTGATTCTATGGCGGTCAGTTCCTGGAACGGGTTAGCGTCTAAGATGATGCTCAGACTGCCGACGTTTATTTCGCC
>SMYP01000084.1 GCA_007050895.1 Candidatus Bathyarchaeota archaeon | reverse complement strand
ATTCTCTAAAAGAATCCAAAATCCTAGACCGTTTACTTTGAGTTACAAAACGAAGAAAGAATCAAATCATAAAAAGCTAAGCAATATTGGCTCCGACAGTCTTTGGTCGTATCTGAGGTCAATGTAGATGTGCTTCGGGTTTATCCATTCTTGGTGTGATAATGATGTCGATTATGTCGGTGCTAAATAGCGGTGGGATAAGCATTCTCACCTTTGAACTGCTGTTAAACCTCATAGCCTACTTTGTTTATTCTAGTCCATGCCCCGGAATTCCTCATAAAACTGGATTCAACATCGCTGAAAATGAAGAGAAAATGCCGAAAATTCAAAGCAGAACCGAAAAATCGTAATTGTCACGATGGTATTTTTGCCCAATAAACGATTCTTTGCAATAGTATACCGGTGCTTTTTTTGGGGGGATTATCAAAAAAATAGTTGTAGTGTAGAGACGATTTAAATATACATATGTATTTAGCATTTAGAGCTAATCTTTAAATTAGGAAGCAACGTTTTCACATCTACCTCAAATTTAGCAAAGTGGATTGCATGACTGACAACCCACGTTTTGGCCCAGCAGGAGTTCCACCTTTATTCAAAGTTCTTCGGGCTCGGTTACCTGACGTGCCGCGGCTTTTACGTGAAGAAAACCTTGACGCTTTTGAATATCAAGCTGTCAGGTAGGGTCAAAGGCCTCAAATGAAACGCGAAGACGCAGAGAGCCTTGGCACTCAAGCGAGGAAAAACGATGTTTTGCTAAGTATGCACGGCTCATACTATGTGAACTGCTGTGGCGCTAAGAAGGTGCGAGAGGCAAGCAAAAGACGTTTAGTTGCTTGTGCCAATGCAGCTAAATGGATGGGTGCCAACGTAGTGGTTTTCCACACAGGGTCTTACGGGCGTTTGGAGAAAAACTACGCTTTTAGAACATGCATCAATACCAAAACAACCAACAAGTAAAACAATTCTGTCTCGATATACTTTTTACTTTAAACCACAATGCTCTTAGTTGAGGAATCGCGTTGGCGAGGTTGAAAGGGTTCCAAAAACTAACGTTTGTAAACGACGCATTGGAAAAATGGTTCAACGTTCTGCAAATCGAAAAACCAAGAGAATCAGCCGTCCCCCTTAACAGAGCTTTAAACCGGATTTTAGTAGCAGACGTAATTGCCAAAGAAGACCTTCCAAGGTTCGATAAGTCAGCCGTCGATGGCTATGCGGTAAAATCCACAGAAACCATAGGCGCATCGCAATTCAAACCTTTCATGTTCCAGATAACAGAGTCTGAAGTAGTTGGTTCTAAACAAGCCCGACAAATTTGGACGGGGAACGCCATCCCGAAGGGTGCAAATGCCGTGGTGATGATAGAGCATACGAAAAAAATCGATGGAAACTTGGAGGTTGGAATTCAAGTGGCAACGGGTGGCAACGTGTCAAGAAAGGGCGAAGACGTCAAAAAAGATGAGAGAATCTTGAGGGCCGGGACCCGCTTGACACCTTATCATCTGGCTTTGCTTGCCGCTATGGGTAAAAACGAAATACAAGTTTCAAAAAAACCCCTGGTCGCTATATTAGCCACGGGAAACGAACTCGCAGATGTAGGAAGCGAGCTCTTGGGAAACCAGATTTTCGATTCCAACCGTGTCATGCTCGCAGCCATGTGCCGTGAAATCGGCGCAGAACCAGTGGATTTGGGCATTGCAAAAGACGATATGACTGAGATAGGAGAAAAGCTCAAACAGGGATTGCATGATTGCGATGTGGTAATTACCACTGGCGGAACCAGCGTTGGCGGATTAGATCTAGTTCCTGATGTAGTCAACAATTCTGGAAAGCCTGGTGTGGTTGTTCACGGTTTGGCGTTAAGACCAGCTATGCCTACGGCTGTAGCGGCGCTAAATGGGAAACCTGTGTTGATCCTTTCAGGTAATCCGGTTGCTGCAGTAATTGGCTTTGAAGTGTTCGCGAGACCGTTAATTTGCAGGATGCTTGGTATGGGCATCGAAGAACCTCGACTATCAGTTAACGCGGTTATGACACGGAATGTAGCTGCCGCGCTTGGAAGACGTACTTTTGTGCGCGTCCGAGTAGTCCGGAAAAACGGCGAGTTCCATGCTGAGCCTGTCAGCGCTAGAGGTTCTGGTGCAATATCTACCATGACGAGAGCCAACGGTTTTGTCGTCGTTCCCGAGAATAGGGGCGGTATAATCGAAGGCGAAATTATGCTCGTTCGTTTGTTTGGAACCGTCGAGGAAGTGAGCTAAAATGTTCCGACAATTGATGTCATTTGACGAGGCAAAACAGGCAATTGATGAGAAGCTGAAGCTTGGGGTTGTAGGTGAAGAAGAAAAGCTCTTGTTGGAGGCATATGGGCGTATCCTCGCGGAAAATGTGGTTTCTGCGTTGGATATTCCGCCGTTCAATAGGTCGACTGTTGACGGTTACGCTGTGAAAGCCGAGGATACTTTCGGCGCAGAAGAGGGTCAACCTGCAAAGTTGGCTGTGCTTGGAATGGTGAGCGTTGGAGAACAGCCAAAAATCTGCATTGAAAAAGGTGAAGCTGCAGAAATTGTTACAGGTGCGCCTGTTCCAGAAGGTGCTGACGCCATTGTCATGGTTGAGGACACTGACAAACACGATGTTGAACTATGCATTTTCAGAGCCGTGACCCGAGATGAAAATGTTATGAAACGGGGATCAGACATCAAAAAAGGCGAGACAGTGCTCAAAGTCGGCCGAGTTTTGGGTGCGTCTGAAATAGGCGTTTTAGCCGCTGTAGGGTTAACCCGAGTAAAAGTGTTCAAGGTTCCTGTGGTTGCGGTTCTTTCAACAGGCGCTGAAGTAGCTGAGCCTGGCAAGGAGTTGCCTGCGGGAAAGATATACGACATAAATGCTTACAGTTTAAGTACTGCAGTTAGTGAAAGCGGCGGAAAACCAGTTTACTTAGGCGTGGTTGCAGACGACAAGGATAAACTGGGTGAGGCTTTGAAACGCGCTTTGACTTCTGCGGATATGGTGCTAACTTCAGGTGGAGTTTCTGTAGGTCCAAAAGACTATATGCCGCAAATTGTGAATTCTCTAGGCGAACCAGGAGTATTCATCAGTGGAATCGCGGTGAAGCCTGGAAAACCCACAACTGTAGCGCTTATAGGAAAGAAGCCTGTTTTCTCTTTGCCGGGTCATCCGACTTCTGCTCTGTTGCTGTTTCACTTGTTAGCTCGTCCTGTTCTTCAGCTTATGT
>SMYP01000131.1:45599-53388 GCA_007050895.1 Candidatus Bathyarchaeota archaeon | reverse complement strand
CGCGCAAGTGTTATTATATGGATATAAGCAGGATAATTCAATAGGGACAAATAATGTTAAGGACAAACGCTGATAAACTCGTAAAGATTTCAGTAATGGGCGAAGTAGCCAGCCCCGTTATCGGTAAATCAGTTTACAGAGTCTCACCCGTTGGAACTCCGACGATTTTGCCTGGAGTGGGAGGAATTACTTATAACCTTAGGGTAGGGGACTTAGCGTGCGGTTGGGAAGCTGACCATGTAGAGCCATGTGTCAGCGTGGAAAACAAAGAAAATGATCCACGATACGGGCATGGAGCTAACGCCGCATTTAATTTATTTTCATGTGTTGGAAACGAAGCAATTGTTGTTACAGGTGATGGAAAAGGAAGCAAGGGTGTCGTAACTGGTAAACACGGCGGGATAGAACATGTACTTGTTGATCTTCAACCAGAAGCGTTAGAAAAACTAGTTTTAGGGGACAAGATTCTTTTGAAGGCCTTTGGGGTAGGCTTGAAGCTTATTGACTTTGATGATGTAAAAGTGATGAATATGGACCCAAGTTTTTTGGAGGCTTTAGATCCAAAACCAAACGGTGAGAAACTTGAGGTTCCTGTAACTCATTTGATACCTGCAGCCATTATGGGTTCAGGCTTGGGAGCAAGCCAGACGCTTTCAGGAGATTATGACATCCAGTTTTTTGATGAAAAAGTTGTGGAGCAGTATGGACTTAATGATTTGAGACTTGGAGACTTAGTTGCTATAATTGATTCTGATCATTCTTTCGGAAGAATTTATCGCCGAGGTGCCATTTCCGTTGGTATAGTAGTGCACACCAATTGTGTGACAGCCGGCCACGGACCAGGAGTAACAAGCCTGATGACATCGCCGTCTGGAAAAATAATACCTAAAATTGATTCCAAAGCTAACATTGCTTGTCTCCTTAAGTTACGAGCAGATATATAAAGCAGTAATTTTACTATTTGCATGTAAAAAGCCAAGAGGTCAAAAATATTGCCATTTAAACGGAAAAGCCGAGGAAGATCCAAGGGAAGCAAAGGAAGCAGCAGTCTTGTACAATGTGTTAGTTGCGGACAGATGGTGCCGCGCGACAAGGCAAAGAAGTCTACACGCAGAGTTTCCTTTGTCGAGCCTCAATTGGCTAAGGAGTTACGACAGAAAGGTACATACATGTCCTCATGGGTAGACACGAAGTATTACTGTATTTCATGCGCAGTACACCGAGGAATCGTCAAGGTTAGAGCTGAAAGCGAAAGGCGCTCACGTTACAGAAGAAAACGCTAACCTTCCAGATTATTACTTTTTTTCTTCAAAGAGTTGTAAGCATGTATCCCTCTTTGCAGAACTGTAACATTCGATAGGAGTGCAAGCAGGATTACGCCGATTTCCAAGGCTGGCAACCAGAAAATCGCTACGATACTTGTAACTGATAGTATCAAAATACGTTCAGCTCTTTCAGCCAAACCTATGGATTCCATCTTTACATCTGCTGCTTCAGCCCTTGCTCTGATGTAACTCACCATCATGGAACCTACTAGGGCGATTAGTCCCCAAATAGGAGCGCACAATCCGCCGATTATTAGACCCACATAAATAGCAGCATCAGCGTATCTATCCAGAAGTGAATCCAGAAATCCTCCGAATACGCTTGTCTGCTGATAGATTCTAGCTATAACTCCGTCAAGTGCGTCACAAAATCCCGACGCTAAAAACAGCATCGTCGCCAAAAGAATCCACAAAGGTTGAAAATTTGCCACCGCGTAAAAAAAAGCTGAAAACATAGCCAATGTCAAACCTATGAGACTTACAATGTTTGGAGTAAATCCTAAATTATGCGCAACTTGCGCTTCTAAAGTCAATATTTTCTGAACTTTTTGCTTTAGTTTCGTCAGCAATCTTAACTCGCTACTTGTATGTTAATGCTTATTATTTAAACTGGACCGCAATATGATTTGCGTTTGAAAATCCAAATGGATTGTTCGCAAACAGTCACCACTAATTGATGGAGAAAACATAAAAAGCAGGATTCAATGTTAGCACTTAAATCTTATTTGGTGAGCCAATTATTAAGCGGACTTATAAGCAAGATGGTGATTATGTAGGGCAGTAACGTTCAGTCCTGGACAGATACGTATAACCGGCAGCGTTACACAAAAGAAGCAAAAAAAGGAGTGAAGAAAATGACAGAGAACGCGGATGTCGTCTTCGTCGGAAACAAACCCCCAATGAGCTATGTCTTGGCAATCATAACAAGTCTTTCTTCAGGAAACTTGAAGGAAATAACACTGAAAGCCCGCGGTCAAGCAATAACTACAGCAGTTGACGTAGCTGAAATAACTAGAAACCGATTTATAAAAGACTTGAAAGTGACCAAGATAGCCATCGGAACAGCAGAAATGCCGCCAAGAGAAGGCGAAAACAAATCCAGAATGGTTTCAACGATGGAAATCACGATGAGCAAATAGTAAGTCAAAACTGAGTAAACTAGCACGGCAAATAATTCATACTTTCTTTTATTTTTTATAATCTAATAAATGATTGCAGTGCGGATCTTTTTTGCAAATGTATCTCATCGCAAGATTAATAGCTTAAGGGATTTCAAGTAAAGAGTTAGCTTCGTGAGAGAGATGTTAGACATCAAACTTATTCGCGAAAATCCTGATTTCGTAAAGAAAAATCTTGTGAAAAGAGGAAACCCTGAAAACACTATAATGTTGAATGCACTTATAGATGTAGACAGCGAATGGCGACGTAACTTAGTAAGACTTAACGATCTTCGTCATGAAAGAAAAGTGATGACCGTTGAAATTGCCACACTGAAGAAAACTGGAAAAGATGCTGACAAAGCTGTTGAAAAAGCAAAAACACTTGACTCTGCAATTACAAGCATCCAAGCAGAAGTAGCTTTATCAGAAAAGAAAACTCGCGATTACCTATTGCGTCTTCCCAATTTGCTACACAACACTGTACCAGTTGGTAAGGATGAAAACGATAACGTTCAAATCAGAGAATGGGGTGTAATTCCCAAATTTGATTTTGAGGCAAGAAATCATATAGACATAGGCTTGAATTTGGATATAATTGACATTGAAAGAGCTGGAAAAGTTACGGGCTCAAGATTTTTCTATCTGAAGAGGGAAGGCGTCCTTTTGGATATAGCCTTGATGAGTTTTGCCATGGAAGAAATTACAAAAAAAGGCTATTTGCCTGTGGAACCACCGTACTTGATGAGGCGAGAGCCATACGAAGGCGTTACAGCTCTAGGCGATTTCGAAGAGGTACTTTACAAGATCGAGAACGAAGACTTGTATTTAATCGCAACTTCAGAGCATCCCATGGCTGCAATGTTCATGAATGAAGTGATGAAAGAAGAGGATTTACCTCTTAAACTCGCAGGCATAAGCACGTGCTTCAGAAAAGAAGCAGGTGCCCACGGCAAAGACACACGTGGAATGTTCCGAACGCACCAGTTTAACAAGATAGAACAGTTTGTCTTTTGCAAACCTGAGGAATCTTGGGAATTGCAAGAGGAGTTGCTTAATAACGCAGAGAGTCTTGTTCAGAAACTTTGTCTACCTTATCGAGTGGTTAATGTGTGCACAGGCGACATTGGAACCGTGGCGGCTAAAAAATATGATATTGAAGTCTGGATGCCTGCTCAAAAGGCTTATAGAGAAGTCGTGTCATGCAGCAATTGCACAGATTACCAAGCGCGAAGACTGGGCATAAGGTACAGGGAAAAGGAAGGTGCACCTCCAAAAGGATTCTTGCATACTTTGAATTCTACTGCGATAGCTACGGGGAGAACAATTGTAGCAATACTGGAAAACTTTCAACAGGAAGACGGCACAGTTATTGTTCCTAAAGTTCTGAGAAAGTACATGCATGACATCGAGAAGATAAACTTGAAACGGTAAACCTTTTAATATTGCATTGAGATTGTTGATGGCACGTTCGGAGGATAAACTTGTCTTCGAAATCTAAACGCTTACGCGACAAATGGCGAGGAAAGACATGGTACATGGTAGTGGCGCCACCGTTCTTTGGTAATGTAGATCTGGGCTCATTGCCGGCGGAAAACCCAGAACAACTTGTAGGAAGAGTTGTCGAAGCTACACTGTATGACATCACCAGCGACTTTTCCCACCAATACTTGAAAATGTTTTTCCAGATAAACGAGCTTGATGGAAAAACCGCTCACACTTTGTTCAAGGGTCATGAATATTCCCGGGACTATTTGCGAAGTTTGGTTAGAAGAAGGACAACAAAAGTTGACGGGCTTTTTAACCTAATAACCAAAGACGGATATAAATTGAGGGTCGCAGTTTCAGCTCTAACGCTTTCGCGCATTAAAACATCTCAAGAAAAAATAATACGCGACATGATGTCAAAGACTATTGACGAAAAAGCTGCTGCGCTTACACTCGACCAGTTTGTTCAAGAAATGGTTCTTGGAAAAATTGCTTCAGACGTTTACAATAAAGCAAAAAAAGTGGCACCTCTCAGACATGTTGGTATAAGAAAGTCAAAATTAATAGCTCAACCCACTCAAGTCCCACTTCGCGAAGCACAACCAGCGCAATAGGACAACAACTTTCTCTTCCTTATTCCTCGCCTTCATCATTCTTATTGTATTATTAGGGCGAAATATCTTTAGAGGGGACTGTGCTTGTTTAGGAAATACATGGAAGGTGACTTCTTGACGCGCGCAGGTGTTCATAAAAAAGGGACAATCTCGGTTTCAAACTTGATAAACAAAGCCAGAACAAGTAGCAATAGCAAGAAGATTGGGGCAATAGCTCTTTTTATTGGCGTAACTCGTGGTGAGACTCTGAAAGGAGAAAAAGTTCAGAAGCTCAAGCTGGAAGCATATGATGAAAAAGCTAACGAGGTTTTAGACAATATTTGTGGTGACTTGTCTAAGAAGAAAGGAATAGTTGATGTCCAGATTCATCATCTACTAGGGGAATTCGAAGTTGGAGAAGATCTGGTGTATGTTTTGGTGGCTGGTTCTCATAGAACGGACGTTTTTCCGGTTTTACGGGAAGCTGTAGAGCGATACAAGAGTGAAGCACCTGTGTTCAAAAAGGAACATATTATTGACGCTAAAGGTTCAGCAAGTGAATACTGGGTTTCGGAGAAAGAGAGTGATAGGCAATAGGCACACGAGTAGTTTCATTAAATATTGTGCAACAGTCAGATGGGCGGAAGTCATCATTACAGCGATAAGAATCTTGATAATAACATGTTCAGGATAAAGCCTTTGAAAAAAGTAGCAAACATTATGATTTGGAACTTTGAACATAAGATTTTGAGTTAGCGATAACTGTTCCGAAAACCTAAGAGAAGGCGTTTCTATTATGTTTTTGGAGCTTGAATTTTCTGAATTGTGGTTTACACACCATTGGAGGAGGCTATTAAACAGAAACTTTGGAATAGTTGGAATAAATGCCGATAATAAGGAAGGGTTATATGTTTACTATTCCCAAATAATGTAAAGGAGAAGATATCTTTGGAAAGAAGAAGCTATAATTGGTTTGAAAAGCGCCGTAAGACAAAAGGCTTGGAACTAGCTCACGAGCAGATATCGAAAGCTTTTGACACAGTAACTTTGCTTCACAAAGCAACAAAAAGCTTTTCAGAAGGAGAAATTCAGGAGGCCAAGAGGTACATTGAAAACTTATATAAGGCTGAGGAAGAAGTCGACAAGTTGCGGACACAGGTCTTTATGGAACTTTCCAAAGGCATTGCTCTCGTGGCAGATTATCGGGAAGACCTGTTGCACGTAGTAAAAAGGCTAGATACTTTGGCGGATCACACGAAAGATGCCGCAAGGTGTCTAGAAATGCTTGCAGAAGCAAAAATTCCAAAGGAATTATGTGAAAAAACAGTATTCATGACTTCAAAGCTTGTAGAAACAGCTCAAACATTACGTAACAGCATCGAAAAGATATCAACAAACCCTTCTGAAGCAATAGGACAAGCCAAAGAAGTTGAAGAAATTGAGCATGTCCTTGACCAAGAGTACCTTAAGGCTAAAAGCCTTTTTGTGAAATACGGTAAAGAGCTTAACTGCGGAGCTATGGTCATCTTTGACGATTTAATTGAGTTCATCGAGCACGCTGCAGACATGTGTGCAGATACAGCAGACTATATCGTTGTGCTCTCAAGCAGAGAATAGGAAACTCAATATACAACAAGTTTTCCACTTTTGTTTACAAGCTAGGTTTAGCACTCGAAAAAACCCCCTCCTTCTTGTTCAACCTATATATGTTTCTGAATTGAAGCTGGTTGTTGTGAGGGGTGAATCAGGGTTTCAAGCTTTTGAGACTACTCATGTTGACTGTGCTTGAATGGTGGCGGCTTTATCCGAAACCTTAATTCATTGCCGTTATGTTTGCGTGACAAGGTGTGTACGACTTGAAGTTTGGTGCTTACGTTTATAAACCAGAGAAAGCTTTGGGTTTTGACTTTCATGTATTGCGTGTTAAACTGGAAACTGGCGAAAGGATTTCGCCTGTGCAAGACATGTATGGGAATATTTCGGTTTTCGCTGATAATGAAGCCACTCGAAGTAATCCGGATTGGATTTCGCAGTCGCCTCTTGGTCCAGCGCGTATGGGAAACATGAATTTTAACATTTACTGGAATGTTGTATGTGCCACGCAACCTGAGCACAGAGCAGAACAGCTGGAGTATATTCAGGATGTTGACCGCCACTCTCAGGGTGTGTGGCTAAACAGCCAGTACTTCGCAGATCACAGTCACTGTACATGTCCACGTTGCAAAGAACTATGGAAGAAAAGCGGCTTAAGCTGGCTTAAATGGCGCAAGAAAGAAGTTACTGACTATATTGGCCAAGTCAGGGACCGGGTGAAAAAAGATTTGGTTATGTGCATTCAGCCTGACCCTGTAACAGCCTATGAGCGTTATGGCGTTGACTTTGATGACCTTGCTAAATACGCTGACGCGTTCAACGTTGTGATGTTCAGCAAAAGCTACGCGACGCCTTGGTACTGGGAAATGCTGTCGCGTGGATTTAAGAAGCTACTTAAGAAACCAGTGTTTATCAGCCTTTACGTTTTTGGCCCAGGTGACACCGCGAAAGCCGTTCCATCAGCCACTGAGCTTTTGACTGTTAGCGTTCGTTGCGCAAGAACAGGCATCGATGGCATTCTCTATTTAGCGAGTGGAGCTAGTCAAATCAAAGATTTGCAAAAAGCAGCGATCGACAAGGTTGAGCTCCGTAGGCGTTTAAAAAGCTACGGGGGCGCACCAGTCCAAGAAGTTCTGGACTTGGTCAAAAGTTGGGAAAAAATCGTGGAGTAATTCCCTGCAGTCTATTGTAAGGATTTCTTGAGGGTTAACAGGTAGGACATAACTTCCTCGATTTTGGGTTCAGAAATGTTAAGGGCTAATTGAATTGCTGGTTTAGGTGTAGAAAGTGAAGAATGCAGCGTCTCCAAGGCGTTGTCTATGTTAGTTAGGAGTGAATCCCAAGTGATTTTAGCTTTTTGGCCCTCTACAGTGTACAACGTTAGTACATGCGTGCTTATTTTGCTCAGGGTTTCTCTGAATCTCTTCACTGCATCAACGATTTCCATACTGTTTTCTTTTTCCTCAAGATAAGCCTTAAGCTCGCGGTATTGTTTTTCTAAGGTCTCAATCTCGCCGTACAATTTTGTTTTTATTATTTCATCTGTTCCGTCTCGCATAACTATCCAACTCCTCTCTTATGTCCGATATAGAAATACATAAGACTTTTTTGGATTTGCGGGTTGTGATTTGGC
>SMYP01000131.1:41442-45499 GCA_007050895.1 Candidatus Bathyarchaeota archaeon | reverse complement strand
GCATAGTCGTAGTGCCTAGATTTTGTAGTATTTTTCGTATAAAATTATCCCAACTGATAGAATACCTACACAAGATATTGAGACTACTGCTATATCCAATAGCACGGCAGGGCTGGTTATGGCTGCGCTTCTTAGAAAGAGCGATGTTAATGCGTCAGTCACGTAGTAGCTGGGTACGAATTTACCAACGATCTGCGCTGCTGAAGATAGGGATGAGCCAACGAAGGTACCGAGGAACAGCTGAGGTAGAACGAAGAGGAAGGAAATCCCGGTTGCCGCACCTGAAGATTTGGAGATCGTAGCAGTGATTAAGCCGAATCCAACGTTAGATAAAGAGAACACTAGAACAAGTGTAAAGGCTAACGCGTAAACGGACACGCCAACGTCTGGTGTGAAGCCCATAATGTAAACCATGACGAACACAAGAACCGCTTGAACAAACGCGATAACTAAATAAGATAATACTTCGCTAATCATAAATTCCGCAGACGTTGTCGGCGTAATTCTGATTCTCTTCATGATACCATTTTCTCGGTCTTGAGTGAACGACTGGGAGACCATCATTATGAGAAATATAGATGCGAAAGTAAACATACCCGGAGCCATGAAGTCAAATGTTGATGGGGCGTTAACCTCGATCAATGATGCAGTCTCCAAGCTGAACGGGCTTGAGTAAAACTGCTGTTTCTGACCCGTGATGCTTGTTAGGGTTTGCTGGATTATGGGCGGTATTGCTTGAGTCGCGACCAGCGAGCCTTTGTCTAAGTAAAGGGCTATTGTGGTATTCGTCCATATGTTCGGGTCGTTGGGTGCTGCTTGGTACGAAGCCAAACTCTGGCTGAAATCGATTGGTATTATCATAACTCCTTGAATGCTTCCTTGAGACAAGTCGTTCTGCGCGGTTTGATTATCGACGTAGACCTGGACATTTAGTATGTTTGTATCCAACAAAGCAATTAGAAGTGTCTGGGATGCATTAACCGAGGTAGCTTGATCCATGTTAACTACGCCAATGTTGTAGGCTGGCTGATTATTTCCGATTCCACCGAAGGAAGCGCCGAATGCAAAGACAAATACTATTGGAAACAAAAAAATCATAAACAAGACCGCGGGATCTCGAACTGTTTTCTTCATTTCTTTTTTAGTTAGAGCAAAAACTCTTTGAAACTTCACTAGACTTCCTCCCGTATTTTTCTTCCAGTGAAATTGATGAAAACTTCTTCCAAGTCTTTGACATTGTTTGTCGAAATCAATTGTTCAGGTGAACCCAGCGCAATTAATTTTCCATGGTCGATTATGCCCACGCGGTCGCATAATTCTTCAGCTTCTTCCATGTAATGTGTAGTCAAAATAATTGTCTTGCCTTCCTTTTTTAGTTCTTTCATGAAATTCCAAACGTCACGACGGGATTTAGGGTCCATACCTACTGTTGGCTCGTCCAAAAAAGCTATTTGAGGATCGTGAATCAAGGCAAGAATCAAGCTCAATCTACGCTTCATCCCGCCGCTATAATTTGCTGTTCTTCTCTTAGCGTCACTGGTGAGCCCCACGTTCTCAAGTAGCATATCACGTCTTTTCTTGAGCATTTCTTTTTTCATGACATGAAGATTCCCGAAGAGCTCCAAGTTCTCAAAGCCTGTAAGATAGGGGTATATCGCAGTCTCTTGAAGGCAAACACCTATGAGTTCCTTTACCTTCGCTGTTTCCTTCTGAACGTCATAGCCACCAACCATGGCAGTGCCACTTGTAGGTTTGGTCAATCCACATAATATGTTTATAAACGTGGTTTTACCTGCGCCATTAGGACCTAGCAAACCAAATAGTTCTCCTTTCTTCACCTGCAGACTGACACCATCTACAGCTGTAATATCTTCGAATTTCTTTACGAGTTTTTCAACAGTTATGACTGATTCGTTCATTCTCACTCACTTCTCTTTGTTATCAGAGGCTATTCTGCGTTTAAGTCGGTAATTTCTGGATCTTTTAAAAGTAAAACCTGCAAGAGTCGCAATAAACAACGCATCAAAAATGAGCATTATTCCAAGGTTTTGAAAATCATTGCCAAAGATGTTGGCGTGAACTATTCCGAAAAACAATGCGACATACATTAAGGCGTGGAAAATTCGCCAGAATCTCAAGGCTTTAGCTCTTAAGAAAGCAGCAAAAACAGCAATATAGACTATGAAAAATGCAGGTCTGCCCGCCAACGTCCAGAAAGTGGTCCAAGAGGTAAAGTTTGGCACAAAAACGGATAGATTAGACTCTAACGCGTTAGAAATGGGGTGAAGGGTAATAAGGACTAAGCCAAGGGCGGCGAAACTGTGGTGGATTTTAAGGAAAGGTTTGCCAAAAGCCTGAGTGACTTCAGGCAAAAAAGGAGTAACTAAAACTGTTACACTGAGAAATAGGTATCCATACAATCCAAAAAACCTAACAGCCGAACGCAATACATCTGCATTAACAGCGTTAGGTAAAGCCAAGAAAGTTATTATTACAGCTAAAATAGCGATTCCAAGAAGAAAAAATACGCCATTTTTCTTCAGATTCATAACTAAAGAACAACAGCGTTGCAATATAAGTGCTTTTAACCCTATAGTCCAAGCGTTGTTTAAAGAACAGATGAGAGGTGTCAAAAGCGGGCCCGCTGGGATTTGAACCCAGGACCTCCGGCTCCGCAGGCCAGTGTCATAATCCGTCAGCACGGAAAAATTCCGATGATACTGGATTTATCCGTTGTACTAGACTACGGGCCCGTATACGAAGACTACAACAACCGAATAATAAAAACTTTGCAACAAACGGCATACCACTCAATTAATCTATTGATAGTCGAAGTGAAATTATATTTCCAGTTTAAAACTCGAGTTTCTCATTCCAAGGCGATATTATAGTTCATACATGTTAAGGGTTTGGGGTATAGTTTTAAGTGGGATTTTTCTGAATAGACTATTGTGATTAGAGATGGATCTGTCGACGCTAATTGGCTTGGATTTATCTTTGTTAGTTGGTTTGGTTCCCTATATCTTGATTTTTGGCGGAATAGTTGCCGTTTCGAAGTTACTTAGCTTTTTCACAAAAGGTTCCACCGGCAATCTTCTGAGAGGACTTGGATATCTCGGAATTTTCGTTGGAGCCTTGCTGTTAGCTACTGGAGTAGTAGTTCTACTTGAGCATACTTCACGTATAGAAGTCTGGAGTTTACTGGTTGTCACGGGTTTAGGATTGGTGCTAAAGCCTCTAAGTAAGGTTCCTTTCAGTGCTTTGTTAGGGTTGGTTGTGGGCTTGATGTGCGTTGGGCTTTTGTACTTGTATTTTCCTTTGCCAGCGACCTTATTGGGCTTCTCGTCTCTGTGGATTTATTTGGCGGTTTTTCTGGTTCCAGCGTTAATAGTTTTTCTTATTTTCAGGTTTGTTGAAGATTTGGTGAAGCTTTTTGGGTTGATTGTAGGTTCTTGGCCAGTTTTGGCAGGTTTAGGCTTCTTGTGTATAGCTCAGGGAATTCTTTTGCTACTTGACATGAGCCTTCTCTCATTTTTTGGATAATTATATCTATGTGCAGAACTTTTTTGCACCTTTCAATAGTTCAAAAGTTACACAGGCTTAAGAAAGATGAGAAGTAGAATATTGCAGTAATCGTCTCCATAAAAGCGGATGGTCTTGCTACGCTGTAGCATAGGATCGAGGTTATTCTAGTCGCATAATATAAATACTGAGCAAATAGGCAGATGTGCTGGTGAAGATTGGTATGCTCGCAGTGAAATATGGCATAAGGATGGCGTTAATATTCGCATGTACTTCGCTGATAATTATAATAAGGCTTTCAATAATCTACGAAATGCTAAATTTGTCATTGATTCTCTTTTTCGGCAGGTATCTAATTGCCCTCGTTTTCTTAGTTCCTTGTCTGTCTTAGTTAATTAAGCAGACACAAGACGCTTCCGAAAAGAACTTCAAGAAGTTGAAGGACTTTGCGCGTCGACTAGCAACGGTAATCTTGATTAGATTAATCCTTTATGTGCTCGTTGTAAGTCTAGCCGTGAAAGGAATCTGAAAGGTA
>SMYP01000131.1:17170-41342 GCA_007050895.1 Candidatus Bathyarchaeota archaeon | reverse complement strand
ATCTGTTGGTTTTTCTGCAGATAACGGTAGCTTTGAAGCTTCTCCGTAAGAAAATCGGTCAGACATTCCTGAGGCGCCATTTTAACTAAAAACGCTAGAAGGTTATACGGTACGTGAACACTTGGTTTAGCGGGAGGTTTCATAACCCAGCAGTATTCGAAGAGGCCTTTGAGTTTTAGAGCTTCCTTTGTGGTTACATGTTTTTTGTCGAAATATACATCTTCAAGCTCATCGAGTTCATTCATATAAGAGGGAATATCGGAGACATCAAGAGTCCGGGTTCCAGTAAACCGCTTCAGCATAAGCAATAATAGTGACTGGGGAGAGCCATAACGGAACCAAACCTGCGGAGTAAACACGTTGCCAGCTGACTTGGAAATTTTCTTGCCGCCTTTATCTAGGAACATTTCGTATTTTGCATGAGACGGGGGCTCGAAACAGAGAATCTCGCGGCAGATACGGTCATTTATTTTCACTGAGTCAGCGATGTCTTTGCCGTAAGCTTCAAATCTTATGTCTAGCGCTTTCCATCGGGCAGCAAACTCGCTCTTCCAAGTAAGTTTACCCTCGCCTTTGGCTATGTCAGCTTCGCCTTCGTGACCGCAACCTGCGATGAGTTTGCCTCGAATTTCGAGGCCTTCACATCTATAGAGAACTTTATCAGTTTCTGGCTCAAACTTGTAGGCTTTTGTGGTATAGATACGTCCGCATTTGCTGCAAACTGGGAAAAAGGGCATAACTTGAATGTAACGTTCCTGACCAACTTCTTCCTTAACAATTTCCCCAACTTTCTTGGCGTTCAACAATATTGTTCGGATTTCGTTCAGCAGCAGACCTTTCTCATAAACCTCTTTTGCCGAAAGATAGCAATATTGGATACCACATTTGTCCAAAGCATCAAGCAGAAGTGAACTCATGTGTCTCCCGTAGCTTTCGTGGCACTCAAATGGGTCGGGAATGCTGGAAACTGGAAAACCAAGATACTCATTCAATGACTCAGGCAATCCAAATGGAACCTTGCGCAAACCATCCTTATCATCACAGAAAGCAACCAATTCAGATTTGAAACCCATATCCCTTAGAGCAAGCGTAACAGCGTAAGAACGCGCTGCGTCTCCGAGACTGCCTATGTGAGGAAAACCAGAAGCCCCCAGACCCATCTCTGTTCTGACTTTCTCCAAGCTTCTACCCAGCTTCCGCTCTCGGTTGATGACTTTGCGAGCCATTTTATCGTACCATGTTCCATGACCAATTATATCTTCGCGCATGACTTTTCAGTCTCTGCAACAATGTCTGCACGGTGAAATAAAAAAACGTTTAGAAAGAATGCAGGTTTTATTTTCGCCTAAAAGCCGTCGCTATCGCCAAAGCCCCAAAAACAAGCAAGACTAGAGCCAAAGAGTAAAGCGTATTAAACGTTAACAAGTACCAAGCGCCACCCACGGCAATCAAAACCAAACCTAAACTCATTGTGCTGAAGCCACCGCGCGCATATTTCTGCGGGTTCGCAGCGCGCATCCCAGCTAAAACCAGTGTCCAACATCCGGAGAAAAGGAGAACCAAGGGAAAAATCAGAGTCCAATCAGTAATCATTTCTAGAGCATACATCATTATTACAACTACGATGATTATTAGGAAAACGCCTATGGAGAGCGTTATCCGACTGCCTTCATCCACAGCAACGCTCACCTAAGAAATCTTTTCGCCGCATTCAGGACAAAACTTTGAACCCGCAGGAATTGACGTGTTGCACTTAGGACAGTTTATTGCGCCAGTCGAAGTAGGCGTGAGCTGCTTTCCACATTCTGGACAAAACTTTGAAGTCGCAGGCACCTTAGAGGCGCATTTTGGGCAAATTACCAAAGCTGCCACTGGCGCTTGCGTAGGACCGGTTGGCGTCATTATCTGGGGTATGAGCACCATGCCAGTGCCTAAAGCAGCACCGCCACCACCAGACTTCCCGAGGGACTCAGCGGCGCTTTTCATGGTTTCCATGCGCAAAACCTCGTCTGCAGATGTTCGTCCAGTTTTAAGCCAGAATAACCTTTCACGGTATTCTGGGGTAGTATCGATGCCTTCGAACCTCAGATCAGTAAGTTCAATGCCTAACCGTTTAAAATAATCAGTAACGGAGTTTTTCACTATAATTGAAGTCTCGTCGAGTCTTGTGAAAACCGTGACTAAATCATAATGCGAAAGCTCATCGATTATTTTCTCGTTCAAGAAGCCCCTTAGGAAATTGTTTACTTCTCCTGTTGTGTAGGCGTTCTGTCCACCAACAACCTCGTTAACGAAAAGCTGGGCAGATTCCACTTTGAACCAGAAGGCCCCATGCACTTTAAGAGGTGCTAATTCGGTGGTCTGGGCACTAGTTCCGTATTTGCCAGAAAAGACCTTCGTGGAAATGAATATTACAGCTGCCTTGAAAGGTTTCTCGCTATAACCCGCAATGCGGGAAAGCAAACCAGTTAGCAAAGGTAGATTAAGAGTTGTAAGCACATGTCGACCTGGACCGAAAACGTCGTATGCTTTGCCGTCCCTAAAGAACACAGCCATCTCGTACTCATGTACTATGAGCTGAGAACCCCAAACGATTTCCTCGTTGGGATATCTCCAGACTATATCTTCAGAACCCGCGTTTTTCCATTCTATAACTTGTGGCATCTTTATGTCACTCCTAATATTACCTGGGTCCTCTTATCAAAAGTTTCTTCGAACGATTCCAGCTTGTCAGCTATATTCTGCACTCTTATCCTAATGTTCTTGGTTTCGCCTTTCGTTATTTCAGCTTTGAAAACGTCAATATCGGCAACTAAACCGTCAACTTCACCGACCAATTTATTATCAAAGTCTATCATTCGGTTCAGATTCTCTTCCTTTACTTTCACAATATCGAAGAATCCGGAATATCCGTAAGAGGCATGATTAATTTTTTCAGTTACACGGTCGGCTTTTGCAATAAGACGATCCATATCTGTTAAAACGTCGAAATAGCGACGGTCTGAAAGTTTCTGGAAGATTGACTTCAGGTCGTCTTTTGATTCTGAAAGCTTAAGGTTAATATGGTTGCGAATAATCTTGTCAGATTCACGCCGTAATTCTTTCTCTTTATATCCCCGAAAACCAGGGATCGCCGCAACTATACGCTCGCTGAGGCGCATTTGCTTTTTTGCTTCAGCATAAACATCTCTATTCTCGCTCAATTCAATCTTCCCACCTAATAGTCCCTAAGCGATTATAGAAAATTCAGCTTTTAAGGTTTCTTAATCGCCTTAAAAACTGGACGAGGGTATATCACCCTTAATAGGCAAGCCAACTGCGCCGTCAAGTATAAGCTGATAAGTCAAGCCTTTGTACTCATACTTCACGAACCACACTGGCGCATGCAAGTAAACCGCTTGTTTTATAGCTGTCTCAGTGTAAATCTCAATGATTTTGTCTACGTCCTGTTTAAGTAAGTAACGGTGATGCGCCTCGATTTGCTGTTTAGCAAGCTTAATTGCTTCTTCTCTAGTGATTTCGCTGTTCAAGACCTTTGCGAATCCTTCGATTTGACGAAAGTCGTAGGGAATCTTACCTTCCAAAGGGACGTCGTATTCTCTCGTTGGGAACTCTGCTGCCTCTCTTGCCAGCACAAGCCAGTTGTATGCTTTCTGGATTTTTCCTTCCTTCATGACTGGAGGGGATATGCGCTCGAATATTCCTTTATATTTGGTTTTGGATTCTACTGAAACAACCCAGAAAGGCAAGTAAACCAAGTTTTTCTCAATGATTTTAGATTTTTTGACCAGATCGCTTGGTTTCATGAAGCCGGAACGCATCCAACTTTTTATCAACTCGTCTGCTTGGATTTGACTATACTTGTTAAGTAATAGTGAATGCTCAAAATTGAAGGGGGCTCCAGTCTCGATCACGGTGGTGAAGCCGCAATACTTGCAGGTGGCTATCAACTCGCCAGGCTTGAACTCAACCGGACCACCACAGTGCGAGCACCTGATGTTTTGAGCCACAGCCATTTTTCTATGCCTTCAATTTTTCTCTCTTCAGAATTTCCCTAGCCACTATTACTCCTGAAGCTGAAGCTTGAATTAATCCCCTGGTCACGCCCGCGCCGTCTCCTATGGTGAACATATTCTGGATTTTGCTTTCCAAAACGTTATTCAGTTGTAGGTGTGAAGAGTAGAATTTCACCTCTATGCCGTAAAGGAGTGTATCTCTTGAGTGGATTCCCGGAGCAATTACGTCTATTGCTTGAAGCATTTCCCTTATGTCGGATAGATAGCGATAAGGCAACACAAAGCTCAAGTCTCCTGGCGTAGCGTTCTTCAACGTTGGCTCCACAACGCTTCGGGCTAGACGTTCAGGTGTTGACCGCCGGCCAGAAACCAAGTCGCCCAGACGCTGCACCATCACTCCTCCGCTTAGCAGGTTTGAAAGTCTAGCAACGTATTTCCCATAGGCTATGGGTTCTCTGAACGGCTCCGTGAACGACGTACTAACAAGAATGGCAAAGTTGGTGTTTTCCGTTTTTCTTTCTGCATAACTCTGTCCGTTGACGGTTAACACTCCATCATATGATTCGGTGGTGACTTCACCATAAGGCGAAACGCAAAAAGTGCGAACTTGATCGTCGAAAAGACGCGAATAATACACAAGTTTAGGCTCGTAAAGCGCCTTAGTCAACTCCTCCATAACAGAGGCCAAGACCTCAACTCTTACACCCACGTCAACTGGGTTGTTCACTGTTTTCAAACCACGAAGCTGCGCTTCTGTTTGTAGCCACTCGGCTCCGCTTCTGCCCGGCGCGATTATCAGATACTTGCTCATTATTTTCTCGCCGTCCAAAGTTTCAACGCCTCTTATTGTATGGTTTTCTGCGATGAGCCCTCTAACATCTGTTTTTGGTTGAAAAGTGATTTTACCGTTTAATTCTCGGCGCATCTGTCGCAAGGTCTCGGCGCATTTTTCGGTACCCATGTGGCGTATTTCCTGTCGAACTAGCTTGAGTCCCGCTAGAGACGCGTTACGGTCGATTTCGTCTACTTTCTCTTGGTCGCAACCATAAACTTGTTCGCTCGCTCCGAATCTCAAGTAGACACTGTCAACGTACTCCATAAGTGATTTCAGCTCTTTTTGAGAAACATACTGGTTTAGCCAGCCGCCTACTTCGGTAGATAATGTTAGTTTTCCATCGCTGTAAGCTCCTGCACCGCCCCAGCCTGAAAGCACGGAGCACGGTTCGCAATGCCGGCATTCAAACCCACGGCTTGATGGACACCTGCGTTGATCTATCTCTGGACCTCTATCAACAATCAGAACGTTAAGATTGTTCTTTTCCGTTAGCTCTAACGCTGAGAAAATTCCTGCTGGACCCGCACCGACTATTATCACGTCGTATTTCAATGGGTACTTTCCCCCTAAAACCCAAAGTTAGATGTAATAACTGGAATATATTTGTTAGTGAAGTATTCTCCAGAAAGAGTTGGATATGATGTCAAAATTCTAGTATTAGTCTGATTTCCCAACGTGTTAAATATCTTTTCAAGATATATCTCATAAACATTTATAATGGCGCAAAAACATCCAATAAAGGAGACATAAATGGTAAAAAAAAGAAAAGACAAAAACATGGACGACTTGATTTCAGACTTCTCACGCTTCTACATACTCACTATCCTATACGAGGGACCTGCGCATGGCTACAACATAATCAGCCGTTTCAAGAAAAGAGTACAAAAAAAGGTAAGTCCAAGCCTAGTCTACCCATTTCTCCAGCAACTAGAGAAAAAAGGCTTGGTGAGGCATACAAAAAAGCCCGTAGGTGAAAAAGAAAGAAAAGTCTTTGAGCTAACTCATGAAGGCCGAAAACTCTGCGTAGAACTTTTCAAGCGATTCTCGGACCTCATTTCAATTGCAATTGAACCTAGCCTTTACGTTTGCGCCCACTGTGGCTGTAAGATCTACGATGGCACATATTTAGAATTAATAGATAGTAAAGAGATGACGTTTTGTTGTATGCACTGCGCTCGGTCCTATAAAGAAACGAGAGAACTTGCCAAAAGAACTGCCAAAAAATAGAAACGGATTTTATTAAAGAAAACGGTTTTTTGGTGCTTGGTTTAGTCTTTTATAGCTTCTATTAGACTCATTACGTTCCATAGTTTTACCCGCGTGTAAGGAGGCATATTTGGATCTTGAAGGATTTCGTCCAAAAGTGAAATAGCGTTTGAAGCCCGCACTGCAGGCGTGAATTCTGGGCTTTGCAAGGCGCCCATAGCGTCTTTTGCCGCACGTCGAATATTTCTCGGTGTTGTACTATCTTCTGAGACTTCACCAAGCACCATTAAAGCTTGCTGTATTTTTTCCTCATATTCTTGAGCTTTTTTCTTTCGCACCATAATGTGCACCTATTCAATGTCGCAGTTATCAAGTTATATAAGCTTTAACACGTATTTATGTTGAGGCTATGAAATGCGAGAAAAAAGCGAGGATAAACATATCAAGCGTATGGCAGATCTGCTACGGCAAGGAGCTACTCTAACAGATTTGTCATGTCCTGCCTGCTCGTCACCACTCTTCAGGTTAAAAGATGGTACGTTGTGGTGTGGAAGATGTGAAAAGAAAGTAGTTGTAGTTAAAGAAGAGGATGAACAGAAAAGAGCAAGTAACGTGACTTATGACAAGCTTGAGGCTACTCTCTTGGCTAAGGTGCAGGATGTACAACTCAAGATTCAAAACACTGATGATGTAGAAGAACTGCAAAAACTAAGCATTGCATTGTCCGAACTGCTAGGCAACCTTGAAAAGATAAATAAAATGAAAAAAACCTAAGCAGGAACCTTGAGATGCTAGGGTTTTATGAGAATTTTCCCACGAATATTCACAGAATAGCAGCTTTTACTACCTCTCTTTCAACCAAGAGGCTTCAGAGAAGAATAATAAGTGTTCTTCATGATGTAAACTGTAGAGAATTCAGATTTGAGGAAATAGCTTGCCCAACAGTGCCTGAATGCACTGTAATTTTCGAAGCAGGCTTGGCTGAAGCGGAAAGCTTCAACTACATAGACGAAGAAGAAACACGAAGAGTGTTCACCGCCTTGAGGAAAACCCCTTTTCAGACAATGGATTTTTTCTGGGCTGTACGCTATTATAAAGGCACTGAAGAAAACAGAATCCCGTTGAAATTTGATTATTACATGCTGCGCGTTATATTTGAGAGAAACATTTTGGAAATTCAGGTTTTTCACGAGCGGGGTCCAAGGTACATTTTTCCCGAGGACATTATTACTTTCTTTGTAAATGAAATAAACAAAACCTCTTCGCGAAAAACCCTAAAAGCAGTTTAAATTGAACCCTATCGATGCTAGTTTAAAAACTGCTTTGCGACCTCATAAACTTCTTTCGCAACCTCGTTTTCAGATTTGTTACCATTAATTCTTGTGAGGCGCCCATTTTCCACGAATTTTAGATATATCTCCCGCACCTTCTTCTGGTTCGCTAGGTTCTCCATTACTGATTTCTTGGGTTTCAGCCGGCTCATTACAGTTTCGGGGTTCACATCTATGAAAAACGCGACATCTGGCTGGAGAGCATTCTCGTTTATTTTTTCTATCCAGTCCAAACTAAGCCCGGCAGCGCCTTGATAAGCTAAAGAGGAGTAAACGTAACGGTCAGAAATAACGAGTTGCCCTGCCTCTAAAGCAGGAAGAATCACGTTTTCCAAGTGTTCGATTCGGTCAGCTGCAAAGAGCAACGCTTCAAGCACGATTGAGAGACGTTTTTCACCATAGAGGTAATTTCTTCTAATTAAAGTTCCAATTTTACCGCGACTAGGTTCTGCTGTGTAAACGGCGTTATGCCTTTTCCGCAATTTTCTTGCTAAAAGCTTTGCTTGTGTGGTTTTTCCGCAGCCATCTAGACCTTCGATGCAAATGAATACACCTTTTTTGCTCAACTCTTTTCACTTTGCGCTGCCTTAGCGTTACACATTATAGGGGGACTCATAAATATAACTTGCAAGCCGTGAAAGGTGTTCAGGAATGCCGAAGATGTATTGGGGTGAAATTAAAGATCCCGTCCATGGTTATGTGTACATTAACGAGGTAGAGAAGGATATTATTGACTCGTATCCGATGCAGAGACTGCGGAGGTTGAGGCAACTAGCTGGTTCAGAGTACGTCTACCCAGGAGCGAACCATACCAGATTTGAGCACTGCATTGGCGTCATGTACTTGGCAGGCAAGTCTATTGAGAACCCGAACATTTCCCGAATGGTTAGCGATGAAGAGTTTGATATGACTAGGGTTGCAGCTTTGCTTCACGATGTTGGACACGGTCCCTTTTCACATATTTTTGAGCAACTATTGATCAGGGACCTTGAGCGAACTCATGAAGACATCACATCGTGGATAATAGAGAAAGGCGAACTAAGCGATAAGATAGCGAAAATTGGCTACAAGCCTGAAGAAGTGGGAAAGCTCGCGGTTGGAAAACTCCATAAAACGGGCAAAGCCTTCTTGGACCAGATTATAAGTAGCGCCGTGGATGTGGACAAGCAGGACTTTATCGTAAGGGACACATTTCACACAGGTGCAGAGTACGGTTTTATAGACGTTTTCAGATTGATCCATGCTTTGGACGTTTTGGGCGAGGATTTGGCAGTGGAATTGGGCGCTCTTTCAGCGCTGGAAGCTTTTATGATTGCCCGAATTGAATCGTTTAAAAGCATCTATTTCCATCGTGTTGGCAGAGCAGCGCAGATAATGCTGGCTATGGCTATGGAAAAGGCGGACAAGGAACTTGGCTTGACAGCATTCAAAACGCCTGAAGAATACTTAGAGATGGATGACTACACTGTTTGGTCTGCACTAAAGAAGTGTAAATCGTCAAAGGGGATTATCGCTGATCTGGAGCATAGAAGAATGTTGAAGTGCGCATACGAGAGGACTTTCTACGAAAAGGACACAATGGTGTCAAACATTTTTGGACGCGAAGTCTATCGGCAGCAAATACAAAACGAAATTGCAAAGGAAGCTGGAATAGATAATGAGTCGGTAATCATAGACGTGCCAACCGTTCCTTCTGTTCCTTATCATCACACAGATCTCATTGAGACTGTGGGAATACCAATGTTCAGTAGAAGCCAAAAAGGCAAAAAAGCAACATATCGCTTGAGTGACGTCTCAAAGATCCTTGAGAATCTAAAAGGATTCATCAACATACTCCGCGTTTACACTCACGCGAGCTCCCGCGAAAAAGTGCAACATGCAGCAGCGAAGATTTTAGGTGAAATCCCAACAACGGCAAGAATATCATACTAAGTAACATTTTACAAGTCTTTTTGAACCTCTGAATTTTTCAAAGGGTTTGTCCGAAAACACAGATTGAAAATGTTTTTTTTATAATGAAACAAGGGGAAGGTTTATTCGAGTGGAAAAACATTTGCATGATGCCTCTACAAAAAGCGCTCCGGTAGTATAGTCCGGTCAAGTATTCCGGCCTTTCGAGCCGAAGACCCGGGTCCGAATCCCGGCCGGAGCACTAACCAGCCATGCTTTTTAAGCTAACTTTGCAAGTACCCAACTTTTTCTATTGCACATGTCATGATTCCGCATAATTATAATTGAATCCTAATAATAGCATGAGGGAATGATAAAGAGAAAAACTACTCTCAAAAACGCATATAACAGTGGCTTCCAATAACCTCAGAATTAGCAAGGCGACATTTATGAAAAACGATATCCATTATGCCTACAAAAAACTTCTAAGTCTAACAAAAGACATCATTGTATTATCATCAGCTCAAAGTGTGATACATTGGGACTTGGAAACCATGATGCCTCCAAAAGCATTGGAGCAACGCAGTCAGCAACTCTCACTTTTAAGTCGCATAAATCACAAGATGAGCACAGCCCCAAAAATTGGAAAGCTATTAGAAACGATCATCACAAGCCCACAAAACGCCATGCTTGGTGAAGTTGAAAAACGCAACGTTTACCTTATCAAGAAAAACTATGATGAACAAACCGCGTTGTCGGAAACCCTTGTAGCCAAAATAGCCAAACAGCAAGCCATAACCATAGACGCTTGGAAAAGAGCCAAAAGAGCAAAAAAATTCGCGAATCTGAAGCCTGAACTTGGAAAACTCTTATCTTTAAATAAACAAGCAGCGCAAATTCTAATGAAAGTTAAAGAAACAGCAACGCCTTACGATGCATTCTTAGATAATTACGAACCGAAAATGACAACCAGATTCATCGAAGCAACGTTCAATAACCTCCGACAAGGACTCGAAAAGCTATTGGAGAAAATCCAGAACAGCCAAAATCAACCTGACTCAAGCATACTTGGCATCAGCATATCAGTGGAAAAACAACGAAAAATTGCTCAGGCAATTACTCAGACACTCGGCTATGATACCACCTCATTAGAAGCGGGTGGAAGAATAGATGAAACTGAGCATCCGTTTACTAGTGGGTACTACAATGATGTGCGCGTAACCACACATTACCACCCTAACAAGTATGCAAGCTCAATCTTCTCCATACTCCACGAAACAGGTCATGCAATATACGAGCAAAATCTCAACCCAGAATGGAAATACCAGCCAGCAGGCTCACCGTGTTCATTTGGAATTCACGAATCCCAATCACGTTTTTACGAAAACATCATAGGACGCTCCGAAGAATTTTGGACGCACATGTTACCCAAACTGAAGCAAATCACCGGACCTGCACTGTCTGACGTGAGAATAAGCCAGTTCGTCCAAGCTGTAAATATTGTCGAACCTTCAAAAATACGGATAGAAGCTGACGAAGTAACGTACAACCTTCATGTGATAATACGTTTCCAAATTGAGAAGGATCTCTTCGCCGACAAAATAAGCATCAACGAATTGCCCGAAATCTGGAATCAGGAATACAGAAAGCAACTGGGCGTAGAAGTTGAAAATGATTCTGAAGGAGTAATGCAAGACACTCATTGGTCAAGCGGCTTATTCGGATATTTCCCAACCTACGCGTTAGGGAATATATACAGCGGACAGCTGCTCGCTGCACTTGCAGAGGAAATACAAAACTGGCGTAGCCAACTTAAACAAGGCAACCTGAAGAATATAAGATTGTGGCTGACCAGAAATGTCCATAGTAAAGGAGACCTATATGACCCAACCGACCTAATTAAAAGGGCAACAGGAAAAGAGTTGGATGCTAAACCTTACTTGAAATATCTCGAGGAGAAATATAGCAAGCTCTACGGCTTCTGAACCTCCTCTTTTTTTGTTAACTCACCGTAAATGTAAAGAACGAGAAAAACCAGAATGCCCCCGAAGAAAAAGTAAACACCAATCCAACCAACAATAGCATTGAACAAATTTGCGCCATAGAGGATAAGCCCAAAACCCAATATAACAGCGGTTAAACACATCCAATCAGTACGAGACATTCCATCACCTGATTACACTAAACGTTAACATTCAATACACACCAAAATATAAGGAATTACTGAACAAAACTTAACGCAGAATAAAACGGTGCCACATCCTAGTCATGCGTCTAACAATGAAAGCAATTTTTTTAGTATATGCCGACAAATAATTTTGCGAGTAAGAAGAAAATAGCATGATTTGTATGAAAAACACAAGGTTACTCCGACACTCTTATATATAAGAGGAGATACAAAGAGCTCAGAGGGAAAGATAAATGTCGGGTATGGATACAAAAAAACCTGAAACACAAGATGAACTCTTAAGAATAGTATCAGAAGCCGCATTAAAATCCGTCAAAATTAGATCCGCGCAAAAGCGTATATCGACAAAACCGACAATATCAGGAACAGCAAAAACATTAAATATTCACAGAGATACACTTTACACATGGCTCAAAGAGTTTAATGTCGATTTTAAAGAGATTTTAGACTCCATATCGACAGATATTTCAGACGATGCCGAAGTATTGGGGAAAACTTATTTAATTGGTGAATCTCTTGTCGGAGAAGGAAACGAAGTTGCACATGTAGACTTGTTAGTGGGAGATAAAGAGGGGCCGGTTGGAAAAGCTTTTGCAAATGGATTGTCAAACCTTTCAGCGGGACATACACCATTGCTGGCGGTGATCAGACCTAATCTTCCGCCTAAACCACACACGCTTCTTGTGCCAAAGGTTACTGTGAAGAATATGGAGGATACAGGTAAAATCTTTGGACCAGCACAGGCCGCAGTTGCGAAGGCTGTCGCGGATTCTGTTGAGGAGGGAATTATACCAGCTGACAAGGTGGATGATTGGGTAATTATATGCAGTGTTTTTATTCACCCTCAGGCAACTGATTATCGACGCATATACCAGTACAACTACGGGGCAACAAAAATGGCTTTGCAGAGGGCTCTGAAGAAGTATCCATCCCTCGAGAAAATTAACTATGACAAGGACAGGGCAAAACACCCGATAATGGGGTTCAAGGTTCCGCGCTTGTGGAGACCCCCCTACCTTCAAATCTCGCTTGACGCCCCATCTCTTGAAAGCGCCAAGAAAGTAATAGCCCAGCTTCCAGGTAGCGACAGAATAATCATTGAAGTTGGCACACCACTTATCAAACGATACGGAACCAGAGTAATAAGTGATCTGAGGGAAGTAGGCAAAGACGCGTTCATGGTTGCAGACCTCAAGACACTGGACGTGGGAAAAGTAGAGGTAGATATAGCCTATGAAGACACGGCGGACGCAGTTGTAGCAGCTGGACTGGCACCACCTGAAACACTAGATGCATTTGTACATGAAGCAAAACGACTCGGAATCTACGCAGTCATAGATATGCTAAACGTCGAAGACGTCCTCAAAAAGCTACAATCGCTCAAACAACTCCCAGATATCGTGATACTACACCGAGGAATAGACCAAGAAAGCGGAAGAACATGTGGACTGGAACGAATACAAATGATGCGCCAAGCCTTCTCGGGTAAAAGGTTCCTTATTGCTGTAGCTGGCGGGATAGTTCCAGAAACAGCCAAAGAAGCCTTGAAACAAGGCGCAGATATACTAATCGTCGGAAGATACGTGACCCAGTCAAAAGACATCGAACGTGCAGCAAGAGACTTCCTAGAGTTAACGCCAAGCATGCGCGAAGATATCGACTTGTTTAGAGTACACACAGAATAAACATATTAAAGAACTCTAACTTTTTTATTTTCATTGTTTTAAGTTAACATTCTGATCATAAAAGCGAGCTATAAATAATAAGTCTTCTATTGAGAATTGAGGAAGAACCAACATTCTTGCTTACCTTGATGCGAAAACGTGAATTTAAAGACTTCTATACATAAGCTATTATAAGTTATGCTGATGCCCTAGCCATAATGAGCTGAATTTTTCTATGCTAAATACTTAATAGAGAGAGACCCAACTTCATACTCCGCTGGAGTTGATTAGCTAATGACAAAGTTCAAGGTGATAGTGTCTGACCCGGAAATGGGAACCTCAAAGATAATTGAGCTTGAAGAAACACGTGCAGCTCCCTTTATTGGGAGAAAAATCGGAGAAGCAGTAGATGGTGCCGTGGTGGATTTGCCAGCTCATAAACTGAAAATAACAGGCGGCTCAGACAGAGATGGCGTTCCCATGAGACCAGACGTTCATGGCGGAGTTCGCCGCAACGTTATTCTGAGCGGGGGAGTTGGTTTCAACCCTGAAGACAAAGGAGAACGAAGACGGAAGACAGTTCGAGGAAACGTAATAACTGACGAGATCGTTCAGATTAACACGAAAATAATCGAAAAACCGAAGAAGTCTGCAGAAAGCAAACCAGAGAAAGCCGCTCAAGCAGCATAAGTTTTTGGTTGCTTAATACTTATTAACGTCTCCATAATTTAATCATTCACTAATTCATGAATGTTTGTGGACAAGAAGAGAATGAACAACAAAAGCAAAGTCCTGCCCAAACAACCAGAAGTCAACATCGGCACCATAGGGCATGTAGATCACGGGAAGACAACTTTGGTGCAATCATTGACAGGCGTTTGGGCGTCGCGTCACAGCGAAGAACTGAAAAGAGGCATAACCATACGTTTAGGATACGCTGATATGGCGATCTACAAATGCCCCAAATGCGAAACACCCCGAAACTACACGATAAAACCTGACTGCCCAAACTGCGGAACAAAGGCAGAGTTTGTTCGCGCTATAAGCTTTGTTGATGCCCCAGGACATGAAGCATTAATGGCAACTATGCTTTCAGGAGCGGCAGTGATGGACGGAGCGATCCTCGTAATAGCAGCTGATGAACCATGTCCTCAACCACAGACTCGGGAGCATCTAGCTGCAGCAGAAGTTATTGGAATAAAAAAAATAATTATCGTTCAAAACAAGATTGACATTGTTGAGGAGAAAAGAGCGCGCAAGAGTTACGAAGAGATTAAGAGCTTTGTTAAGGGAACAGTTGCAGAAAACGCTCCAATAATTCCTGTTTCAGCACAACACGAAATAAACATTGATGTGCTGCTTAATGCTATTGAGGAAATTATTCCTACTCCTTTAAGGGATGAAACGAAACCACCAATTATGCACATTATTCGCTCCTTTGACGTTAACAAACCTGGAACCCCAATCGAGGAGTTGGACGGAGGAATAATTGGCGGAACCATAGCGCAAGGCAAGTTTAAAGTTGGGGATGAAATAGAGATACGCCCAGGCATAAGTATTGAGAGAGAAGGCAAAACCGTTTATAATCCTCTGATCAGCGAAATAGTTAGTTTACACGCAGGCGAAAAGAGCATAAAAGAGGCGACCTGTGGGGGACTAGTCGGTGTCGGAACCCTTCTAGATCCTTCCTACTCGAAGGCAGATGGGTTAAGCGGAAACATTGCTGGAAGAACCGGTTTGCTTCCGGCAATATTATCAGAATTGACTTTAGAAACACATATCTTAGAAAGAGTTGTAGGAACAAAAGAGCTTTTGAAAGTTGAGAGAATTAATCCTGGCGAATTGTTGCTTCTTCACGTAGGTGCCGCCGTGAATCTAGGCAAAGTTCTTTCAATAAAGAAAAACATGGTTAAAGTGAAATTGACTAGACCAATCTGTGCAAAGCCCAACTCAAGAGTGTCCATAAGCAGAAAGATTACTGCGCGTTGGAGACTCATCGGGTACGGAATAATGTGGGACGAGCCATCATAGGTAAAATTATTCGAAAAAGCTTAGGTGCTCACGAGCGTTTAATAACTCATGTGCTTTTTGTAGTACGTCCTTTGCGTTTTTGAAAGTGAGTTTTTTCAAGGCATTCGGATAGTCTAGCCAAGTATACCCCACATGTTCGAAAGATAATCTGACTTGTTCTGTGTGGGTTTCTATTAGAAAAAAAATTACCTCTTTATGTACAGTTGTGCCTTGTCTTCTGTAGAAGTATTCGATTTTTTCCCTGAAATCGTTGATAAATCTGGCGTCATCAATACCTGTTTCCTCTTTGAGTTCTCTGATAACCGTGTCTTTCTCGCTTTCTTTGGGCTCAACGTTGCCTTTTACAAAGTCCCAGTGACCAGCGCCATATCGAAGGAGAAGATACTTTACCTCACTGCTTTTCAGATATACGACAGCCCCGCATGATTTCTCGCCAAACAACGGCTACTCACCAAACCCACTTTTTGCTTTGGTCATTATATACAGAGGTAATTTAAAAGTGAAACGGAATTTGGCAAAAGGCTAATTGAACAGTTGTTTTGGTTATAGCTTCGCCAAGGCACCAGTTGAAGTGGAACTATAAAAACAAATAGTTTAAAGGGTTACGTAACGAGAACATAGGAAGAGAGCTCAATGCATAAAGGGGATTTTCGCAAATGGATAAGAAACCCATTATGGTGATTCTGGATTCAAACGCATTATTTGTTCCGCTTCAATTCAAAATTGACATTTTCGATGAGTTGGAGAAAATGTTTGGAAGAAGACTTGAATTGATTTTGCTTTCTCCAATAAAGCGGGAACTGGAGGCACTAGCGGAGAAAGGGTCACCTAAAATGCGTAAAAAAGTGATGATCGCTTTAGAAATTGCCAAGAAATGCAAGTATATTGAAGTGATTTCTCCAGACGCAATGCATGCTGATGATATTATAGTGAAAATTGCTGAAGAGCGGAAATGCCCCGTGTTTACCAACGACAGACAGCTGAAGAAGAGGCTAAGAGATATAAGTGTGCCAGTGATTTATGTGAGACAAAAATCGCGTCTAGAGATTGACGGGATGTTATGACTAGATGTTTAAGCTTATATCGCTTCAAGACACTATTCGGATTCCGCCCGAAACGTTTGGTACCCCTCTTGAACAGGTAGGTCGGGACCAAGTTAAGACTAAATATGAGGGAATCGTCGAAGAAGAGTTAGGCTATGTTATAGCAGTAACTAAGGTTGAAGTAAGTCCGATAGGAAAGATTATTCCTGGTGACGGCGCCACTTACCACAGAGTAACGTTTTCTCTATTAACGTTCTACCCTACAATTCAGGAAATAGTTGAAGGAGATGTAGTAGAAATCGCAGATTTCGGGGCTTTTGTGCGCATAGGTCCAGTAGATGCATTGTTGCACGTTTCACAGCTCATAGATGACTACATGTCTTATGATGAAAAACAGGGAGTCTTGCTGGGAAAGGAAACCAAGAGAAGACTGACAACTGGAGACCAACTGCGAGTTAGGATAACAGCTGTTTCTCTCGGCAGAGCAGGGAGCTCAGGAAAAATTGGCGTAACGGCGAGACAACCGTTTCTAGGCAAGCTAGAATGGCTTAAACTTGACTCTTCCAAGAAAGCTCTGCAGAACAAAGTATCTGAAAGCAAAAGAGAACAAAATGACGTGGAGGAATAGCAAGAATGAATAAGAAAGCATGCACAAACTGCCATTTCATAACAAAAGATAATGTTTGCCCGAAATGCAGGTCAACAAGCCTAAGCGAAGACTACAATGGCATAGTTATAATGTTTGATCCAGAAAACTCAGCAATTGCAAAAGCTATGAGCATAAAAGAGAAAGGTCGTTACGCGTTAAAGGTTAGATAGAGCAACTAACCTCAATCTTACTGTGTTAACGCATAATTTGTACACTTCAGGCGATAATTGACCCAGTTCATGGTTGAAAAGAAATGGTTATTGTTTATAGAGTTACTCCAGAGCTGCGTGTGAGACTCAAAAAGCCTTTTGGAAGACTAATTCAGGGTTCGTTTGACCAAACAATGCTAGGAATTGAAGAGATTGTAAGAAAAAATAAATCGCGCAAGATAATATCTGTAGGAGACACTGTTTCACGGAATTTGCATGCATATCAGATTAACCCTCAACTTTCGATTACTGACAATAAAAGCATGAGAAAGAAAGTAAAACCAGAAGTGTTCGCAGGTAAAAATTTAGTTCGCGTTAAAAATCCTCAAGGAACAATAACGGAAGAAGCAATAACAGAAATAAGGAAAGCAATAGAAAGTGACGAACAGTTTCATATAATTGTAGATGGAGAAGAAGACTTGCTGGCATTGATAGCCGTTTTATACGCTCCAGAAAAGTCTTTGATTGTTTATGGGCAGCCATATCAGGGCATCGTAGTCGTCGAGGTTACATCTGAAAGAAAAAAGGAAGCTACTGAAATCCTAAAGGCGATGAAATACGTTAGAAAAGCTAAATAGGAAGCAATCGTATGAACTCAACACCCTAAGCAAGTGATATAACGATGGAAGTCAAAATCGTATCAACGAAGAAAAATTCCCTTTTGAAACGAAGAGAAGTAAGCTTCACTGTTGATCAAGAACCAAAAGGAAAAACACCCCAAAGGCTGGAAGTCAAAAAGGCAATAGCGTCTGAACTGAAGATAAAGGAAGAACTGGTTTTTATTAAGGAAATGAAAACCATGACAGGAACAAACACTGCTATTGGAGTTGCTAATGCTTATGAAACATTGGAACAAGCAATATTCATCGAACCCGAGTATATAAGAAAACGTAACAGTCCTCCAGAAGAAAAGAAGGAAGAGGAGGAATAGTGAATTGTCCAAGAAAGAAGAGATGGAAAAGAGAGTTGCAGCCAAGCCAGAAAAAAAGAAAGATGAAAAGGGCGTTAACACCTTGTACAAGATAGAAGGCGAGAAGGTTTTGAGACTACGCCCAACATGCGAGAGATGTGGTCCAGGTTACTTCATGGCTAAACACCAAGACCGATACACGTGTGGACACTGTGGTTTTACACGCTACAGACAAATTGAGAAATAAGCAGTTTTAAATTTTGAATCAACAAGTATCTTTCGATGATTCAAATGATTAGAGTTAATGTAGGTATAAAGAATATTTCAGCAGAACGTTTTTGGGATATCAAGAAACCTATCCCTCCCATTCAAATAGGCACGAACATAAACATTGTAGGCATGGATAAAAAAGATGACGAAACAGTCGAAGTTCCTTTCGTTTTGACAATAAACTATAACCCTGCAATAGCGCAAATAAGCCTAAAAGGAAGCGCTTACATCTCAGGCGACAAAGAAGAAATCGAAAAAGTTATCAAAGAGCACAAGGAAAAGAGACCGCCCCCACCACTAGTCGTGCAGTCAATATCAAACGTCGTCTTTATCGAATCTGTTCTCATATCTAGAACATTGAACATCCCACCGCCGATACCCTTGCCTCAAATACCGCAGACAAAAGCGCAAGGTTCAAAACCAAAAGGGAGAGATTACAGTGCATAACAGTAGCTCGCTCATTTTGCGGTAACTCTAAATGATAAAGATATTGCAGGAAGCCAATAAGCGCTGCTTTTTATTGTAAACCTCATTTGAGGCAGGCAATATATATTTAAAGATGCCTAAGAAGTTAAGGTTGGATAAGCGAATGGTACTAGAAAGTTTGGGTTCCTCTCTTTACGGTGCATTAAAGAAGGTTTTCAAAGCTTCTGTAGTAGATGAGGCTATGGTTAAGGAGCTTGTTCGAGATATTCAGAGAGCCCTGCTCCAAGCGGATGTAAACGTTAAACTTGTTCTCGGCATATCTAAACAAATAGAGGAAAGAGCACTTAAAGAAAAAGTGCCGCCTGGTATCTCAAGACGTGAGCATTTAATAAAAGTCGTCTACGAAGAACTAACACGCTTTGTGGGTGATAAACCAGTTCCAATCAAAATGGAGCCTGGAAAGAAGAAGATATTGATGCTAGTGGGAATTCAAGGCTCTGGAAAGACAACTCAAGCAGCCAAACTCGCCCGACACTTTCTTAAAAAAGGGTTGAAACCAGCTTTAATATGCGCTGATACATACCGTCCTGGCGCTTTCGCCCAACTTCAGCAATTGGCAACCCGAATTAACGTTCCAGTTTATGGAGACGTAAAGGCTAAGGATCCTGGTAAGGTAGTTAACGAAGGCTTGAAGCAGTTCAGCGACAAAGAGCTAATAATCGTTGATACTGCAGGACGTCACAAAGAAGAGCGAGAACTCATAAAAGAAATGAAAACTCTTGAGAAAAGAATCCGACCTGACGAGGTTATGATGGTTATTGACGGCACAATCGGGCAGCAAGCGTTAATCCAAGCGCGTACTTTCCATGAAGCAACACCGATAGGCTCGATTTTGGTCACAAAGTTAGACGGTTCTGCCAGAGGCGGCGGAGCGCTTTCTGCAGTTGCAGCCACCGGAGCGCCCATAAAGTTTATTGGCACAGGCGAGAAGACCGAGGATATTGAACCCTTCATACCCTCAAGATTCGTCGGTCGCCTCTTGGGCATGGGTGATTTGGAAACTCTTCTTGACAAGGTCCGTGAAGCTGAAATTAAAGTTCCTGAAAAGAAAGCAAAAGCAATACTCAGTGGCAAATTCACTCTAACAGATATGTATGATCAGTTTGAAGCAGTCAAAGGGATGGGCCCTTTTAGGAAAATCTTCAAGATGCTTCCAGGTATGTCTTATGATGTTCCCGAGGATATGCTGAACATGGCTGAAGGTCGTCTTGAGAAGTGGCGCGTAATTATTCAGTCTATGCGACCTGAAGAGAGGGAGAACCCGAAAATCTTGAATTCTTCGCGAGTGAAGAGGGTAGCTCGTGGTTCGGGAACAAGCGAGAGAGATGTGAAAGACCTTCTGAAACAGTATGTGATGATGCGGAAAATGCTAAAGATGTTCAAACGGAAGAAGAAGTTGCCTTTCATGGGCAGAGGGTTTCCCACAGGGTTCAAGTAGGCTCTGTTTATGGATATTTTAGAAAGAGCAGGCAATATGCTAAGCAAGTATCCCCTTTGCGATCATTGTCTAGGAAGACAGTTCGCATTGCTCGGCTACAGCATAGAAAACAGGGACAGAGGCGAAGCATTAAAACTGAGCTTAACATTACAAGCCAGTGACCTTAAATTATCAAAGAACTCCGAGGGTGTAAAAAGGCTTAAAATTCTTGCAATTAACGGTTTTTCTCGCGAAGCCCAAGAAACTCTGAGCCACCTGAAAGAACATGCCCCAAATAAAAATGCACCAAAAGTGTGCTTCTTATGTGAAAACAGATTTCAGATTATTGATGCTTTGAGCAAGAAAGCTTTGGATGCTGTTGCTAATTATGAGTACAGTACTTTTTTGGTTGGCATAGAATTGCCAGTTGCAGTTGAGGAAAGAGAAGACGAGTTTAAAGCTGCATTTAACGTAATCTACGGTGAGAACATCAGACATGAATTTGGGAGAGTATTGGGTAAGAAAATTTCCAAGGTAACAGGAAAGAATGCAGAATATAAAAAGCCTGACCTGGCAGTAATCGTTAACCCGTTCACGGAAAATCTTAAGGTTCAGATTAATCCTCTCTTTGTGGCTGGCAGGTACAGGAAGCTCGTTAGGAATATTCCACAGTCAAAGTGGTTCTGTTCCAGCTGCCGCGGAAAAGGCTGTGATAGATGCGAAGGAACCGGAAAGATGTACCCTGAATCGGTGGAGGAACTAGCATCAAAGCCGCTGTTGGAGGCTGCGAAAGGCGAGAAAACCTCGTTTCATGCTTCGGGAAGAGAAGACATTGATGCTCGAATGCTCGGCAGAGGTCGCCCCTTCGTTATTGAAATTTCAAATCCTAAGAAGCGTTTTTTGGACTTGAATAAGTTGAAAGCTACTATTAATGCAAACTCTAAGGGAAAGGTTGAGGTTTCCGGTTTACGCTTCAGCAGCAAGGATGTTGTTAGACGTTTAAAGAGAGGTGAGTCTGCGCAGAAAGAGTACCGTGTTTTAATTGATTTTGAGAGGGATGTTTCTGAAGAGGAACTGCAACATCTAGAGGAGAAGTTGAGGGGCAGCTTTATCAAGCAGCAAACGCCTTTGCGTGTTTTGCATAGAAGGGCGAATTTAATCCGAGAAAAGTACATATATGAGGTTAAAGTTAAGAAAGTGTCGCTTAAGAGGGCTGAGATGAAAATACGTTGTCAAGGTGGCCTCTACGTGAAGGAATTAGTGTCTGGAGATGAAGGAAGAACAAAGCCCAACGTTTCAGAGTTGCTTGAAAACAGAGCGAAGCCCCTCAAGCTGGATGTTTTAAAGGTTATTATGGATGATCTGAATAAGGTGAAGTGTTAATGAGAGGTTCAAAAGGATATTATACGGGTGCCCGTCGGCTTCTGACGAAAAAACCTCGTGAGAAAGGCAAGCCAAATCTGGGCAAGTTGCTGATTGAGTATGAAATGGGATCTCAGGTTATTATCAAGATGGATTCGAGTGTTCAGAAAAGTTTGCCCCACAAGCGTTTTCATGGAAAAATAGGCACAGTAATGCAGAAGCGCGGACGAGGTTATGTAGTAAGCGTATCAGATGGCGATGCTCTTAAGAAGATAATTGTGCGTTCTGAACATTTAGAGCCGCATAAAGGTAGTAGTTGAGCATGGAAAACCAAGATGCAACAAAGAAAAGACTTACAGTTCCGCAGGTTAAAGATGTGCTTGAGGCAATAGGCGAGGGGAATTTAGACCAATTTCAAAGGCGAACTCTGGATTACGTGAAAAAGTTCTCTAAAATTGATGCCAAGGTAGCAGAGAAGCTTTTAGGGAAGCTTATGAAGGATTTTGATCTTGAAGAAGCTGAAGCTGTCCAAGTTGTGAATTGCATGCCTGAAACTGTTGATGAGCTAAGGGTTTTCTTGGCTAGTGGTCGTAAGATTATTGAAACTGCGAAGTTGGAAGCAATTATCGCGCTTTTGGATGATAACAGAGTTGTAAAATAGCCGAAATTCGGCTAATGATTTTTAAGCAGTAAGCGCGAATAGGAATAAAGGGATTCAGGGACTACTATGGAGAAGCGATACGAAGCATACGCTTATGTATTAGATTTTTTGCCGCATGGTAGACCAGGATTTCGCGCCAGTGGTCGAGCAGGCTATCGAGCGGGAGCTTTAATTCAGTGTGTTGGTGAAGAGTTTTTCACTTTGTTGGAGGCTTTGGTTAAAGAAGGGCTGATGCTCAAACCCAATGATCGCGTGTATGTAGGGAAAGATTCGCGGGAAGAGGTAACATATATTATAGGTCGTGTCAGCTTCGAGGAATTGACGGCTGCTGCTAGGGCAGAGCTTCCTAGTATTGTTGGTCGTATCGTTTTGAACCGCGAAAAGTGGTTTGTTAATTTCTTTAACACTGCTCGAGCTATCACGCCGCGTATGCACGCATTAGAGTTGGTGCCTGGAATTGGTAAGAAGTACATGTGGCAAGTGATTAATGAGCGCGAGCGAAAAGCGTTCGAGAGTTTTGATGATTTGCAGAATCGAACTGAGCTGCCAAATCCTGTGAAATTAATTACAAAGCGGGTCCTTGAGGAGCTTGAGGGTGACAGTAAGTATCGATTGTTTACGCGAGTTCATTAGATGTTTGTGTTCAAGGCATAAGAAATGAGTGTTTCAGAAACGAAACGTTTGCTTCGAATATTTCGAATTGTTCCGAACAAGCTTCTCGGACAGAATTTTATGGTTGACCCTTCGATTTTTGACAAACTAATCAAGTATGCTTCACTGAGCCAGTTGGATGTGGTGTTGGACGTTGGTGCAGGTTTCGGATTCTTGACCCGTTTAATTGCGAATAGAAGTGGAGGTGTATTGGCTGTTGAAAAGGACCCACATGTCGCTGTAGTTTTGCGTGACCAGCTTAAGGATATAGCCAATGTGAGGTTCATTGAGGGTGACGTGTTGAATGTAGCAGTTCCAAGGTTCAGCAAGGTGGTTTCGATTCCGCCTTATCAGATTTCTTCGCGACTGCTTCTTTGGCTCTTCGATAGAGGTTTTGACTGTGCTGTTTTGGTCTTGCAGAAAGAATTTGCAGGTCGTCTTGTGGCCGCTGTTGGCAGTGAAGATTACGGATGGCTGACTGTTGTCACCTATTGGAGCGCAAATGTTGAGCTTTTTGATGTAGTTCCCAAATACATGTTCTTGCCCCAGCCGAAAGTAGATTCAGTAATAGTTCGCATAATCCCCTGGAAAGCAGCACCCTTTGAAGTTAAAGATGAAGTGTTTTTCAGGCGATTAGTGCGTTGGTTATTCACTCAACGCAACAAGAAACTTGGCAACGCGCTTGTACCTTTCATAAAGAGCACCTTTAAAGTAAATAGGGAAGAAGCGGGAAAAGTGGTACGTTCAATTCCGTTTCGTGAAAATCGCGTGAGAGAATTACCTCCTGAATCTTTTGGAGATTTAGCAAATGTCCTTGTTCATTAAACGTGTTTACTTCGGCGACTATGTATTCGATGTTTGGGAGAACGTTTATGAGCCTGCTGAAGACTCGTTTCTCTTCGCGGAAAACCTCAATTTGCAGGGAGCGGAGACTGTTCTGGATGTGGGCACTGGGTGCGGCATACTGGGAATACTCGCCGCTGAACAGGCAAGCGTTGTGTTGTCTGTTGACTTGAACCCGTACGCTATTCGTTGTGCAAAAAAAAACGCGAAACTCAACGATTTGCAAAATGTAGTGTACCACTTGCAAGGTGACCTTTTCACACCAATTAGCAAAAGTTTCAAGTTTGATTTGATACTTTTTAATGCGCCTTACTTACCTGCAAATAAGAATGAAACAGATTCTTGGATTGAACGGGCTTGGTCTGGAGGAGCTACGGGCAGGGAAATTATTGACAGGTTTATTGACGAGGCACCAAATTATCTTAAACAGAAAGGAAGAGTTCTCTTGATGCAGTCTACATTAGCAAGAATTGATCGGACAATGCTGAGATTCACTGATTGCGGCATGAA
>SMYP01000131.1:0-17070 GCA_007050895.1 Candidatus Bathyarchaeota archaeon | reverse complement strand
GATCAAGAATCCTGGCTTTTCAAGGGTGCATACGCAAAATACGAGGGATCAGCTTCAGTGTCTGCTGAAGATATTGGCATGTTCGACATGTCATTGAGCATCGACTTCAACGTGCGTCAAGAAGTGGTTGACTTCAACAGCACACATGCACTGGTTTCTATTTCCTTCCAAATGAGTTCATCATTTGGGGAATTCGGTGGCGAAACAGTGGAGAATCAAGAAAGCGCATGGGTTCGCTTATCAGAATTGGGGTTAATGACCGCATTCGAAGACGTCAACTTAACCAATAGCTATGAGTCTACAGTCGATATTAATGGGTTCGGCACAAGAAATTGCATTGTCTACGAGTATTCCATCTCAGGTGAGGGGCTAACGATTAAGGTATATGTAGACAAGGCGATTGCGTGGCCATTGAAGATGACAATAAGCATCACAAATATGGAGCTGTCAGATGGAAAATTGGAATTAGACATAAACATAGTAGAAACAAACATACCCGCCTTGCAGTAAATATTTACTACTTTCTCAGTCGCTTGTAGCTTTTGAAAGCGTTCGGAGAATTGAGTCACCAGCTAGACATTGGAAAAATTGTGCAAAAGAAAAGCGGAAAGCGCTACAGTCTCAACTTTGCATTTTTGCTACTCCAAACAGACTAACCGCGAAATTCCGATTATGATTGCGAGAAAAGAAGCAACCAGTATATTTGGATCCTATTCAGAATACGAAAGAACCCCATTGATTACACCTAAATCTGTCTCCACTCAGAAAGCTATATGTTCCGTCTAACAAAAGTTCTATAGACTGTTACGAAAATAAATAGAACTGAATAATTAAAGCCGTAGATAAAGAAGTAGGAAAAAATATTTTATTTTAGTGGCACGTACATTGAAGATCGTGATGCGCCGATTCCGGGAGTTCCGTGTCTGACGGGTTTGTTTGTTATAGCAAACTCGCCTAAATAGTGTCCGATCATTTCTGGCTTTATTTCCACAGGAATAAATTCCTTACCATTGTGAACTGATATTTTTACTCCAACCATTTCTGGCAGGATTATCATATCTCGTACATGAGTTTTTATGGTGGCATCTTCTCCTTCCTTGGCAACTTCCAGTGCTTTTCGCATTTTTTCCAGCAGTATCCTTTGTTCAGGTGTTAGACCACGTTGAAGACTTCGTCTTTGCCTTGAAGGAAGCAAATTGATGAACTCGTCCATTGACATGCTTTGCAAACTGCTGAGATCATGACCACGATACATGAATTCTTTTGGCATTTTCTGATCACCTAACGTTAAACTCTTTAATCGCTATAAAGGTTCTGTTACCTCTTTCTTCGCTTTTTCTGCCCAGCGCCTCGCGCTGCAATTAAACCGACTTTTTGGCCTGGAGGTGCGCCATGAGACACTGTTGTTCCCTTGCGTGCGCTCTTCTTGCTGCTACCATACGGGTGCACAGCAGCTACCATGGCTCTTCCGCGGGTTCTTGGATATTTATGACCCTTTGCTTTCATCAGATGGAATTTCTCTCCTGCCTTGAGAAACGGCTTCTCTGTTCTGCCAGAACCGGAAACCACCCCTATAGTTGCCATGCAATGATCATTAATGTATCGTGTACGCCCAGATGGCAATCTAATCATTGTACCCTGCGGCGTATGACCCACAACCGTGGCGTACGCGCCTGAAGACTTCGCCATTTTGCCACCATCGCCTGGTCGAAGTTCAAGATTGCAAACCATGGTACCCTCTGGAATTTTTCCCAATGGTATGATGTTGCCCACGTCTGCTGGGGCTTTCCCCCCAAGGCTAATTTCTTGTCCCTTGAAAACTCCTTCAGGGGTTATAGTGTAACATGTTTCACCGTTCTCGAAACGCACATACGCCAAAGGCGCTCCGCGACCAGGATCATGGACCAGGGCTTCTATGATACCATTAATAGAACACTCAAACGTTTCCTTGGGAGTCATTGCTGGCGGATACTTTGCAGGCGCGGTTCTCTTATGAGTGGAAGCTCTATAAGTTGAACCTCCACGCCCACGTCTTTGAACACGAATTCTTTTACCCATTAATCATACCTCAATTCAATTTTACAAAATGCCAAGTTTGATAGCGACATCCGAAGCCTTAAATGCTGGTTTGAGCTTGACAAAAGCTTTCTTTTCTCCCTGTGGAGTTATAAGCAAAGTGACTTTATCCACTTCGACTTCATACAGCTGTTCAACCGCCTTTTTCACTTCACTTTTGCCAGCTTTAAGATTAACTATGAAAATGAGTTTGTTGTCCTTTTCAACCATGAGGCTGGCAGCTTCCGTCATCAACGGATAAAATATTATCTCAGCAGGATCCACTATGTGTCTTTTCCTCCACTATAAATTTTATTTAGCTGCTCAATCGCACCGTTGCTCCACAAAGTCAACCTGCCTGGATGAGTTCCTGGTGCTAAGATCTCTGCATTAAGAGTGCGAACTGTTGCAACGGTTACTCCTGAAATGTTGCTTGCCGCTTTAACCAAGCCTCTGTCTTCAGCCACTACGATGAGAGGTCCTACTGCTTTCTTCATTTTTCTACCCCTGCGTTTACCTTTGCCGGCACGAATTTTGCGACTGTTTTTAACACGATAAATATCGGGTAAAATACCCAAGTTTTTAAGTGCCTCTTCAACTTCTTTGGTTTTAGTAAGCTCCTCAATTGAACCTGTAACTATTAGGGGAATTTGGGGAACATCTTCAATTGCGTGTCCTCGAGAAGCGACGTTTGCTTTTGAACCTGTAGCTGCGATGGCTGAGAATAAAGCGAGACGCGCTTCTTTTTTTGGAATGTGCTTAACAATCTTCTTTTCAGATCTCGGTGGATGTGGCTGTCTTCCACCGACTGTGCTGGGGGCTAGAGCTGCTCTTCCCCCTCCCCCTTTCACTCGCGGCACTCTCGCTATGCCCATTCCCGTGCCTCGTGATTCTGCGCTGGTTTTCTTTCCAGCCATTGGGTCTCGACCTTGCGGTTGAATCTTGCTGGATTGAATGGCGAGGACAGCGCGTTTTATGACATCTGGTCTTAAGGGTGTTTCGAAAACGTATGGGAGATTTGTTTTGCCTATAGGTTTTCCTTGGAGGTCAAAGATTTTCGCGGTTTTTTGAGGGGGCATTGTTTTGTCTCCGTCATTTTCCTTGAGTTGATTCTAGTGATGTGTAAGTGATTTGCGGGGGTGTTTCAGATGTGTCTCTTGGCGGTCTTGCTGGGTGGCGTAGTCGGATTAACCGTTTCTCTGTCCCAGGTATGCTGCCTTCTATGAGTATATATGGTCCTTTGAGTTGACCATAGCGGATGTAGCCGCCTTTTACGGTTATTTCCTTGCCGTCTTTGCCGATCTTGAGGAGCCGTTTATTATATTCTGTTCGTTGGTGATAACCCATTTGTCCTGCACGAGGAACTGAATACATAACATGGTGTGGGTTCCATGGACCAAGTGTGGCGATGCCACGTTTGGTTTTGCGACCTTTGTGTTGGAGGAGGGTTACGCCCCAACGTTTGACTGGCCCTTGAAAGCCTTTACCCGTGGTGATTGCTGCAATGTCTGCATGTTGCCCTTCTTTGAAAACTTCTTCAGCGGTTACTGTTTTGCCTAAAAGCATTTTTGCATATTCAAGCTGTTGTGGAATTGTTCCACCGCTAATTTGGACCTCGGTTATGTCAGGTTTCTTCTTGGCTAGGCTGGTTTGTTTGGGTTGTGTCGCTGTGATTACACGAATGACTGTTGTTTTGTCAAGATGCTTGCCGAGATTTTGGAGCATCTTCTCGGTTTCAAAGTTTTCTGGCAGGACAAGCACACGTTCAAGATCTTCTGGTGGGTCTTTCATCCAAGCTTCAGTTAAATGTTTAAGCCCATATGGGTTTTTTGTGTAGGTACGTATACCAATTATGAGTATCGGAGGAGTTTCTATTACGGTTGCTGGTCGTACGACCTCTTTACCGAAGTTAGGGCTACGTTTTCGGTCTTCTATAGTGAAAACGTATGTCATCCCCGCTTTGTAACCTGAAAAACCTAAAAGCCTAGGTGCGTCCGCGTCAAGCTTGGGCCAGTAACGAATTCTTGCAACTGGCTTTTTAGCGCGTTTCCTAGGCAAATAAGCAAGTGATCCATGTTTAGGGGCATGAGTTTTTCGGTGTCCCATTTTATTTCCGCTTCGCGTCTTTTAGCAATGACAAACTTAGGTAATAAACGTTACCGTCTATTTTAGCTGTCTAATCATTTTCTGATTTGTTTGAAACAATATATGAACCGCTTTATATACTATCATAGAAAAGCCTGAAGCGACAATTTGCAGTCATTCACCTTTTGTAGGTTCTATAGTGTATTTTATTAGGGTCCAAATAACCGGGGTTTTGGATTCCGCAGGAACTATCAAAGGTGGATCATCAGGCATTTTTTTGTAATAAGAAAATTTAGGGTAAATTTTTGAAGCCTCAGCCCCATTTGTAATCGTCACAATTCAGACGGCTCTTCATGCATCATTGGCTTCAGGATTATATTGTGCTGGACGGGAAAATAAACTTTGACAGGATGTTACAAGGCTAGAGTTATAGTCTATTTCACTCTGACTATTTTTATTCTACCCAGTATCTTCCAGTATTCTATCTCTGCTCCTACCGTAAGCTTCGATTTTAGGTCTTCTTCTTCCGGAAAAGGAGCATCGACATACTCGTACGTTTCCAAGTCCATGATTTGAATTCCATTTGGATTAACGGAGAATACTTGACCTGGTCTCTTGTCTATCATGGGAATTTCAGCGTTGGCGTCAACTGGTTTAACTAAGCTTCGTTTAACGCCATCGAAGACACCTATAGCAACGATTCTCGCTTTGGCTGCACCGTGTTTTCCAGGTTTTGATTTGGTGATGCCCACTATGCGGCACGCTTGATCGTCCACTATCATGTAGCCTCCAACGCGTAAACTTCCAACATCAACTGGCTTGCTCACACACTCACCACATATCTAATCTATTCAAAGCAATTTTAAGCAACACCCATATATAGATTTAGTACGACCATTTCCCAATTATTCTCATTCTTCAAATGATTTTAATAACTTGCACGTGAGGTTTCTACGATAAATGGTTCACCTCAAATCGGAACTTGGACGGGAGCATAACTCAGAACATACCTGTTTTACTATACAAAAGCATCGACGGAAATCAGTTTCAATTACTAACAACATGGTTGTTAATTGTTTAAAAATGGCAAGAGACTTTTTTCGCCAGTTTTATTATTACAATAACATGATTTAACTCTTCCAGAATCAATTCAATGTCAACAGAAAATCTCTACCAAACTCTTTTATTACTGATCTTCAGTAGCTTTTGATTAGTTGTGAGAATGTGCTACCGGATTTAGTCACATTTGGACCTACGTATCTTTCATTAGACTCTACCCCAAATTGAGTGAAGAATATCACTAAGTGAAATGGTGTGAAAAAGTGTTCAGAAGCGTCGGATTAGTTGCCCGTTACGACAAGAAACAGGCGTTCGATCTAGCAAAAGAATTAGCAGAGTATCTTCGAAATGAAGGGTTAGAAGTTTATATTGAAGATACAATCGCGGAGAAAGTTGGCGGACCAGGTAAAATGGTTTCGCTCAAGAACATGAAAACAGATTTTATAATAACCATAGGTGGAGATGGAACCATCTTGAGGACTTGTCTCTCAGTTCCAGAGCCAAAACCGCCAATATTAGCCATAAACATGGGTGTTCGGGGATTTCTGACGGAAGTTGACCCAAAAGAAGCTTGCATCGCCGTGGAGAGGGCACTGAAAAGCGATTTCAAGATTGAAAAATGCGCGAAGCTTGCTGTATCCGCAGATGGAGAAGCAATGCCCGATGCGTTAAATGACGTGGTAATTTCCGGCGGAGAACCCTCAAAAATACTTTACACGCAAATCTGCAAAAATGATATTCCAATATTGAAATGCCAAGCAGATGGGTTGATAATTTCGACTCAAACAGGGTCCACTGGATATTCGCTCTCGGCGGGAGGTCCAGTTCTGGACCCAGAAGTAGAAACTTTTGTTTTAACTCCCATTTGCGCCCTGACAGTTTTTCGCTCAATCGTTTTTTCGGCAAATTCAAAAGTTACGATTGAGGCTATTAGACCAAAGGAGCTACTGGTTCTAATCGATGGAAACTACCGTCAAGTTGTAACCTCCAAAAACCCTAGATTGACGATCACACGTTCCAAAAATGTTGCTTCTTTTATTAGGTTTAAAGATGATTTCTACCATCGATTGCGAAGTAGATTACTGTTTAAGGGAACGTGATGAAAAATCCAAAATAGCATTCCGTTCAAACGAGTCATGGTGTTAGATACATCTGCCTTTTTAGTCGGATTTGACCCATTTTCAGTAAGCGAAGATCAAGTTACAGTTCCTAAAGTCGAAGATGAAATAAAAACTAGTTCAATGTCTTGGGTGCGGTTTAAGGCAGCCGTCGAAATCGGAAAAGTGAAAATCAATGCGCCTTCCGAAGAATATTTGAGCAAAGTTAGAGAGGCGGCGAAAAGGGTTGGCGACGCGTTTTTCTTATCAGAAGCCGACTTAGACCTCCTATCTTTGGCGCTAGAACTCAAAGCAAAAGGGGCAGATCCTCAAATTGTAACAGATGATTATTCAATACAAAACGTTGCTGCTCAGATAGGGATAATTTTTGTGCCTCTCGCTACGTTTGGCATTAGTCGTCTTCTTGAATGGGTGAGATACTGCCCCGCTTGCCACAGGAGATACCCGGCTGATTACAACTCTAAGGCATGCGAAGTTTGTGGGACACCCTTGAAGAGGAAACCTAAAAGAATAGCCAAAAAACTAAAAGATGTGGGGTAAGGAGATAGGCAAGATACTGAAGTATTTATTAAGCAGAAAAAACGCATTGTTTTGATTTACAGGAACGCCAAAAACAGGATCAAAAAGAGTCCTTCTGAAACAAAAATTGGAGCAACTATTTGTTTTGCCCTTCGAAGAGCTTTGTCGACAAGCAAAGATAGAGATGCCAGTCGAGCTTCTCCGATGACGCGAACTTTAGGCACCACCAAACGCAAGCAGCCAGCTTTACAGGATTCCAAGTTTAAAGTCGCCACATTAGCTGTTTCTATAATGTAACGTATCAACTCTTTGCGATCCATGTTTTCACCTACAGGATGGTAACCACGGCGGCCCAAAACTACGGCACTTACCGCATGCGTGTCAGTTGTGAAAACTTCGCATTCATGAAAACCTTCAGACTTGAGAGATTCAAGTATTTCTTCTCTTAACCCAGAAATCATGTTGTTCCCATCAATGACAACATAGACGGTTTTCTGTTCAGCGACTTTAACAACTACCGCAGTGATTCCACCTGACCCCATGCCGTCTTCCAAGCTGAAAGTCTTGGGGAATACTGTAGAAGCACCTACCTCAAATTTATAAGAAGGGAGAGAAATAGCTTTCTTGAGGCATTTAAAAGCGACATCCCGTAAAATGTCTAAAGATGCTTCTACGTCTACTACGTCATTAATGCTATTATGGGCGTTGACTACTATGGTACATTCAAGCCCGAGTTTCTTTGCTTCGTCATTAACAATGTGACCTAGCTCTTGTGGCATATCTTCAGTGGTTTTTGGAGCGAGAGTGAATGAAAGAAAAGCACTTTTTCCGAAAACTTGGCAGGATACAGTGACAAAGTCCTCGGTGATTTTCACGAAAGGCGTTGCCATGTCAGCAGAAGCAGTAAACTTGGCGGCTTCTATCACGTTAGTTATTATCTTCTGGTTCTGTGTTTGTGAAGCTAAGTCAAGCTCATGACCAAGAATTCCTAGAGGAACACAAGCTTCGCAGCCAAATTCTTTTTCAAAATCACGTTTCAGCAGAGAAGGAAGAAGACTGCTTCCAATGTTTTTAAAAGGTCCTGGATGAACAAGAGGAACTATAATCGCAGCTTTAGGTTTGTAAGAATCAAATTTCATGAGAGTAACTTCCACATCCTCAGTTTCACCCAGTTCTTCTAGTAACGCTTCAAAAGGAGCGTTTAGAGCTGCAACCCAATTTAGCATGAATGCTCTAAAAAGTGGCATAGAAGGCACACCATATGTACGTCGTCCCAATTGGTCCACGAGAAAAACGAACAAGAAAGCAAAAGAGCAGCCAGCTATGGTTGAAACAAACAGAAAAGGCAGAAATTGGAGAGTAATATTACTATCGATGCTTGCCCAGAGAATCATAAAAGGTGATATGCAAAGCAGAGGAGAAAGCAAGGAGGCTACTAAACGTCGCAGGAAACCTACCGAAGAAGTCGCAATAAAAACTACAGCACGGAAAGTCGTTACGGCGGCAAAACCTAAAAGGCAAAGCTTGACCCACCACCATAAATTAAAGAAAGCCCCGAAAACAACCCCGAGAACAATGAAGAATATCCATAGAACCCAGCAGAAAAGGGAAAGCGCAACTGTTCTTCTCAAAACATAAATTGCATCCCCTCCGAGGACTATTTTACTTATTACATAATCAGCAAAAAGTACCGCAGCGAAGACAGAAACGCCAAGTAAGAGGCTTCTAATTAGCCCATCAGCCGAAAAGAAAAGGCTAAAAGTTGAAAGCCCAATCCCTCCTATACAAAAAACAGCTACTGCAACTACGGCTTTTTTGAACGTAGGAAGAAAGAACATTGAAGAGTAATGTTTCAGCGCATTATTCATGGAGTGGTTTAGCGAATCATCAGTTGCCACGACTACCATCTCAAATTGGGTTTCTAATGAATTGGATAGGATTATTAAAGGCTAGCTAATTCAAGGGATGCATTTTTTGCGTCCTTTAAGCATATTTTTTTATAACCTGCTCCGGAGTGTGCAAAGATTCGACATCAAAGAATAAAAATTAAGGTATGTAAATCCTCTGCTTTAACAATAGCACCATAGATTTGACATGCTTAAAAGGGAGCAAGTGTTTTATCTTTATAGTGATGATTATACTGACCCTGCGAAGTCAAGCATATGGCAGAGCAAAAATTGCCCCCATCCATATTTCACATGCTAGAAAGAAACGTGGGGAAGAAAATTAGAGTAATTCTAGATCCAGCCTACGGTTTTGAAGGCATTCTAGCAGCTGTTACACATGAACCATCTGGAATTTGGCTTTCAGACGCTGAAGCCGTAGTTTTAAGATCAACAATTGCTCAACCCATACCTCAAGTAGCAAGCCGAGAAGAAAGAAGCGAATTATTCCTCCACCTTAACTCAGTTCAAAGAATAGAAGTTTTACATGCGCCGCGACGCTAAAAACGTCTTAGGCAACGGGGAAAAACGCTTTAGCTAGAACAGAAACCACTATAAGAGCTACTGCGAACACAACGAGAAGTTCAGGTCTAATCTTGATACCTTCTGTTTCTTCCTCGAAAAACCTCAGTAAACCTGCACTCGCTGCGGGCATTGGACCGCTTTCTTTTTTTCTCTTGCTCATGACGCGTTACCTTTTATCAAAGCTTGACACAATCGTATAATTTTTCTGAATTATTAATGTTGCGTATCATTCTGAAATTTCAGGGTCCACTGGAAAAAAATTGCTGCATTCAAAAAGCGTAAGTAACAGGAGCTATTTTGTCAAGCTTTAAACCTTGGAAAAATATAAAAGCTATCAAATTGGTGATCAGAATGCATATTCGTGAGTTTCAAGAAATGATGAAGCTGCTATATTTCCATAGGGATTCTGAACGTGGATTAAAGAGGACATATGAATGGCTTGTGGGTGAACTTGAAGAGTTAGCTGAGGCTCTTGAAGAAAAAGACAAGGAAGCCACCGAAAAAGAGTTTGCAGATGTTCTTGCGTGGCTTGCATCACTGGCTAACATAACAGGAATCGACCTTGAAAGCTCAGCTATTAAAAAGTACAATGGAGAATGCCCAAAATGTAAGCAATCACCATGTCAATGCTATTTTTAGCGGATTAAGCGTTTCTGCCCTAGACCAGTTAGGAACCAAATATGCGGTCGCTTTCCTTTGCGGCTAACTGATCCTTCATTTTCAAGGAGACGCAAATGGTGCATTACAACCCGATATGATAACGACTTGTCCTCAGCTATTGCAGCTGCAGCAGATGCACGGATTTCTAGAATATTCAGTATTATAGTTCTGGCTTTCAGTCCTCTTCTCATGTTTTTCATGTTTTGTAAGCAGGCGTTTGGGTGAAATGTTTCTTTGATTTTGCTTCACCAAGAATTAGATGTGCGTTCTGTGCTGAAAAGCTTTAGTCTCAGACGAAGTCTGTAAGGCTAAATTGTTTTGGTTTTTTGTTATCGAACATTGATCCAATTTCATCTTTAATTAAGGCAATTCTCTGAGCATAATAGCTGGGTAAATCATACTTATCAATTAGCTGTTGAGCGGCATCCAGATATTTTTCTATACCACCACGATAAACTGTCAACGTTAAGGAGCCCCCGCAGAAAAAACACTTACCGCGTAGAGGTAAACGACGGAAACGCTTGTTGCATGATTTACACCTGAAAGCTTGAGTTGAGAAAGCACGCAGGTTACCTGCAATATCCCGAATGAAATGAGTTGTCAATACCTTTAAGGCAACATGCCTAACATCAACAGCGGCGATTTTTTCACCTAACTCTAGTTGCATATTCAATTTTTCAATCATTGACTTAAAGTGTTTATAGGCGCTATCTGAATTTCCAAGATTTACGTTTGAAATAGGCGTGGTAAATTTGAACCCCTCAAACTGCGCCTCAGTGCCAAGCCTGTGGCTAATAATATCTATTATAGAACTGACTTTCGTAGCCTCAGCTTTTTCGATAGTCTTCTCATAAAATTCAAGAGAATAAACATTATCAACATCGAAATCGTGAGCTTGCCGCTGAACTTCTTCAGTGTTCACGAAAGGAATCAACAACAAAGGTGCATCCATAATGCCACCTATCTGCGCGGGTAAATACTTACGGGAAAAGTTCAAAAGAATATCCAATGCCAGCATAACAGCATCTTCATCACCATCGCAATCTCGCCGCTTGGCTGAGTGCCAAATCGGATGCGCATAACAAATATTAAGATTAGTAAAGCCAATAATGCGCCCTAAGATGCTAACACATGTATGGGGAGCTAACCCCATAATCAGATGACCCACAAGGGCATCAGGACTTTTTATGTTGTAGTAGCTTGGAAGTTTGTAAACTCGAATTAAAAGCTCGTCTATGAAGTTAGCGGCATGAACAAAATATGCTCCTGCATTTCGAGGGATAACAACATCTTGAATTTTAAGTTCACATATTTGGTCTGGATTAGTCAAAGGCACGCCATACATGTCATGAGAGTACCCGAGTTGTCTAAGCTTTTCAACATCAACTCCAACTTCGGCAGGCTTGAAGTGCGTTAAAGGTGCATTGGTAGCATCGAAGCGGATTGTTCCATCCTTGTAAACCGATAAGTCATGTTTAGCCCGTAACACCCCTTTCTCGATGATTTCAGGAGTTTTGTCCTCATTTGTTAGTCCTTTAACACCTTTCAAGATTTTTGGACGAGGAACATCAAGCAAGTTGCATGTGTTGTCAAGAATCTCATTAAAGTTGAATACTTGCCGCTGAAACTGGACAGCACGAGCTTTACAGATCGGGCAACTATTATCTTTCAAGGACCTACCACACCGAGGGCAACTTTTTTCAGGAAGGGTTTCGCATCCACAATTGGTGCATTTCACCTTGAAAGTATAAGTCTTACAATTAGGACATTTACGTCTAGAGACCTCAAGGAATACAGGTCCTTTTTTTGCCGCTTCAACAAGGTCTCTATGAGAACCTCCCGCTAAACTGACTGGAAAGAGAACATGAACAAGAGGTTTCATCTCACGCCTCTTTGCTTTTTCAGGTCTTCCCATTCGGGCACCCACAAAAGTGGGCGCCTTATCCTTGACGTTAACACCAGAAAGTGAACTAATAGCCTTCAACACGGACTCCATTTGATTGCTCTCCACTTTTCGAGAAGTCCCATACCCAAGGCAAAAAGCAAAAGCACAAGCATCTTCACCTTCAAGTACAATTTTGCTATCTATAATGTTGTGCGGTGCAAAAATCTTACTTAAAGCCCTAGCCACTTTCGGTTCCATATCTCCACTGATCTTGCTAACATCACCATGTTCAAGCGTTACTTCGGAGTTTGAAAGCCATTTCTGCAAAAACTCAACCTCTTGAACTGACGAGAGGTTTGACCAGAAAAAAATAAAACTCGGATGCAGAGGCGCATTAAGGTGCAAAGACAGCGCAATTGCTTCTTTAGCAGTTGGTTTTTTACCGAAGGGATCCTCCATAAAAGCCAGAAGCCTTTCAAGCGAAACCTTGGAAGTGTCAGCAGCCTTAGCCATATCTCCATCAAATTTTTCCGTGAGAACTAACTTTAAGTCTTTAACCCACCATTCTTCAACGTATCCTGAAGGAGAAAGTGTTTTATTTGTGTATAGGAAGTCGCCGAAACTGATGAGGATATCACCTAAAAAAAGAATCTTATTGATCTTGTCATGTATACGGTTAAAATTTTCAAGAGAAACACGAACTACTGAGCCGTCTTTCAATAAGACAACAGGTTGTTCAAGAGAATCCACGGGCACGGCAACTCCACCTTTTCCAGGAAGCTCAAGACGCATTTGCGTACCAGCGGCGAGAAAACGTTCTACTACTAGCATAGTTGCTGGATGAATACCCACAGCCGCTAGTCCTGTGTTTCGTGCCCTGCCATACCTCAGCCTGAATCCACCATATCTGGAAGGGAATGAAAAAATTGGGCGTCCGGCGATAACATCGTCCATGAATCCTCCGGATTTCTTTTCTGATTTTTTGCGAAATTCTCTAAGCCAATCCCAACCTTGAAAGCCAAGTTTTTCTATTATCGTCAGAACCTTTGGAGCCCGTCCTACAATACCGTCGTTAACAACTCTTAACGCGCCACCTCTAACACGGTTTGTCTCTATGCGTTGGAGGTTTCTAAAGGAAGAAACTTCCACGGGGTCAGATTCCGTACCCGTAACTTCAACTGGAAGCAAATCTAGCGCTTTTCTTACTTCATCATCTGGAATATGATATTGGAACCGTCCTACTGTACGTTCATAAAGTCTTAGCTCTTCAAGGAAGCGAGAGACCTCATCTGCTGTAGGTTTGTATCTGTCAAGTCCAAGTAATCTACGTACGAAATCGCCGACGACAAGAGTTAAAGCTTGGTCTGTCCCTCCAGCGGATCTTATAGGCCCTGCGAAGTATATGGCAAGATAACTAGTCCGATCGGCGTTAGTTTTTATTTTCACTTGAGCCACTCCCTGTATTGGAGCAGCAGTTAAACCTTCAGTGAATATTGCGAGAGCTGTGCGGATAGCTTGGTCCGCTGCGAATTCTGGTTCCATGCGTCCGTATTTGCCGTCAACAATTTCTTCCGCAATTTTGAAGGCGATTTCTTCCCTTTGCATCTTCGCGCTCAATTCACGAATGCTTACACCCACTTCTTTTGGACCCACAAGACCCTCAACCAAGTCGGCTATATCTTTTGCAACTACACATTCAGTCTTTAATGATGGGTCAAATCCAAGCAATCTGGCACGCTCACTAATTAAGTATAATTGCTTGAGCTGGTTCTCCATTGATTCGATGTATCTTTGATAACCCTCGTTCATTTTGCCATTCAGATAGCAGCGCCTCCCAAACAGTGTTACCAACGTGTCTATTTTGGCTTTCTAACACAAATATCGAAAAAAGCCACCTGCAAGATAGCTGCTTCAGCGTCTTCAATTTAAAACGGACAAAATAATCAATTCTTCCTTCCTTTAACTCCATCAATAATTTCAGATACTCTTTGTTTACCACCAGTGCTTTCAATGATATTACCAGTAACTACAATATCGGCGCCAGCTGAAGCTGCTGTAAAAGCTTGCTTCTTGGTCCTAATTCCCCCGCCAACTATGAGGGGTATATCAGTTACTTCCTTAACCATTTTTATCATTTCAGAAGGCACAGGATTCTTCGCTCCAGAGCCGCCTTCAAGATAAATGAAATGCATGCCAAGGTACTGTCCAGCAAGAGCGTGAGCAGCTGTGAGGTCTGGTTTGTTGTACGGTATAGGAATTGCTTTACCCACAACACCAGCAGTGCCTCCTTCGCCTAATATTATGTAACCCATAGAAATGGGTTCTAGACCATATTTTTTCACTAGAGGAGCCCCTAAGATTTGGGCGCCTATCAGGAAGTAAGGATCTACTGAGTTGAGAAGAGACATGAACCATATGGCGTCTGCGTATCGGCTTATTCCCGTTATGTTGTTCGGGAAAAGAATTATTGGAATTTCAACGATGCTTTTAATTGCTTTAATTACGTCATCAAGGTGAGTCTGCGAAACAAAAGTTGACCCCCCAATCATCATAGCGGATGTTCCATTGATTTTAGAGTCTTCAGCAACTTGCGAAGCTTGCAAGGGCGTCATTTTTTCAGGGTCTATAAGCGTTATATGAATGGTAGTCTCTGCCTTGATCTTTTCAAGCAAGTACTTCTCGACACGTCCAAGCATGCTTAAACTTCCTCTAACTAAGCGTTCTTCGTATTTGTTACAGACGGTCTTCTTGAAGAACCATAAACTCTGTCGGTAAGCATACAATAAACGTCAACTTCGCCTTGAGCAGGCTTTACTGCAAATTCTTCTTGGAAGCCACAACTACTGCAGCCTGTCACGGCACGACATTCATCCCTGAAAAGCTCAACTCTTACCGTTTCTTTTCCACATTTGGGGCAAGAAAAGAATTTGGGCAAACGCTTCTTTGGGATCCGAACCACTTTTTTCCTTCTTCGCCCCATGCAACATCTCTTCTACAGCGTAAGTTATGCCCCTTTAATATTTATGCTTGCTCTTAAATAGTTGCCTACAACCATAAGAAAACAAGGAATGTGTACGCAATTGAAGTTAACACCGTCAGTCTTGAAGCTTGATATGTTTGATGTTGAGAAAAGAATCAAACGTTTCATCAAAGAATACGTTGAGAACGTAGGAGCAGACGGGATAATACTTGGCCTGTCCGGTGGAATAGATAGTGCTACTATAGCTGCGATTTCCAGCCTAGCAATTGGAGGAGCAAGCGTGACTGGGCTAATACTCCCAGAAGTTGAAACATACAACACCAAAGACATTGCTGATGCAGAATTTGTGGCAGAAAAATTTGGCATGAAAACGCAGATATGTGACATCACACCAGTTTTAGAAAGTTTTTACAAGACAATTCCAATATTTGACCAAACAGATAAGCTGTGTAAAGGCAATATCAAAGCAAGAACCAGAATGATTTATTTGTATTATTACTCAAATAAGCTTAACAAGATAGTTTGCGGGAGTTCGGACAAGTCTGAAACTATGATGGGGTACTTTACAAAGTGGGGAGATGCCGCTGCGGACATAGCGCCGTTGATGGACCTTTATAAAAGTCAGGTCCGCAAGCTTGCTGAGCACATGGGTATTCCCGCTGAACTTGCAGCGAAACCATCCACACCCGCCCTTTGGGCTAACCAGCTTGCCGAAACAGAACTCGGCATAAAATATGAAACCCTAGACCTCATCCTTTGTGGGTTTGAGAGATTCATGACAACCGAAGAAATAGCGCAACAGCTTGACATAAGAAAAGTGCTTGTTGAAAATGTGAAAAGCAGATGGCTCGCAGCAGAACACAAAAGGCGATTGCCTCTGACGCCAAAAATTGAATATAGAACTGTGGGAGCTGATTTCAGGCTTCCACGGCAGAGACATTGAAATTAGAAGGGGAAAATAATGAAACAAAAAATTAGGTTAGCCCTCGCACAAATTAACAGCAGGCGTGAACATAAAGAAGAAAACTTGCAAAAAATCGAAGAGTTTACTTTAAGAGCAAAAGAACAACACGCTGACCTTGTGATCTTTCCTGAGTTATCATTGACAGGTTATGTTCTACACGATCAAATTTATGAACTAGCTGAGGTAATACCGGGACCGTCAACCAAAAGAATAGAGGAATTGGCAAAGAAAACAGGAATACATATAATTTTTGGCATGCCTGAGTTGAGCGAAAAATCAAAAGCTACAATATTCAATACCGCCGTTCTTATCGGTCCAACAGGATTAATAGGAAAATTCCGAAAAATGTATCTTCCCACTCACAGCGTCTTTGAAGAAAGAAGATACTTCCGCGCAGGCTATCAAACAGCTGTATTTACTACTGATATAGGAAAAATAGGGTTATTCATTTGTTATGACATATTCTTCCCAGAAGTGTGCCGACTTACTCGTTTGAAAGGAGCGGAATTAATAATATGCATATCTGCGTCACCAGCAGTCCGCAGAGGTTACTTTGAAATTCTCACGACAGCACGAGCTTTGGAAAACACTGCCTTCCTCGCTTATGTTAATCTAACAGGTATTGAAGATGGACTGCAATTTTGGGGAGGAAGTAGACTAGTAAGTCCTACAGGAGATTTGCTGGCTGTAGCAAAATATGATGAAGAGGATCTTGTCATCTGTGATGTTGACTATAGTGATATGAGATCAGCTGAAACGTTTATTCCTACTCTTAGGGACCTGCGTCCAGAACTTTTTGATGAACTCAAGAAGCATTCAGAAATGCTTTAGCATAAGAAAATCCTGGCTATTCTTATATCAATGTTGAAGTATAGAAATCACAAATCACAGTCACATCACATAATGTTGTGATATCAAAGAAGGAAGAAATTATCACATGTGATTTATATGTGATAAGTGATGTCACATTTTAGAGTGATTATGTAGCATATACGATGTTGTTGAATTTTGCCAGCAAGGAGAGTAATCTCAGATGAACAAATAATTGATTTAATACTTCCATTAAGCAAAAAGTGTTAATATTAATCAGGTGGCACCACTCTTGAAATGAATTGTGTGTTAAACCCTGCCTAGCCGCAAAAGCAGGAGATATACAGCTAAAAAGCAAATAATAAAGAATATCCTAGGAAAACATCTATTAGCCGTTTTTTCAATATAAACCTTAAAATCCTGCTTATACCGTTTATTAGTCTCATTAAAGCTCTTAAATCACTTTT
>SMYP01000021.1 GCA_007050895.1 Candidatus Bathyarchaeota archaeon | reverse complement strand
TGTCAGCCAACACTTTGTCGATGTTAGCGAATACTCCTGGAACGTCTCGATGGTGAATAAACAGAGTGTAGACTGGTCTTTCTTCAAGTTCAATGCTTTCTCCTGCGTTAACTGAACTTGTGAAATCGCCTCCATAGAGGTATTTTGCGACCACACGCGCGATTTCTGTTGATGTTTCCCTTTGGGCTTCTATGGTTGATGCACCCAAATGTGAGCTGAAGATAACATTATCGAGCTCTCTAAGTTTACTTTTGAATTCAGCGTTTTCCGCTTTCGGTTCTTCAGTATAAACGTCCACTGCTGCGCCAGCTATTTTGCCTTCCTTCAGCGCTTTGTAAAGCGCTTGTTCATCAACGTTGCTGCCTCGTGAAGTGTTAATGAGGTATGCGGTAGGTTTCATTAACGAAAGTTCTTTTTGACCTACGATTATAGCTTTTCCACCAGTATGAATGCTTATGTAGTCCGATTTAGAAAGCACTTCCTCCTTGGACACGTATTTAACTGTTGAATCAAGACAAGGGCATATATCATACCCTATGACTTCCATGTCAAAACCGCGGCGGGCTAATTCGCCTACTCTTTGCCCAATTTTACCGCAGCCCAAAATTCCCAAGGTTTTATATGAAAGTTCGGTTCCTTTGAACTCTGCCTTCTTCCAGGCACCGTCTTTTAGCGAGTGATGAGCTTGTGGGATATTACGTGAAATATTTAGCATTAAGCAGAGGGTTAGTTCAGCAACAGCGTTTGTATTACCGTAAGGCGCACATTTCACGACGATACCTTTTTCAGATGCGGCAACGACATCAATGTTATCGTAGCCAACTCCTGCACGGCCTACGATTTTCAGTTTTCCGCGCGCACCAGCTTCAATAACCTCGCGGGGTACCTTTGTAGCGCTCCTAACGATGAGCGCGTCAAACTGTCCAATGTCCTTGATAAGAGCATTCAAACTTCTTTTTCGAGTGTCAGTCTCTATGCCTAACTCTTCGAATACTCGTATGCCTTCCTTTTCCAAGTTATCATTCAATAGTACTTTCATGTTTAGGCTCGCTCTCATTTGATTTAAGTAGATTATTCCGCTGGATTATTAATCCTCGGCACCATTCTTCTTAAACTTTTTCAACGGATTTTAGGGCGTCTTCTACGCTTTGGAACCCATATTTCACTTGGTTGAACTCACTCTTCAAGGCGATGACGTCATCTTTGACTTCGGAAAGTTTGCGTTTACCCTTAATCACGCTGAGCATCAGGTCACATAAATGTTTGATATCACCTTCTTTGAAGCCGCGTCTGGTTACATCTTGGAACCCGATTCTTAAGCCAGACGGATTATCACGGTCATCTTGATTGTCATAGGGTAGGAGATTCTTGTTTAAAATTATATTAGAATCTTCAAGGTCTTGCGCTACTTTCTTGCCACCTCCGAAGTCACAGACATCCACTGCTATCTGATGAGACCTCGTGAAACCTTTCGAGGCGCATAAGACTTTGACGCCGTTCTCGCAGAGATACTGCCCAGCCGTCTGCGCATTCTTCACTATCTGCCTTGCCAAATCCGCACCAAAGAGTTTCATCTCTAATGCAGCTATTCCCAAAGCTGGCAACCTACCTAGATGAGTATTTGAAGCGCTCAACGGAAAAATTGCAAACTGAATCGCTTTGATAGCTTTCTCAGTACGCTTATCCTTTGCATTTCCCAAAACAACGCCGCCCTGCGGTCCCGGAAAGGTTTTGTGGGTTGAAGAAGTTATGAAGTCTGCGCCTTCACTTAATGGGTCTTGGAAAACGCCACCTGCAATCAATCCCAAAACGTGCGAAGCATCATATGCCACATAGGCGCCAACTTCATCTGCTACCGCCTTTAACTCTTTAATTGGGTGAGGGAATAGGAAAAGGCTTCCTCCGAACGTGACTATGCCTGGTTTGGATGCTCGAATAACGTCAGCGGACTTGTCGGGGTCTATGTTGAATTCATCTATGCTATATACATGATTTATGTTCTCGATTCCAAGGACTGATCCGGCTAGACCTGTGTAGTCATGGGAAATGTGTGCTCCGCAGCTTAGTGGAGTAACCACCATTTTACGGTTTTTCGCCGCTGAGGACAACCCTTTAAAGGTAGCTAGATTTGCATGTGTGCCTGAAACTAATCGAAGGTCCGCCCAATTGGATTTGAACAGTTTTTTCATCAGGTCAGTGGCGTAATCCTCGATTAACGACATGTACTTTTGACCTTGATAATACCTTTTCATTACGCGCCCGGTGAGATCGTTTTCACCTTCAGCGTATCTGCCTTCCAAATCTGGGGATAGGCTAAGCATTTGCTTAACAGCTGGCGATTTCAATCCTTCGCTTGCGATCAAGTTTATGCACTCTAGGTCACGGTAATTCTCGTGATTGCGGCTTGCTTCTATTAATCTTATGACAAGGTCCGTGAAGTCTTCCATCATAATAATTCCCTCTTAAACACAACCGAAAATAGATTATGCTATATTTAGCAATTACTAGAAACAAAAGCAGTTTCGATCTTTACGTCGATAATTTTGGGTTTTTTGTTGGTCTTTAGTTCCTCGAGGAGTTTGATGGATAATATTTTTTAGGCATGCCTAAATGTTTATTAAACCGCCTTCCGGAGTGATAATTTAGGTACACCTAAAATTGGTGAGAAAATGAGACAAAGAAGCATTGAAGACTATCTCAAAGCAATCTACGACCTATCACAAACTGAAAAACCAGTAAGCACAAAAGATATTTCGCGAACGTTGAAAGTTGCTCCAGCCAGCGTAACTGAAATGCTCAAAAAGCTAGCTGAAAAGGGTTACATCACACACTCCCCTTACCACGGGACAAGACTTAAGGATATTGGCAGAAGGATCTCTGAAAACATTATTCGCAAACATAGGTTACTGGAAAGATTCCTACATGACGTGTTGAAAGTTGAGACAGCACACGTACATGATCAAGCATGTGGGATGGAGCATTCGCTGTCAGATTTCGCGGCAGAGTCGCTTTGCCGATTTCTAAGACACCCCGACCGATGCCCTGACAATGGAAAAATTATCCCGCCATGCGACCTGCAAATAGGTAGTTGTGCAGAGTGTTTGGAACTGCACAGTAAAGGTCTAGAGGAAAAAGGAAAAAAAGATCAGAAAAGAGTTTTACTAGGAAAACTTGCGCACGGTCAATGCGGTAAAATTTCTCTAATTAGAGGTGGCTACAATGTACTCAATCGCCTTTTGAACATGGGACTCAAACTCGGGACCGAAATTCGTGCTGTTGAAGTTT
>SMYP01000149.1 GCA_007050895.1 Candidatus Bathyarchaeota archaeon | reverse complement strand
ATGACGCGATTTTTTTCTTAGAAACGGCTAAAAAGGTTTGTAATATAGTAAAATTGGGAGATTAATTTGATTAGAGAGCATATGAAAATTCTTGTAGGCATCGATGGCTCGGATCATTCTATGCTGGCCTTGAAAGAAGCCATGATTTTGGCAAAAAAATTTGATGGAACTATCACCATAGTCACTGTTTACGCCAAAGAAAATGAGTATGAATTTGATAGGATACGGAAAGATGTATATCTTCTTTTGGAAGGCACGACTATAGACCACAACTATAGATCTCTTCAGGGTTCAAATCCTGGTAGGGCATTAATTGATATGTCCAAAAAGGAGAAAATTGACCTAGTTGTGGTTGGAAATAGAGGCTTAGGTAAAACAGCGTCGTTTCTTATGGGAAGCGTTTCTATGGATGTTGCATCTAAAACACGATGTGATGTTCTGGTTGTCAAGCAATAAAATTAAGATGTTGATAATGGAGGCGATGAACAATCATCGGGCTTCTGGGAATGATTTTTTTAGTATTGATTGCTTCATTCCTGTTTAGTCGTCTGCTAAAAAGAATTGGTCTCCCTATTATTCTAGGTCAGATAATGTCAGGAATCATTTTAGGACTTCCGCTTATTAGGGTGATGTTTGATTCAGTTGCTCTATCTGGTTTTGACCTTTTATCAACTTTAGGAATTGTATTTTTGCTTTTTTTGGCTGGTTTAGAAATTGAAACTAAACTCTTAAAGGAGACAGCTTGGACATCCATACTAATTGGATTAGCTGCTACTTTCACACCTATGACTCTTGGAATTATCCTTCTGATTTGGTTGGACTATAGTTTCACGGTTGCTCTTGTTTTTGGTATAGTCGTATCAGTTACCGCTGGAGGAACAATAATTGGGATTTTGATGGATTTGAACGCGGTTAATACGCGACTGGGAGCAATTTTCTTGACCGCAAGCACGGTTGATGATGTTTTGGAAATTTTTCTCTTAAGTTTTGTGACCATTCTAATCCAGGGAGGAAGTTACGTTGATTTAGCTTTCTTACCTTTGCAGATAGCTATTTTTGTCACAGTTGCTTTTGCTGCAGTTTGGATTCTACGGAAGGTTTTACCTTATATTCATGCTCACTCTATCTCTGATTCTAGAGGAACTGAACTTTTTTCCATTGCTCTGATTGTATTAATTGGAATGGCTGCTCTTTCTGAAAGTCTGTCTATCGGATACTTGATAGGGGCAATATTCGCTGGATTCTTAATCCAGCTTGCGCTAAGTAAGGTAGTTAGAAGAAACAGACATGAATTATTGAAAAACACTCGGTTAATTTCTATGGCGTTTGTTGTGCCTTTCTTCTTTGCCAATATAGGTTTTAACTTCAATTTGGCAATGCTTTTTGAGAACCCTTTATTGACGGGTTTTGCTGTTTTAATTACAGTCGTAGGATCAATCATGGGTGTTGCTTTAACAAAGCCTTTTTCTAAACTTTCATTTCGGCAGCTATATGTTGTAGGTTGGGCGATGAGTTCAAAAGGGTCTGTGGATGTTGTGGTTGCGTTATTGGCTCAAAAATATGGATTGCTTCCACCTGAAATATTCAATGCAATTGTTGCAATGGCTATAATTTCAACTCTTACTTTTCCATTAGTTCTCAAAAGAGAAATCAGCAAAAATCGGGCTATATTAAATTAGATTGTCAAAACCCTTTTTTTCTCTGCATTTTTTCATCAAACTAAACAGTTATCTCTTCAGTTCAGCATTTTCAGCATTAGAGATAATTCACAATTAGAAGTATTTCTAAAAAATGCGAACCACCAAAAAATGAGGAAAGGTTACGTGGGACATGGGATTATCCTAAAAACGAAACAGCTTCCTCACTCCTGCTTCTATGCTACCAAGACAAACTAGTAGGATGTTTTGGTTTCCAAGGTATTATTTGTTATTTTCGGAATCGTAGAACTGCTACTATTAGTATTGCGATGACCACTGCGATTGCGATGCTGATGTATGAAATTGTGAGTATTTCTTCGGGTGGTGGAGAAGGAGTTGGTGAAGGAGATGTGGTGGGAGCAGAGCTGGGAGGAGGAGTGGCCTCTGGGGTAGGAGTAGGTTCTGCATTGGGTGCTGGACTAGGAGTTGGTGCAGGTGTAGGCTGTAAATTTATGACTACGTCGTGAGTGCTATGAGGATATACGAAGTGTAAACACCAAGAATCATCAATAGAAGAGGAAGAGTAATTTAGTTGTTTTCCATCAAAGATTGTTGTTACCCCGGCAACATTCGGAAGCAGGTTTTTCGGAATGAAGACTTCTGTATAGCCCGTTGTGCTGGCCGGACCACTAACCTCGAAGCTTAACTCATTTGCTTCAGATGTATAAGCCAAAGAAGATATTGTTGAATTTGATGCTATTGAGAAAACATTATTCTCTTCAGACAGGGTCGCATCAACATCAACATTCCAAGAGGCATATATGCAGTATACATAATTTGATGTGGGAATTGATGAAGGTAACATATTTGGAAAAATCATGCTAGTGACAAAGCTGCTCATACTCTCGTATCCCTCTATTACATCGCTGTATTTTAGTACCTGTCCTGTGGAATCATCAACCTCCACAAGCCAGTATTCTCCGGGCTCCAAATGGACAACCGAAGGGAAACTAAGCGTATACCACAATGGAACGTTATCATAGTAGGACATTTGACCTTCATGCGTTTGGGCTACAAGTCTGTCCACGGATCCGCTTTTATCCCTATAAATGGCAAAAGAGTAATTGTAAATTTGATCAGGATGCAAATTATCGCTTTGTAAAATCAAGCATGATATTGAGGTGATGTTCGCTTCCAGTTCCAGCTTGAATCGCGAGCCAGAAACTGTGTATTGAGTCCCGCTGCCTCCTGCCTGAGGGCTTGAGTTTGAATATCCGAACAAGCCTATTATTGAATGCCCGCCTACTATTACTTGCGCTGGTTCAGATTCAACAACATTTCTGGCTGAGTCATTAACTCTAAGATGTACACTGTAGGTCCCTTTGGAAGGTGGTTTGAAAACCCACGACTGTGATGCTGCGCCGTTTACGTAGGAACCATTTAGAAACCATTGAAATGAGTATGGAGCAGTTCCTCCCGTTACAGTTGAGTTAAATTCTACGTATTCGCCGATGTCGATTGAAACAGTTGTGGGGTTAATTGAAACTGAAAGTGAAGTTGCACCCTGAACAAGATTTGTAGGATTAATTGACGCGAATGTGAATAGGATTAATGGCATCAACAGTAGCAGTGTTGCATTTTGACTCATGATA
>SMYP01000152.1 GCA_007050895.1 Candidatus Bathyarchaeota archaeon | reverse complement strand
CTGCATGAACCTACATTTAGAAGGACTTGCGAGGAAGCAGGATTAAACAAGTATTTGTTTGAGATGGCCAACATCAGAGAACACTGCAGTTGGGTGCACTTGTACGAGCATGAGAAAGCCACTGAAAAAGCAAAGGATTTGGTTCGCATCGCAGTTTCAAAAGCAGTCCTTCTGGAACCGCAAGAGGAAGCTATTGTAAATGTAGCTAGGAAAGCACTAGTTATTGGTGCAGGGGTAGCTGGTATTCAGGCAGCTCTGGATTTAGCAGACACAGGATATAAGGTCTACCTTGTCGAGAAGAAACCCAGTATAGGGGGAAAAATGGCTCAACTTGACAAGACTTTTCCCACAATGGATTGTTCTATTTGCATTCTGGCCCCAAAAATGTCAGATGTAGGTAAACACCCCAATATTGAATTGATAACTAACAGTGAAGTCGCAGAGGTTTCAGGCTATATAGGAAATTTTATAGTCAAGGTTAGAAAAAAGCCCAGATACGTTACTAAGGATTGCACAGCCTGTGCCGATTGTGTTAAAGTATGTCCAGTAGAGGTCCCCAACGAATTTGAATTGGGACTATCTTCACGTAAAGCAATCTACATCCCTTTCGCCCAAAGTGTCCCAGCCCGTTATCTAATTGACGAAAAATCTTGTATTGGGCTCGAAAATAATACCTGCGCGCGATGTAAAGATATATGCGGACCAAGAGCCATAAACTTCCAGGATCAAGAACAGGAAATTACTCTTGAAGTTGGAACAATCATTGTTGCAACAGGTCTAGATGTCTATGATCCTGTAACCTTGACGGAATATGGCTACTTGAGATTTCCCAATACGATAACATCATTAGAGTTTGAACGACTAATAAACGCAGGTGGACCCACTTCCGGCGATCTAGTCAGACCCAGCGACAAATCTATACCGAAATCTGTCGCATTTATCCAGTGCATAGGTTCTCGCTCTGAAAAGAGAGGCAATCCGTACTGTAGCAATGTATGCTGCATGAACACGATAAAGGACGCTTTACTCATTAAAGAACATTGGCCAGATGTCAAAATCTATGTTTTCTATATAGATATTCGTTCATTTGGAAAAGGTTTCGAAGATTTGTTTAGACGAGCAAAAGAAGAGGGTGTTACATTTATACGGGGACTGCCAGCCGAAATATTCGAAGACAAGAAGTCTCATAATTTGTATCTAATTGGGGAGAATACTCTCGAAAACAAGAAGTACAAAATTAATGCAGAAATGGTTGTTCTATCAGTAGGTCTCCAACCAAGAGAAGACAGCGATAAAGTTCAACGACTTTTAAGGTTATCAAAGACTTCAGACGGATTCTTCATGGAAGCACATCCTAAACTAAGACCTGTTGACACCCCAACTGGCGGCGTTTTCCTTGCTGGTTGTGCTGAAGCACCAAAAGACATCAAAGATAGTGTGACACAGGCGAGTGCTGCAGCAGCGAGAGCGAGCATTCTGATGGCAGAAGGAAGTGTAACCGTTGAAGCGATTACTCCTTTAATACAATCAGAAAAATGCATAGCGTGTGGCTTATGTGCACGCGTTTGTCCTTACAATGCTATTACAGTGGACAAGGAAAAAAGAGAAGCTGAGGTTATTGAAGCCGCTTGTGCGGGATGTGGAACTTGTGGTGCTGAGTGCCCAAAAGAAGCTATTGAGATGCGACATTTCACCGACGAACAGATATTCGCTCAGATAGATGCGGCAACTGAGGAAAACGCGGATAAGAAGATCATCGCTTTTTGCTGCAATTGGTGTTCTTATGCGGGAGCGGATTTTGCGGGTGTCAGTAGAATCCAGTATCCACCAAGCGTCCGTATAATCAGAACTATGTGTTCTGGGAGGGTATCGACCAAGTTTGTTGAACATGCCTTTGCAAGAGGAGCTGCAACTGTACTAGTTGCAGGTTGCCATCTTAACGATTGTCATTACATCAATGCTAATTACCAAACTAAGAAACGCGTTGAAAGACTGTGGAAGAAAATGGAGCACCTAGGTGTTGATAAAAACCGACTTCAGTTAGCTTGGATCAGCGCTGCTGAAGGCCAAAAATTTGCCTTGAAAATTAAGCAGATGCAGGAGATTGTTGATAAAGTCACCGAAGAAGAGATAAAGAAAACAGTAGAAGTTCTGACTCCAAAAGAAACGAAAGTGACAGTCGTCAATCTTGATGCCAATCAAGAAAAGGCCATAAAAGTAATGGGGGGTTAAAGTTATGCGAGGTCAAATAAGAAAACAAGAAAAAGGTAAAGAGATCAAGATTGAAAGGAACGACCTTTCAAATTACTATGCGATAACACTGAACAAAGAACTATGCAATGGATGCAGTATATGCTCTGAAATCTGTCCGAAGGACGCAATAAAAGACTCCCCCGCAACAATAAAAAATGGAATCCTGGTTAAAAAACCATCAATAACTTTTGATGTTGAAAAATGCATCCTGTGCGGTGAATGCGCGGTTCTTTGCCCTTTGAATGCTTTAACCATGAAAATTGATGGAAAAGAGATTTCAACAATCGTTAAAAACGAAGCTTTTCCATCCTTGTTAAAAGACATAACAGTTACAAAAGAAAAAGTCGCAGTCTACGACATTGATTTCCCAAATGATTCATTGCATAAAACAGAATACACTCAATTGTCTAGATGCAGACCAGAATGCGGAACCATATGTCAAAAAGAATGCCCAAAAGATGCAATTCAAGTATCCATTATAGGATCGGAAGACAACGGAATAGAAAAAATAATTGACGTAAGTATTGACGAAACCAATTGCATTTACTGTAAACGCTGTGAATTCGTCTGTCCATTCAAGGCAATTGAAGTAAAAAAGCCGTTTCAGGGAACGTTGAAATTAGAAGCAAATCTTTGCGTGGAAGATTGCACAGCATGTCAAGACATCTGCCCCGCCCAAGCTATCAAGAGAGAGAATGGTAGACTTGTGTTGAATACACAATTCTGCGTTTTCTGTTCTGCATGTCAAAAAATTTGTCCAAAAAATGCAATTACGGTTCAGAGAGATCGAATATTTCATACCAAGATAAACGCTGCAGCTTGGTTGACAGCATTAAAAAAACTAGCTACCTATGAGGGATTTATCAAAGAAGTCATGGTTGAAGCGGGTCAAAGACGAATCAATGTAGTTGAGCGAAGAAAGAGGCAAATCGCATAACCAGGTGACATTAAGTGTTTAAGTATTAGATATTGGTTGGACCAATTTAACCTCTAAAGGCAAGAGTATCGGTTTATGTTCTCTACTTTTTCTTTTACTATT
>SMYP01000171.1 GCA_007050895.1 Candidatus Bathyarchaeota archaeon | reverse complement strand
CAAGAGCCGAATACTACACAGGCGACCTCTTCGAAAGCGACCCAGCATGCAACTACATACCAAAAGTACTACGAGAACAATAAAGAAACTCACTTCTATTTCTAACTAAAACAAGCTCTCACTAAAACAAGCAGTCAGCTTTGCTTTTTTTCTGTTTCAAATGTCTTTTATGAGTGAATGCCAGATATAATTGGCAGAGTCTGCATTGTATTTTCCTGAAAGGCTTCCTTAGGAAGGGCTTTCGATTTTGAAAATTGCATAGCGATCGTTTGAGTAGACTACTTCCAAGAGTTTACTGCGGATAATTTTAGTGTCAAGCTGGTTTTTATCATAAACCAAAAATCCTATGTTGTAATCTGTTATGTAGTCGTGATAGTCTCTTGATTTCAGTTCAAATGTATTGGTTGGCTTGAACTCGAATATGCTTTTCAAATCTTTAAGGTTTAGAATTTCGGACGCGCTGGTTTTCGAAAAAGTAAGAAAATTGTAAGAGAAAGAAGTTGTTTCGTTGATTTCAATCTCGTTAAAGTTGTATTGGAACCGAACTGCATCTATTTGATTGCTTTCTAGAGCGCCCACGTTGCCCCAGTCAGGCAATTCTTGGAAGTCCAGCGCGAAAACAACCGCTGCCGTCTCGTCGTAAAAACCCAGATAATTACCTGTTAAGGTTGAACTAGAGAAATTAACAACAGCCCACTCGTTTTCCTTTATATTGGAAGCGTTACTCCAAGGATTCTGCCATTCCAGAATACCGGGGACATAAGCTTCTTCCAATGAGAATTGAAGATCAAAGAAAGTGCTTATGTACAAAGAAACATCGGTAATCTCACTTTCCGTGGGAGACAGGGACCAAGCAACGGCTATTGGGTATGTGTCGTTCTGAACGAGAATTGTCTGATTGATGCTTACTTCGTCATTGAAGTAGCTGAAGGTCAGTTTCTTGTAAGAACTTTGATCCTCGAAGATTGATTCTCTGGTAAAATTGGATAAATAAATTTCTTTGCTAATGCCATTTGTCCGATACAAGATTTTGTTTCCATCTGCCGCCGAATATGAGACCCTGCGCCAAACATCGTTCATGGATACGTAGTTCTCGTCAGCAATGTCACCTTTCGTCATATCGTAGGCTCTGACTAGAGCTAGCGGATGTTCAATTTCATAAGCTAATTCCAGAACAGATGAGGCTATAGCATTTCTTTCGATAATGGGATCGGTTTCTGCTATTACAGTCTTGCCTGAAAACAATCTAAACCAGAAACCAGGAACTTCTGTCACAACCACTGTTGTTTCATCTGGGAAGCTGTTTCTAAGCCATGTGCCTGCATCGTATGCTTTTATGTCGGATGTTGAATAGTACACGCTTCCTTCCATGATTTTACCGTAGACAGTTCCAAAGCGAACAACAAGCAACAAACACATCAAAACAACCAATGAAAGGATGATTGCTCGCAGCTGTAACTTCTTCCAACTTTTCTTATGCTGGAGGTAGAAGACAACAACTTGGTCAGCGGCGAACCCTATTGTAACAGCCGCAAGAACCACAATTGGAGGCATCAAATAGTAGATAAACCATTGAAAAGGCAGATACAGCCCAAACAAGTAGGATTCTGCCAGAACGAATGGAACAATGAAACTCATTAATAGTATAATAAAAAATAGGGGTTCCTTCTTCGCTCTCAACTTAAGGAAAGCAATAACAAATCCAGCGATGGAAATTACGAATATGAAACCGAAGTTTAACATAAAAGCACTGAGAGTTGTGCCAGGAATCTGATACATAGTAGTTTTTTGCATGAAGAAAACATGCTCAATAAGAACACCAAGGTAGGGAAACATTGCTTGTGAATAGTAGAGGAAAAACGCTATTCCACCACCTAAAATCACTGCGATTAATGCCTTAAAATGGGTGCCGCGAGACTTTATGAACATGAACAGGATAATCGGGGGAAGGATTAAAACTGTTAAAAATGCAGTCAGTTGATGAGACAAAACCAATGAAAAGGCCATAAAGAAAGCAATTACGGTATGCTTGAAGTTTTTAAGTGCAAACGGCAAATACACCAGCAGCAAAAACAGGAACGCCAAACCTAGAACGGTAGTGTAGCCACCCCACAAATTAAGCTCATAAATAGGAACACAGAAAAGGAGTAAAACAGCTGCGATACCTCCAATTTTCTTACCTAAAAACTTTGAGCCAATTAAATAAACTGAGAAAAATAGCAGCCAATCAATAACCACCGCTAAAGCCTTCTCCATAAAGATTAATTGCGAAACGCCAGTGGCACCAGTGAATGAGATAATCATGGCAAGCAGAATTGAGAAAAGAGGAGGAGTCCAACCCAAGTTTTCCAGGGGTATCTTACCAGTCTCCAGAAAAATATGAGCTTTTTCCATATGAACAGCTGGGTCGTTACCCATTACCAAACCGTTCATTGATGTTACGGAATAGAAGAGAACCAAAATCAAGGCTGAAAAAACCACTGCAAAGGCAAGCTCGAAGATTTTCCTCTGTTGAGGAACAAGTGTCAATGAGAGTATGCCAGTACCCACCTAGGCGCTATCTTTTTGCACAACGAATATGGCGACTTCATCATTAATAAACATCAAATTAAATGCAGGGTCGTTTACAAATTTTGGCAATATTTCAGAATCACGGCAAGCAATGTAGGAGATGTTCATAGCATTCACGACTTGCTTGTAGTCGAAAACATCAAGAGAAGAAGGAACATCACTTGGCTCTTTATGTGAAAGCATATTTTTGGCAATCTCACCATTGAAATATTGTTCCTTTCTTTCTTGAGACTGATAAAAGTCGGGGTTATCTGTAACCGAATATGCGCTTATTGCCATCTGGATTTCTATTTTATCTTTGCCTTGAAGATTATAATCTAATTCTAAAATGCAGGGGTTTTCAGCATTAACCAAATCAACATTCGGCTGTTCTTTTTCAAAAATCAGTTGACCAAAAGCTTTAACTCCTTCATCCAGCAAGGCAATTGTATTATTTTGCAATGGTAACATTTTGCCTTTGCTATTAACAGTGAAATCAAGCCAATCCAAAAAAACACCATCAAAGGTACTTTCTAAAGTAATAGACATATCGATAAAACTCAATCCAGTATAAACAGTTGTCAACTGAGTATAATTAAAGAAACCATTTCCTTTCTTCACAATAATAACAGCATGCGTAGTGTCATTTTCCACTCGCATTTCTGTTACTTGAAGCTGATCAAGATATATTGATTTAAGATTATCGTCAACGCGATATTTAATTTCTGTTTTGCTGTTGTTGAAGTTCAAGAACGGGTAAGGAAAATATGTCCAATTAAGCTTAGCCAGAATCACAGGATTATGCCTACCAATGTAACCACCATCCTCTCTGACTTGAATCAACCCGTTATCTACAATGAAATTCGTGTCGAGCAAGCTTTTGGCAACCTTTGCGCCTTCAAACTCACGGGATAGCGCCAAATATTGAGGGTCAACAGCACTTAAAGTTGGGCGTTGTGCAAAACCGGAAAACCACCATCCGTAGTAAGCGTCGGAAATAAAAATTGATTCGGCTGGCGTGTTCTGACGAGCCCATTGCATTGCCTCGTATCCAGAGTCGTTCATTGTTTGATAGAAGCTTTGTATTTTTTCACCTTGAATTGGATTCAGAAAGATTGGCACCACCAAGAACGAAAAAATCAAGAAACTTAGAGCAAAGATTGCGTATATGCGTTTACGAGACAGGTTCACCACTATTCTGGAACTTATTTTTTTGCTGTTCTTGGTTTGAGATGTTTTCTTTGTCAAAGACAGGTAAGTATCGGTTATGCGTGCAAAGAAGCCGGCACTATGGTCAATCCCAATTGCAATAAGAAGTACAAGAGGCAAGATTATGAAATATAAAAATCGATTATAATCCGTATAAAACCCAACTAAGAACGCCTGGGTAAACAACATGGGCACTAAAAGCCATAATGTAAGGAACAAAGCTTGAAGTGACAAAAATTTGCCTAGATACTTTTTAGAGAATATAAAAAAGAAAATAACACAAGCAAAAAGAGGTACTACCCACTCCAGAGGTAGCACTCTCGTTGAAAGAATTGCTTGTTGAATATCCCACACACCGCCCGAATTTTCACCTAAGTATGCAGGCACAGCTTCTACTAAGAATGGAGAGACTATTGTTGCTCCGATAAAAATTGGCAAAAGCCAAATGAGAAGATGCTTTTTTGATACACCTAATCTCTTGGAAAAAACCGCCCCTATAATTACAGTGGAAAAAGTTATGCAAATATACATAACTGCGCTGAGGGAGTGGGTGAAGAAAATGGCTCCAGACAGAAGTGATGTCGTAAACAGAAAAGGCGCTAAAGAAAAACGCTCCTTTTCCAAGTAAAGATAAAAAACCACGGGAATCAGCAGTAGAGTTACTGCGTTGGGGAAGCCACCCCATAAGAGCATCTCTACATCAAACCTTGAAATTGCCACCAAAAAAGCAACTATAAAAGCAGTTGATTCTCCCCAAACACGTCTCCCTATCAAGAACGCGCATAAAACAATAAATGAAGAAAAAAACGCGGCAACTAAGGAGTGAGCCAGATAATCAGTTATTCCAGTCATTAGTATTATATGCGAAACGAATATGTGATATCCTGGAAAAGTTAGAGAAAGACCACCACCCATCTGATAATTGTTCCATAGGAAATCTGTATTTCTCGACGAAATGATTGAATTTACCACGCTTTCGTGTAAACCTATGTCAGCTCCAGGCGGGTAAGTTTCCCAATGCAACAACAGAATACGGTATACGAATGCAAATGCCAAAACAAGAAACAAAAGCAGATACTTATTTGGTTTTTTGAGCATTTTTTTCTTCCTAAACATTCATCTTTGCTTATTGAAACAATATTGTAGTAACTGAGTCAAAGTTTAAATATAGAATTCGAATATAAAAATCGAAGGTATAAAAGACTAAAAAGGAAGTTATGTTAAATGTCATGGCTTAAATCTATGATGGAGAAAGAGCCTCCAGAACCAGAGAGTCCAATTGGCACAGTTGTCATAGGCAACATCGAACCCGACATGCATGACACAGCTAAAGAAGCAGTTCGAAAAGCACTGAAAAGAGCCGGATTCAAAACAGTTGACGCAGGAAAAAGTGTAGCCCCGCAAGTTTTCGTTGATAAAATAAAGGAATCAAGTGCAAATATACTGGCGGTTTCAGTTAACACGGTACCTGCAAAGAACAACATTGCAAAACTGGATGAAGCACTGAAAGCAGCCGGGCTCAAGGATAAACTGATAATAATCATGGGCGGAGCTGCAATCAAAAAAGAAGACGCGGAAGCAATCGGGGCTAAATTCGGCAAGAACAAAGAGGAAGGCGTTGAAATCGCCAAGCAAGCAGTAGCTTAAGACTAAACTCATAACTTGGATGAGGCAACATGCACAAATTCAATACACCACAAAAAGTCTATGAAGTAGGAAAAGTGAAAATAGGCGGTCAGCCTGGAGAGTTACCCACTGTTCTGATAGGTTCAATTTTTTGGCTAGGCCAAAAAATGGTTGAAGATGCAAACCAAGGGATATTTGATGCTCAGCAAGCTGAAAACATAATCAATAAAATGGATATGTTAAGTGATCTAACAGGAGTTCCTTTTGCATACGATATAGTTGGAACAACAGAAACGGCTTTCGAAAAATACATTGATTTCGTTGCCAAACACAGCGAAGCGCCCTTGATGCTGGATGCGATGAGTCCAAGAACTCGCATGAAAGCAGCAGAATTAGCCAAGAACATGGGACTTCAAGACAGATGCCTCTATAACTCAGTCTACAAAGGCGTTAGAGACCCTGAACTGGAAGTGCTAAAGGACAGCGGAATAAAAATGTCCATAGTACTTGCGGATAATCCGAAAGATAACAGCTTGGAAGGGAAGATGGAGGTTTTGGTAGAAGCCTTGGAACTCGCTGACAAAGGTGGAATCACAAAACCATTAATTGACACAGCTATTCCCGCATTTGAACCGACCATGGGGACAGCAGTAGGAGCAATACCAAAAATCAAAGAGAAATTTGGTCATCCCACAGGATTGGGAACTGGAAACGTAGTGACCACCATGGGATGGGTCAAAGCTAACTTTGCCAAGGAGTTCAGGCTAGGAACCAGAACAGCAACAAACGCTATAATGCAGACAATGGGAGCCAACTGGCTGATGTTCGGACCAGCTGAACAGGCAGATTATGTCTTCCCCGCAATTGCAATAGTCGACGCTTACGTCGCATCTGCAATGGGTGACGAAGGCATTAGACCGCTACATGAGCAGCATCCGATCTACAAGATTTTCCTCTAAAATCCATCCTTTCATTTTTTTGTAAAAATTTCTCTGTTTAATCGAAGGATAAAAAGGTGAAACACTCCAGCTGGTTTGGAATAATCGTCCTTTACACAGTTGTAACGTTACTTTTTGTATACTTCATCCCTAACGATTCACCATTTTCCGTATTCACAATCCTGTTCGGATTCATTTTTGTCGCAATAGCGCCTGGATATTGTCTAGTAAACGTTTTATTTAAAGAGGGAAAACTAGACATAGTTGAAAAAGCCGTTTTATCCGTGGCACTAAGTTTTAGCATTGCTGGAATGTCAGGACTTTTCCTAGGATTGTCGCCCATAGGAATGACAACATCTTCACTCACCATTTCACTCAGCATTATAGTTGTAGTTCTAGCTGCCCTCGCGTTAATAAGAAAGACAAAAATGGTTCAAAACCCAAAAGAACCGAATCACTAATTTCTATACTGCTGAGCCCGTTATTATTCAAAAAACTTCAAAAAAACAAAGGAGTGACTATAAAAGAAAAATCAAAACTCAAAAAATGTTAAAATTAAAAAGATGAAGCTGAGCCTAGAATAACGACTTCCATTTGTTAACTAAGTCAAGGACTTCGTCGCCGCCGTAGCCGTCTAGTTCTGATAATAGGTCAGTGCTTTCTACTGCGGCTTTCTGGAAGTCTCTAATTCTCTGCGCGTTTTCAGCCAAGAAGATTATTCCGTCTACGCCTGTTCGGGCTATGCGAACGGCTACAGTAAGCAATTGGTCAACGGTTGGAACCTGGTTTGGGTCGTCATTTGGTCCGCGGACATAAAGGTTTGTGAATACTGGTTTTTTCAGTTTGCTTTTGAATGCTCTGGCTAACATCTCCCAGTACCAAGGAGAGGGATACGCCTTTGAAAACATCGGAATAACGAAAACGTCTGCGTACTCGGCTAAAGCATCGAAGTCGTAGCCGAATCTTTCTCTTCCGAGTACGGGATCAGGCAGCATGTTTACGTATAAAGGCTTGCCTCCAATGTGGTCTTTAACTTCTTTTAAGAAGTCTGTTACTGTCTGTGCTCTCCAGTCATACCAGTTTAGCCCGCTTTGGCGCCACAGCTCTACGCAACGAGGACACACACAGAAGCCGTGGTCCGCGAAGTGCTGGCTGCTTATGCTTATTCCAGGAGTATGATGAGCACACTCTTCGATTAATTTGAGATTGTATTCCCTGACTTCAGGGTTTGTCATGCACATGACGTCCCATCTCAGGTTGTATCTCTTATTTCCAGGGTTAATTCCGTTGACTTTCGGAGCTGTCAGCCTACGAAATGCTGGACCATCCTTTGAAACGGATATCCACTCTGGATGTTTTTGTGCCATTGTATTGTCTCCGAAAACAGCTATGTTAGTATACATGTTGGGGTTTGGTGTGCCCACTGTTCCGGATTCTGGTTTTATACGATAGAAATTTATGTCAACGCCTTCGGCGGGTACGGGTTGATATAGAAAGGTGGCAAACTTCAATTTTTCTCACCATTACATTGTGACTTTTGTACACGGAATAAATTCAAGTTATTTAAGGTTTTCAGTTTTCACATTAGAAAATGCGATTTTTACCATATTCATTACAAGTATGCATTTGCTTTCATTATGGATTCTTTCACGGCTCTTCTTGTGCAGTACCCAACTAATTGACCGAGTTTTGAGGCTGGACCTCCATAAACTATGGGATCACCTTGGTTTGTTTTAGCAACGATGATTGCATCTGTTATTGTTCCAGTGGCTACTTGACCAGAGTACCTGCTTTTGATGTTCAGTTCCCACATCGCTGCTGTTTTTGCTTCTGTTGCAGTCAGTATGGTGCTGACTAAGCAGCTCTCAGTCGGATTTCCATCTATTACCACCATTATGTTTATTGTTCCAAGCATTTCTTCAACTTTTATCGATTCGCCCGCGGTTTCGGCGTGAGAACAAGTGTTACCTTCAGTGTCTACTGCGGTGGCAACAACAGTTACTGCTAGATCACCATCTTTCTTTGAAGCTAGAGCGAACTTTTCTACTGCGGCGGCAGTTACCATGCCAACGAAATCGTTCGAGACCCCGAGTTTTTTTGCCGAGTCGACGATGAATTTTTGGGGGTTTGCATGGAGTTGCCTGTCGCTGAGCTCGCTTGTAGCTTGTACGTTAAGTATAGCTTTTGTTTTTTTGAAGCCCCCATTATAAATGGCAGAGCTTACTGTGCTTAGTTCGATGTCGGAGATTACGGCTAAAACATTGTCTTTCAAAACGAGCTTTCCAAAGTTGCCTGAGAGGTCAATTTGCTTCGTAAACTTATCCACCTGTTACTGGTCTTTTAGACGTTCTTGATTTATAATAATCGCTTTTGAAGGGCACAGACTTGAGCAGACCTCACATCGAGTACAGGAGATTATATCCGCGATTTGGGGTTTGCCATTTGCGCCTGCTTCTAATACTCCGAGTGGACAAACACCGATGCAGATAAGCCCTGTACAGGGAGGACATTTAGCATAGTCGATTAAAATAATCGTTTCTTGCTTCCCCATAGCGATTCAACAGTTAAATAAGCCGCTGGAATATATCTGTTGCGCGCTAAGGTGGCAGACATGAAAATAGGATTGGTCACTTACTCTCCGGAAAAAGTTGAAGGTTTCGATTTACATGTATACTATTCGAAACGAGCAGACGGGTCAGTTTTCACAGCTGCTGAAGGAATGCAGAATGACGTTACTTGCTTCTGCGACGCCAAAGCCATCAGGGAAGAACCAAGTTTAGTGGCGGTTTCTAAGGATGGTTTGGCATTGAGGAAAAATAGGAAAATAAACGTGCCTTTCGATTATATTTGCCCGACTAATCCAGAGTACAAAGACAAAGTTTTGGATTACATTACAGAACTGGATAAAAAGAATGTCGAAGGGGTGACTCTGAATCTTTACCATTTTCCAGAGGAAGAGTTCTGTGTTTGCCCCAGATGCGTGGAATTGTGGCGACAGAGCGGATTGAATTGGACGGAGTGGCGAGCGCAAGAAATAACAAGATTCCTTATAACAGTTAAGAGCTTGGTTAAAGGGACCTTTGCGGTGGAGATGTTTCCTGATCCGGTGCTTGCAAAAGAACGGTTCGGCATAGATTTTGAGCGCATTGCTGAGCTGGTGAATTATTTTCATGTTCCGCTGTCTTCGAGGGATTACTTGACAAATTACTGGGTAGATCTGTTGACAAGGGATTTTCTTAATATTTTAAAAAAACCAGTTGTAGTGGAGCTCAGCGCTGAGATGCCAACGGATGAAAAGCTGGACGCGCTTTTGAGAACCGTGGCTTATTTAAGCAAGCACGAACTGCTGGGAGTACTGCTTTTGGTGCATGATTCAAAGAACGCAATTCAGGTTTGCAATTATGCAGTTAACAATAATGTCTTCCGCGAGTGGCTCAGAAAATATGAGTTCACGGAAATGAATCGCATAGTAGAAAACTGGGCTAAAATCTACTCAGACTAGCTTCTCGCAAAAGAGTGTACTTCCTTACGTGAGGGAAAATGAGAGGCGCATAATGTCTCTTGGAAAAAATATTTTCATAATTATCAAACCATAGACTTTTGGCAATTTAGTAAAATAAGAAAACAGCCGGAATCATCTTTTCAGAGATTTTCGGTAATCTCTCAATTTTTGCATATTGAAGTCTATTGTCATTATTGAGTCTTTGACAGTATCGGAGGCTTCCTGTTCTATACCCCACGGCGTGATGAAGGCGCTTCTTCCGCCTCGGGCGTTTGAGCTGACATTGCCCACTTTTACCACGTAAATACCATTTTCCGTAGAAAGTTTCTCAGTTAAGGGATGTCCCTTCACATGCGGGTGAGTGCCCATAGCAGCTACAGGCAGGAACACAAGTTCCGCACCTAAGTCAACAACAGCTTTTATGGTGGGTGGATCGAACATGTCAGCACACACGAGTAAACCAACTTTGCAGTGTTCAGTGGTGAAAACAGCTGGTTTTTCCCCCTTGCTCACGCCGGCCTTTAATTCGGCGTCAATTGGGTTTCTTTTCCTATATTTTCCTATGAGCAAACCGTTTCGCCACAACGTACTCGTATTATAGAATTTGCCGTTCTCTTCTTCGAGCATTGTACCGCCCAGAAGGTAGACAGTTTTAAGTTCTTTACTAATGTTAGCGAGAAAGCGAACTGTTTCATCGCATGTTTCTCTGCAAATCTTTTCTGCATAATCGAAGTGTTCCATGTTGTTTGGAACCGAAAAGTATTCTGGAAGCGCTATGAATACGGGTTTTTCCTTGGCAGCGTTGTGGATTGCACTGGTGGCTGCGTCTAGGCTGGTTTTCAAGGATCTGCGGACTTTCATATGAATTAGACTTACCTTCAAACCCTTCACCTTTTAGCGCGTGTTTTGTTGTTGATTTGAACTGGAGCTCTTCAGTAAGAACGGAACCTGAAAACTTTTAAACTTAACTGCTTGACAGCGAGTTGATTGAAGCTGGGTTCTCTATGATGCATGTCCATTATTTACATTGACTTTGATACACATGTCCATATTTTATCGGCTTTTATATGCATACGGATAGACTTAAATACCGGGAGACGGCAAACAATGTTAATCGCGAGGGAAAAACATGACATTAAATTCACAAGAGTACAGCAAAATTTTGCCTGAAGTTCGAACCTTGGTGAGCAAGATTGTACAAAAAAACATGGGAGACTCCATGCTATTTTCAGCTGGAACAGACACACAAATTATAGCCTACGAAGCAGTGAAATATAAACCAAGTCTTCCGTGTTTGACGATGCATTTCAAGCATGGAAATCCGAAGGACACAGAGTATGTGAAGAAAATGGTGGCTTTCCTAAAGCTTAACCATGAAACTTACATGTTCGGTCGCGAAGAAGTCCTTAACAACGCCCCCAAGGTCGTGAAAGCCCTGAAAAAGTATGACCCTATGGAAATAAGAAACAGCATGCCAGTTTACATTGGCTTAACAATTCTCAAGGAAAAAGGTCTTAAGAGTGTTTTCACGGGAGACGCGCTGGACGAACTTTTTGGATACCCTTGGCAGTTCCACCTATCCGAATCCGAGTTCGCACAGAAACAGAAAGAGATGTGGGCGGAAATGGGTTTCTCATCAATGCCCATGGCAGAGTCTCTCGGAATGACAATAAGAGCACCCTACTTGGATTCGGAATTCGTGGATTGGGCGAAAAAACTGCCTATCAAGTTCAAGATTAACATGCGCGAAGGCGTAAAATACGGCAAATGGATAATGAGAAAAGCGTATGAAGACGTAATCCCCACAGATGTCATATGGCGACCTAAAGCGCCTTTAGAGGCGGGAACAGGCACTGAAGTATTGCGAACCTACTTCAACGATATGATTTCAGACGCTGAGTTCGAGGATAAAAGGGCAAAGATTCTCTCAGAGGACGACGTAAGAATACAGGACAAGGAGCAACTACTTTACTATGAGCACTTCAGGAAACTCTTCGGGAAACCCACAGAAGTTTACCCAGATAACGGTGGAATCCAATGTCCTTACTGCAAAAGCTACATTAAAACGAAAATCCAGTTCTGCAAGATATGTGGAGCCTACCCAATCTAGACGATCAACACACTAATTTGAAGCGTCAAATAGTCGCCTAGAGTATGAGGAGCCCGCTTTCCTTTAGAAAGACTTAATTCCATATTTTATGGACAATTCCATTAGGAGACGCGAAAATTTGGCTAGGCTCTCTGAACTCAAGTTTGCTATGGGAACCTCGATATTTATAGCGTCATTTATATTCGGCTTATTCGTGCTTGGGATCATATTTCTCCTGCAGTATTTTGCTTTTGGATTTGACTTGTGGGTGGGGTTTCTTCTCACATTAGGCGGCATAGGGCTGTTCATATTGCTTCAGTATCTAATAGGACCAGCGATTGTAGCAGCTACGTCTCAACTGCACTACCTGAAGCCAGGCGAGAACCCGTGGCTTGAATCAAACGTTAAGGAATTAGTGGATAAAAGTGGGATATCAATGCCCAGACTGGCTGTTGTACCAAATAACACGCCGAACGCATTTGTTTTTGGCACATCGTCGAGGAGCGCTACGCTTGCCATACACGAAGGATTATTGAAGAGCTTGAACCAAGATGAAACACGAGGAGTGATAGCTCATGAGTTGGGGCACATCAAGCACAAGGATTTTATTGTTATGACGGTGCTTTCAGCGTTGCCATTAATAGCTTATTTGATCGCTCAGTTTGCATTACGAGCAGGAATATACAGTTCCCGTTCGAGGGGAAGGAACAAGGAGGGAAACGCGGGTGTAGCTTTGATAGCCATAGGAGCTGTCTCGTTTGCGGTATATATGATCACTTTCCTCAGTGTGATGCGGCTCAGCAGACTCCGTGAGCATTATGCTGACGCTTATTCTGCTTATTTGACAGGGTCACCCCGAAGCTTAGAAAGCGGTCTTGCCAAGATTACGTATGGTTTGTCAATTTCACCCAAAGCTCCGGAGGGCGCCCGAGCGTTCTACATTGGAGACCCGGCGCAGGCGAAACAGGAGATTCGTCAGATTATGGAGAGTAAGACGTACTACGACTTGGATCAGGACGGAGTTCTGGATGAACGTGAATTGCAGTTGGCTATGGAGAAGGAATCCAAGTCTACGTGGGTGAAAATGAACAGCTGGTTCGCCACACACCCACCAACGTTCAAACGAATACTCCTGCTACGGGAAATAGAAGAGGAAATGGAAACGGGTAAATACACGTCCGATCGAGTATACGCTAACGTTTGAACGGAAATTTTGCCATAATTTAAGCGAAGACTAATACTTCCCCTCGAAATGGCGATATCTCCCGCACCCATTCTCCCCTTTTTTTAATAGCTTTGAAAAAGGGATGGCTTAATCTCTTGGCCATAACAAGATTGTTAGAACCATGGCGGATGGATATAAGTCGACCATTCATAAAGGAATATTGTGATTATGAATGCGATAATCCACAAGGAAATTGAGATGCAGGTGTGGTTGTTGGAGATTTGTTTTCTTCTTAACCAAGCAATTTGAATTGTTACTATTCCCATTAATGTCCCAATTAGAGTAAACAATGACAAATACGGGAGCAATGGCGAGTAATAAACTGAGAATCTAACAGCCCAAGAGAATATAATTAAGAATGTTCCCACTCCTATTCCAATGAAAATTGAAAAGATGAAGTAAAACACATCATACTTTAACTTGGACGAAAGTCGCACCATTATAATTCCTGCTGTTATCGCAATCAAACTAAACACTGCAAAGTGAGGCACACCTCATTCTAACCACGGTAGAAGAAATTCATATAGCGTGATGTTGAGGAAAGAGGGAGACGAGTTGTAAGATATTACCAGTCCAATTAGCATTATTGTGAATAATATTGCGAAATAGATTAGAAATACAGGCAATGTTAAGGAAAAAGATGGCTTTTTTATTTTAGCAATTATG
>SMYP01000049.1 GCA_007050895.1 Candidatus Bathyarchaeota archaeon | reverse complement strand
CAAGAGCCGAATACTACACAGGCGACCTCTTCGAAAGCGACCCAGCATGCAACTACATACCAAAAGTACTACGAGAAGAAAACTACCAGGAACAAATGATACCCCGCACCACGTAAATAAAACTAAAGCCGCTTCCTTTCGCTTTCTTGACAAAAGATACATGAAGTTTGCTATGCTCAATTCTACTCATTTAAAAGAACTTTTTTATCCAATTCTTATAATACCTATTCCTTTAAGGTGATAGGTAATGGGTAAAGGATCTGGCTACGGAAAAGTTATTTTGTTTGGCGAGCACTTCGTGGTTCATGGGTTGCCGGGTATTGTCTCAGCAATTGATTCCGTCACGAACGCGGAAGTATTACGAAAAGGAAAAGCTCTTGTCATTAAGGATGACAGGAAAGCCGCCAAAGGTTACGCTGAAGAGAAAAGGCTTCAACAAATCGAGTCAATAGAGCGTATGCTTACAAAGATGGGATTTAACCCAAAACTGCCGTTAAAGATTTGGGTAGGCGGGAAACTCCCGGGTTTTAGCGGATTGGGTGCTTCTGCGGCAAGTAGTGTTGCTATCGCCAGGGCTATCGCGGAAGAACTATCACTGAGTCTTTCTAATGAGAAAATCAATCAGATAGCGTATGAGGCTGAGAAAGCGTACGCAGGTAATCCATCGGGTATTGATAATACCGCTGCGACTTATGGCGGTTTGATGTGGTTTAAAAAGAACATTTTTGGCGGACCTGATGACGTTGAAAGACTAAGCCTCCGTATGCCGGTTGAAATAGTCATCGGCAGCACAGGAAAGGTTGCAGACACTAAAGCTATGGTTGCAGGCGTCGCTAGCCGCAAAAAGGAGAATCCAGAAAAATACGATCAAATATTCAAGCAAGCAGAAGATCTAGCATATTCTGGGCGAAAAGCTCTTGAAAATCACGACCTTGAAAAGGTAGGTGAACTAATGAACGAGAACCACCGTCTGCTTCAAGAGATTGAAGTTTCAAGCAAGGAACTTGACCTACTTGTGAAAATAGCAAGGAAAAATAGCGCTTTTGGCGCCAAAATGACAGGGGGAGGGGGTGGAGGATGTATGATCGCACTAACCCCGACGAAGGAACTGCAGGAGAAGGTGGCTAGAGCCATCGAAAAAGAAGGGTGCGAAGTTCTGAGGACAAGAATTGGGGTTGAAAAAGTATAAGAGAACAATTAGTATTTAGAGAAATAAGGTTGAGCATGAATTGAGTTTTAGAAGTTTCCTGAAAAAGCTCGAGAAAAGCGGAGAATTAACCCGCATAACCAAGGAAGTATCAACAGAGTACGAGATGGCTGGGTTAATAGAAGCGCTCGGAGAAAAACCCGTGTTTTTTGAAAAGGTAAAAGGCTCCAGCATCCCAGTTGCAGCGGGTCTTGTATCTTCCAAAGAAATTATTGCCAAAGCTTTAAACTCGAAGAAAGCTGATTTGCTGCGTAATTTATCCAATGCAATAGAGCATCCTGTTTCGCCTCAGATTGTAGAAAATGGCGAATGTCAAGAGATAATTGAGAAAGAAGTTGACTTGACAAAGTTGCCTATAATGCGATACACTGAGAAAGACGGGGGAAAATATATTGCATCCGCTGTCTCTATAGTGCGGGACCCGGAACTGGGTAGAAATATGTCTTTTCATAGGTTGATGTTAATTGGCAAAAACAGATTTGTAGCTCGGATAGTTGAAGATAGAGGAACAGACACCGCATTAAAGAAAACTGGCGGTGAACTTGACATCGCTATTTGTATAGGCAACTCGACTGCCGTTCTTCTTGCTGCTGCCACGTCTTTGCCAAAAGGTGTTGATGAATTGGGAATGGCTAACGCTTTGGAACCGACAGAGTTAGTTAAGTGTAAGACCACCGATCTTGAGATTCCTAGAAACTGCGAGATTGTTTTGGAAGGAAGAATAACCAAAGAAAAAGCACTAGAAGGACCGTTTCTCGACACAACAGGAACAATTGACAAGATAAGACAGCAACCAATAATAGAAATCAAATGTATTACTCACAGGGAAAGACCAATTTACCAAACAATTCTTCCTGGAAGGCACGAACACCAATTCTTAATGGGCATGCCCAAAGAACCAACAATCTTTAACGAAGTGAATAAAGTCTGCGAGTGCAGTGATGTTTATATCACTCCGGGCGGTTGCAGTTGGCTCCACGCGGTTGTGCAGATAAAGAAGCAAAACCCGGACGACGGAAAGAAAGCTATTGAAGCAGCATTTGAAGGACACAAATCTCTGAAACACTGCGTAATAGTAGACGATGACATAGACATTTACAACCCAAACGATGTAGAGTGGGCTATCGCCACAAGATTTCAAGCAGACAAAAACACTGTAATCATACCAAATCAGCCAGGGTCATCTCTTGACCCTTCTGGAGACTTAACCGAGGGAAAAAAAGCAAGAACGTGCAAAATGGGGTTAGACGCTACGATACCCACTGGGAAAACAGATAAGAGCTTCGTTAAAGAGCGTTACAGAAAAGTTGACCTGAACAGGTTCCTGTGATTTCCATGTACCTTACTGAAAACGAAGAAAAAATTCTCCGCGGAGAAGAAGGCTACGCCGCAAGAAAATCCATGGAAATCCTTGTTGCTTTAGGCGATATTTATGGTGCTGAGCGCCTTATAAAAGTGGGTTCGGTTCAAGTAGCGGGTGTGTCATACCACAATCTTGGCGATGCTGGGCTGGAATTTCTAAATGAACTCGCCAAAGACGGAAAAGTCAAAGTACTTACAACTTTGAACCCGGCCGGCATGGACCTGGAGAACTGGCAACAGCTCGGCATTAGCAAAGAATTCGCTGAAAAACAGAACATGGTAATAGATGCCTTCGAGAAAATGGGCATATTAATATCGTGTACTTGCACGCCATACTTGATAGGTAATCTCCCCCGTTACGGCGAACATGTTGCCTGGTCCGAGTCTTCAGCCGTGACTTTTGCGAACTCCGTCATAGGCGCAAAAACAAACAGGGAAGGCGGACCCTCAGCACTTGCATCTGCTCTCATTGGTAAAACTCCGTGCTACGGGCTTCATCTAGACGAGAATAGAGTGCCAGACATCCATGTACAAGTAAACGCACGTTTAGAAAAGTTCTCTGATTGGGGTGCTCTCGGCTATAGCATCGGGAAGAAGGCGGAAAACAAAATCCCGTACATAACTGGCGTAAAAGACGCTGAAGTGGACCAGTTAAAGTCGTTCTGCGCTTCTGTAGTAACTTACGGAGCTAAACCGCTTTTCTACCTGCATTGCATCACTCCCGGTTCAGAAAAGTATGAGCCTCCGAAAGACACGGTTACAGTCGAAGACAGGGACATCAGAGATGCGTATGATAACATTAACGATGAAGTTGTGGACATAGACTTTGTTTGCGTAGGTTGTCCTCACTGTTCAATTAAAGAAATCGCTGATATAGCAGAGCTGCTTAAAGGCAAAAAAATAGTCTCTGACACGGAATTTTGGGTTGCAACTTCAAGATTTGCGAAGCAGTTGGCGGATAAGCGAGGTTATACCGAAGTAATTGAGCGAGCAGGGGGAAAATTTGCCTGCGACACTTGCATGGCGGTAGCCCCGTTGAAGGGAAGATTCAAGTCGGTAGTAACAACCTCAGCGAAAGGATGTTACTATTCAAGGCATAACAAGATGCTCACTAAGATGGGCAGTTTGGAAGAATGCGTAGAAGCAGCGGTGACGGGAAAATGGAGTTGAAAGGAAGGATCATTTCCAAAGGAACGACGCAGGAAGAGGCCTTGGCAACGTCGCAACCAATTTCGTTTTACGGTGGAGTAGACCCGAACACTGGCGAAGTGATCGAGAAAGGACATGAACTTCAAGGTAGAAGCGTGAAGGGTAAAATACTGGTTTTTCCAACCGGGAAAGGATCAACAGTTGGCTCCTATACTCTGTACAGGCTGAAGAAGAATGGTAAAGCACCAACAGGAATCATCAATAAAGAGTGCGAGACCGTTGTGGCTGTTGGCGCAATAATATCGGAGATACCCTGTGTGGATAAGATTGATATTTTAAAAATAAAAACAGGAGATATAGTCCGCATCGAGAATGATCTTGTCATAGTAATTAAAAAGCAAATGTAAACAAATAGAACAAATTGGAGAAATGCAAGAATTGAACGAGGCAAAACCTACAATCCTGAAGATCGGCGGTTCAGTTATAACAGACAAGAACGGAGAACTAGCTGCGCGAACCGAAGTCATAAACCGTTTAGCAGAAGAAACCCACAAAGCAGGTGTGAAAAACCTGATAATGGTGCACGGGGGTGGAAGCTTCGGGCACCCCATAGCCCAGAAATACGGCATAAAAGAAGGCTTTAAAGATGGCGCCCAGAAGATCGGTTTCGCCGAAACCCATCATGTAATGACCGTTTTGAACGGCTTGGTTATGGACGCTTTGGTGTGGCACAGCATTCCAGCCTTTAGCATCGCACCCTCATGTTGTATGGTGACTGAGAACGGTATGATCAAACTCTGTGAAGACACGGCTTTAAAGACATTGCTGAAGATGGGGTTCGTCCCCGTTCTATATGGCGATGCCGTCTTGGACGAGAAATTAGGGTTCACGGTGCTTTCCGGCGACCAAATTATATCGTATTTGGCAAGGAAATTCGGCGCTGGCAAGATAGTGATAGGTGTGGACACTGATGGCTTGTACGATGCAGATCCCAAAGTGACAAAAAACGCCAAATTGTATACTCATTTGACATTGAATGAACTTGAAAAAATCAAGTCAAAACTAGATGGTTCTAGTGCACCTGACGTTACAGGTGGCATGCTTGGCAAAATAGCTGAGCTTGTTCCAGCCCTGCAGCAGGGGATTCCAGTGGCAATAGTGAACGCTTCCAAGCCGAACCGTGTTTTCAAATCTCTTGTGGGAGAAAAAGTAGAAGGTACATTCATAGAGAAGGCGTAAAATTGGGTAAGCAGACGGAAAACAGGAAAGCGGAACACATTAGTATTTGCCTGGAAGAGAAGGCTCAAGCCAGAAAAGTCACCACAGGCTTTGAAGACGTTCAGTTTGTTCACCGAGCCTTGCCAGAAGTTGACAAAGCCAAAATTGATATCTCAACTACGGTTTTCGATCATAAGTTTTCTGCCCCATTAATTGTAGGAGCGATGACTGGGGGAACAGCGGAGGCAACAAGAATAAACGCAGCAATCGCTGAAGCCGTAGAAAGGCTTCAGTTGGGCATGGGAGTAGGCAGCCAACGCGCAGCTATAGAAAAACCGAAGCTCGCGAAAACCTTTGCGATAGCGAGAAAAAAGGCGCCCACAGCCTTCTTAATCGCTAATATAGGCGGAGTGCAGCTTGTCCGTGGATATGGCGTGAAAGAGGTGAAACAAGTCGTTGAGATGATAGACGCTGACGCCGTGGCTCTGCATTTGAACGCTTTACATGAATCTATTCAGCCTGAAGGGCAAACGGCCTTCAAAGGAGTTCTCGCTAGAATCTGTGAAGTCGCGGGGGAACTTGATAAGCCAGTTATTGTTAAAGAAACTGGCGCTGGCATCGCTGCTGAAGACGCGAAGAAACTTGAAAAAGCAGGTGTTAAAGCGATAGATGTTGGCGGAGCAGGAGGAACAAGCTTTGCGGCCGTTGAGTATTATCGCTCAGAGACAGGTAGCGTTCAGCATTTTTTGGGTGACGTTTTCTGGGACTGGGGAATCCCAACCGCTGCAAGCCTTGCAGAAGCAACTCTAACGGTTAAGATACCTGTTATTGCTTCTGGTGGGGTAAGGAGTGGTATTGACGTGGCTAAAGCTCTAGCGCTTAATGCTTGTTTAGCAAGTGTTTGTCAGCCGGCACTAAAAGCCGCAATCAAGAATGCTAAAGCAACAGAGCGTATGCTTTCGTTTTTGATTGAAGAACTTAGAAACATCATGTTTCTTGTAGGTGCGGAAAAAGTGCAAGATTTGACAAAGACACCTCTGGTGGTAACGGGTAAAACTGCTGAATGGCTGAAGACAAGAGATTTCAATGTGGAGGCCTACGCCAAGAGAGGAGCGCGTTAGGCGTGGACATTACAAAGTTCCTTCAAGAAATAGCACCCCTTATTGATAGGACGATTGAGAAGTATATTCCAAGAGAGTTTACGGAAGGATCTGTACTTTTCAAGGTTAATCCACCTAAGTTCAGTAGCAACTTGGAGGCTTTGAACAAGGGGATTTCTGAGCCCATCTGGGAGATTTTGGAAAGAGGTGGAAAAAGGTGGCGTCCAGCCTTGTTTTTGCTAATTTGCGAGGCGCTGGGTAAGAACTCTAAAGACTGTTTGGACTTAGCTATAATCCCAGAGGTCGTGCACAACGGCACCCTTATGGTTGACGACATAGAGGACGCTTCAGAACTTAGACGAGGGAAGCCGTGCACGTACAAGATTTACGGCGTAGACATAGCTGTGAACGCGGGAAACGCTATGTACTACCTACCGCTTTTGCCACTGATGGAGAAAAAAGCCAAGTTATCAGCGGAAACGCTTCGCGATATCTATGAGGTTTACGTGCAGGAGATGATAAACCTAAGTTTGGGACAAGCTATGGATATTACATGGCATAGGGGTATAGCAAACGCGGATAACCTGAACGAAGGGAATTATCTGCAGATGTGCGCGTACAAAACTGGAACTTTGGCGCGAATGTCAGCTAAAATCTCGGCAGTACTTGCAGGTGCCAGCAATGAACTGGTGGAAAAACTTGGGGGTTTCGCTGAGAGCATAGGAGTAGCGTTTCAGATGCAAGATGACGTTCTGGATTTGACGGGTAAGGAGTTTGGGGAGAAGAAGGGTGGCGTCGGACAGGACATAACTGAGGGGAAAAGAACACTAATGGTTATTCGCACATTGAAAAACGCAGACAACGCAGATAGAAACCGGCTTATTCAGATCCTGAACAAACATACTTCAGACCAAACGCTCCGTGACGAAGCGATAGCTCTGATGCAGAAATACGATGCAATAGAATATGTTAAGTGTACCGCTACTCGGATAGTTGAAGAAAGCTGGAACGAAGTTGATAAACTGTTGCCTGCTTCCAAGGCTAAGGAAAAATTAAAAGCGTTCGCTGAATTCTTGATTAAAAGAACCATTTAACATTCGAGAGTAGAACACTTGAAACTGGAAAACGATAAAGCCCTAAGAGAAGACATTCTAAAAGCTGCTTTGCTAAACGCTTTGCAGCACAGTGGAAAAGCTCAAGCAAGCGCACTTGTGGGCCGAATCATCAGCGAAAGACAAGAGCTGAAAACGAAGTCAAAAGAGCTCTTGGGCTTAATCGGCAAGGTGGTTGATGAGGTAAACAGCCTTTCCTTTGACGAACAGAAGCGAAGGGTTGAAAAAAAGTGGCCCGATGCTCTTAAGAAAGAAAAAGCATTGGAGAAAGATAAGCTGCTTCCAGCGTTGCCGAACGCGGACATGTACGAACAAGTCGTTACACGTTTTTCTCCGAATCCCGATTGCGTTTTGCACTTGGGTTCAGCAAGAGCGATCATCCTGAGTCATGAGTACGCACGCTTGTACGAGGGCAAATTCATCCTACGCTTCGAGGATACAGATCCTAAAGTGAAAAAGCCTGTTTTGGAGTTTTATGACCGCATTCGAGAAGACCTTGATTGGTTGGGATGTAAAGCTGATGAGGAGTATATTCAAAGCGACAGGCTCAACATTTATTATGAATATGCCGAGCGACTTCTACGTGAAGGCAACGCTTACGTGTGCCTGTGCCCCCCGGAGCAGTTTCGGGAGAAGTCTATTGCTAAAGAACCATGTGATTGTCGAGGCTTTTCAGCAGGGGAGAATTTGGAGCGATGGCAACGTATGTTGAACGGAGGTTACGGCGAAGGTGAAGCCGTGGTTCGCGTTAAAACCGATGTTCAGCATCCGAATCCTGCGGTGAGGGACTGGCCCGCGCTTAGAATTATTGATTCAGAGAGGTATCCACATCCGAGAGTAGGCAGTGAATACCGCGTTTGGCCCTTGTACAACATGGCTGCAGGCATAGACGACCATTTGTTGGGAATCACTCATGTGATCAGAGGCAAGGAGCACCTGACTAATCAGGTCAGGCAAGAATATATGTACAAACATTTAGGTTGGAAGTACCCTGAGGCCATACACTACGGCAGATTGAAGATAGCAGGCGCTTTTCTTAGCAAATCAAAAATTATTCAGGGCATACGTGAAGGCATCTATATGGGATGGGATGACCCGAGACTTGCAACTTTTGCTGCTCTAAGGAAACGGGGGATAACGCCCGGCGCCGTTAAGAAAATGATAATTGACGTCGGGCCTAAAACCGCTGATGTGACTTTAAGCTGGGAGAACTTGTATGCCTACAACCGGAAGATACTGGATCCTGAAAGCTATAGGTACTTTTTCGTTTTAGAGCCAATAGAGTTGAGAGTCAAAGCTGTTCCAAAAGTCTTTACTGCCAAGCTTCCTTTACATCCTGAGAAGCCTAAAATGGGGTTCAGAGAGTACACAATGACGCCCGAAGGAAATGAAGCGACAGATTTTTTCTGGGTTGCGAAGAGGGACGCTGTCTCTGCTGAGGTGGGTAAGATGCTCAGGCTTATTGAACTTTTCAATGTGAAAATAGAAAGCATAGACGATAGAATGGTGGAAACAGTGTTCGGCAGTGAAGCCTATGAGGATGCGAGGAAATATAAAGCTAAACTTATTCATTGGATACCAAAGGGCGCTGAGGTTCCTTGCGAAGTGATTATGCCCAACGCGTCTATGAACGAAGGCGTGGCGGAGAACGCCTGCAAAAAGTTAAAGCCAGGCGACGTGATACAGTTTGAAAGGTTCGGCTTCGTTCGTATAGATAAGAACGATGGTAAGTTAACGGTATATTACGCTCACAAATAGTAGGGGAAAACCAGTGCGGAAACAAGATAAAATCGTTATTTGGCCAGTCTATTTCGATCAGACTAAAACGAGAAGGGACGGAAGGCGAGTTCCAAAGGGTTTGTCAGTTCAACACCCGAAAATTGCTGAAGTCATAATTGCGGTGGAAAAGCTCGGTTTGAATCACGAGGTGTCTCCTGAGGTAGGTTATCCCAAGACCCCTTGGCTTAAGACAGGTATGATACTGGTTGAAAAGGAAGGCTCAAAAGAGCAAGTGATAAAAAAAATCGCAAATCAGCTTTCAAAGACTCGAAGCGAAGAACCGAAAAAGTAGATAGTCGCTTAGATTTTGTCCTCTTTGCCACCTATCATAACAGCGTTTATAATCCCATCGCTGCCTGGACGAGAAGTAACTCGTGCCATCCCCAAGTTGGTTTCAATTTCCGCACCCTTGGTTATAACGCCTCTTCTGTCGTAATCTACATTGGCATTATTTTTGACCACACGCAAAATCTCGGTTTTTTCGGTTTTACCGCTTTTCGGGTCAGTCACAGAAGCGTACTTGTCGCTTAAAACCTTGGTTTTGATTTTTCCGCCGTACCCTCTAGTATTGCGCCTTTTTGTTTCGCCGAGTATCGTTTCTGCTGGAAAACCACCTTTCTCGAAATTTCTTTTTACTCGATATGCTCTTTTTCTGCCACCTGAGCGTTTTCTTTTACGTAAACTACCATGCCAAACTGACATTTCACACGTCCCTTTTTTAACCACTAAGGTTGAGTGTTCACTACAACCGTTATTTTGTCATATAAACGTATCCGTCTGAGCACGGCGAGAACCTTGTTCGTTTCCCTCAGAGCAATGTGCAGTTCATTAGGATAATCTAAAACAGTCTTTGCTGAGCGCACTAGTTAAACTGCAGCCATTGTTTTTACTTGTTTAACCGCTAACCATAATAGGGGGAAAATATAATCTTCCACGAGAGGTTAAGACTGACGAAAACGTATAGAGATCCCGTGTGCGGCATGGTTCTAGATGAAAACACGGCCAAGTATAAAATTACATATGAAGGCGAGACTTACCATTTTTGTAGTGTTGGTTGTAAGAAGAAATTTAAGAAACGCAAAACCAAGTTCGTCAGGTAAAATCTGATAGGAATCTGTTAATAGATAGCTTGAATTCGCCGTGTGAGAATCCAATAAAGGCTCCAAAAAGGCACAATCAATAGCGAGTTGATTGAGATATGGAGTAGCTGCTGTGGACTATAGTTTTTCCTCAGATGAAACATCCATCATTGCTAAGCCAGAAACTGGTTTCGGGTAGAAATCCGTGGATTTCTCAGGCAACCTCCAATTCTTCTGCGCTATTTGCCAAACAGTTTCTGGATTTACGGGGTTAACCAAGAAAGCTAGTTTTGCCTGTCCAGTGTCCACTTTTTCCAATGCGTTTTTCGTTGATTCCACGTAGAGTATATGTTCATCCATTTTCAGCTCGCCAACTTTCAGCACATGCTTGAAAACTATATCCCGCAATATTACAACATCGAGAAGACACGTTTCTTTCGGGCAACCTGCGTTAATAAGTTCAGAGGCACGAGTCTCATCCCTTAAAAGCAAACCGTAGGCTCTCGAGCCATCATAAATGCAGAATGCATGCTCTGTCTCATGAACTCTAAGGAAACCGTCCAAAGCCTCAACTGTTGGCGCGACTTCTGAAATGAAGAATAAAGCTTCAAGCGTCTTCAAATTATCCTCAGTTAACTCGGATTCTGTTAGAAGCCTATGAGTAGGCAAAACAACAAGACCCTCCTCTTGAATAGGAACTAAGTAGCACATGTGAAAATTGAAGGCTGAATCTTCTGTCCACTGAGCCTTTGCAAACATTTCGTTTCTGTAAGCCAAAGCGCTTTCGTACCTGTGATGACCATCAGTGATCACCAGTCGCTTGTGCGCCATGGCTTTCTGCACGATCTTCAATCTTTCAGGTTCACTTACCCTCCAGACAGCGTGTTTCACGCCAAAAGAGTCTTCAATCTCCACCGTAGGCTTCCCACTTGTGATTTCACTGAAAAAATCAACGGTGATATGCTCAGGGTCTGAGTATATTAGAAAAACAGGCTCAAGATCTTTCTGAACCGCACGTAGCATGTTCAACCTATCCATTTTCGGTTCTTCATACGTAATTTCATGGGGAAAAACCATGTTTTCATTATAAGAATAAAGGCGCACAGCAGCAATTAATCCAGTGCGTGAGCAGATTCTTCCAAAAAATTTGAACTCCTGCTTGGAAACAAAAATTGCGGGCTCCGAATCTTTGGATAATATTTCCTCGTTTAGCCATTTTTGGATTCGTTGCTGCACTGCTTCGTATTTGTTGTTTTCTGCTGGTAAAACCAGACGGCAGTAATTGTAAGCTGACTTTGCATAATATTCCCTTTGCATTACCAAAGTGATTTTATCATATGGCTTAGTAATAATATCAGCTAGATCACCAGCTTTCTCAGTGTAACGTATGGCTTTAAAGGGTCGGATATCCACCAAATAGGTTCAGCTCGCAATTTTTCCAAGTAACCTAAAGCTTTCGTCTGCGATTTCGTCGCAGATCAGCATTTTGAATGTCACTTATTTAGTCCCCAAATTTCGTCGATAAGGAAAAGTACCTGCTTGACTCCTTCAGTGTTCCATTCGCCCATGTGTCCAATGCGGAAGGTTATTTCTTTCAGTTTGCCATAGCCATTTCCTATAATGAAGCCCCTTTCCGCGAGTTTTCGGTCTAGCTCCCTAAAGCTTTTTCCAAGGGTATTTTTGACGCAAGTCACCGTGATTGACTCGCAACCTTGATCTGGGAACAGTTCGAAATGTTTCTTTGCCCACTTCTGCGCATATTCTGCCATGTCCTTGTGTCGCTGATAAACCTTATCATAAGTTTCCTCTATCAATAAGTCCATGCGTCTGTCCAGCGCGTAAAACAGCGCGATGTTAGGGGTAGATGGTGTTTGATTCTTCTTTTCGAATTCGAAGATTTCTACGAGATCAGTGTAAGCACCTCTATATTGAACTTGCATCGCTCTTCTCAAAGCGCGATCGCTTACGAGTGCAACAGCTAAACCTGGAGGCAACGCAAAGCATTTTTGGGTTGAGGCAAATATTACGTCACAGCCTATTTCCGCAGGCAATATTTTGTCGCCTGCCATGGATGAAACACTATCTATTGCTAGCATCACGTCGGGGTAGTCTCTGCGGATAAGTCTTCCGATTTCGTGGATGGAGCTTCGCACGCCTGTTGAGGATTCATTATGGCATACTGTTACAGTGTCGTATTCGCCAGTTTCGAGCTTTTCAGCAATTGCATCTATTTTGACTACTTTACCCCATTCTACTTCTAGGAAATCAACGTTCTTGCCGCACGCTTGAATGGCTTTTCCGAAGCGTTCGGAGAAAGCACCGTTGACGCAGACCAGGGCTTTGTTTTTTACGATGCTTCTACCGACTATATCGAACCATAGTGCCCCTGAGGCTGTTGTAACTGTCGGCTTGTATTCTGATGGCAACTCGAAGAACCGTGTTAGTTTTTCTGTGATTCCACCATACAGTTTTGAAAATTCTTTGCTTCTATGACCTATAAGCGGGCGGGCTTGCTCGCATAAAATTTCTTGGCTTACCTCTGTTGGACCTGGGATTAATAATCTCTTATGCATTTTGCTAATTCCCTTCATGATTCGAATTTAAAGTTTTCGAGTGACTTGTGGATAGTTGTTTGATCTTTTCATACTTATTTTCCTTACCTGTCGTTTACGCTTAAGATAAAACCGCAATCAAGGGAACTAAACGATGAATGGAGATTAAAGGTTAACTGTAAAAGGCTAATTTTTTCAGCACATGGAAAGCCCAAGACAACTTACGAACCTTCCTCATGCAGTTCGAAGAGTAACGACTAATTCAGAGTCTATGCCACAGCAACTGTATGTATGGAAAGAAGGTTAAACCTTTTAGGCGTTTGAATTAACGCATTGATAATAACTATAGTTTTCTATAAGAGAGTTCTAAATGATAACCTCATAAGGCATTTAAATAGTGAGAAGCACAAACATACAGGAGCGTGCAAGGCTCTTGTCAAAGATATCGATGGCTTTGGAAATACTCAGTGATGGAAGATGGCATGCAACAGAAGAATTGTTACTTCGTCTAGATTTGAGTCAGCATAAGTTTCGAGAGCTTGCATTGTTTTTGACTACATATAGCTTGGTTAAGATTGATGAGAAAAAGGGAAGATTAAGAATCAACAGTGGTTTCAAAAATTTGTTGACTTGACCGCTTGCTTGGTGCTAAGCAGCTTGAGAATACTGACTATTTTTTTGACAAAAAAACGGAAAAAGTGTGGGATTAATTTAGTTTAGGGTGAAACTCTTTTCAGAATTTTAGAGTGGTTTGCATCTTTCTCGATGAATATGCTGATTTTATTTCCGCCCATTATCATGCAGAGAGCGTTATTTTCCTTGCCTTCTATTAGGATGCTTTCAATATTTCCCAGTTTGAATAGTTCTGATATTTCTCGGGAGGAATCTAGTACCTGAGATGAAAAGATGGCGTATTCCACAATTCTTTCTGGTTCTCTTAGATCTATTGTTGCTGAAGTTGTGTTTCGTATTATGTATCCTACTACACTCTTATCTTGACGGATTTCTGCGAGATTATTGCTCAGAGTTGCGAATATTTGGTTTTCTTCCGAGTCGGCGGCGAGATTGGCTTCGTTAACGATTACTTCTGCGGTAGTTTCTTGATTGATTGATTTCTTGACCATTTTCCATTCACCTCAGTTATTCGACGATAGGTTTTACGGTGACTAGCTCGCCAGCTACAATTTCTAAGGTGAGCTGTATTTTTTCTGGCATCTTGAGTATGCCTCTGCCTGAGTCTTTTGATTTCTTGATTTGTTTAAATTTGCATA
>SMYP01000173.1 GCA_007050895.1 Candidatus Bathyarchaeota archaeon | reverse complement strand
GGAGGAGACAGTAAAATCCATGGTCCTTTATCCACATCTTCTCGATTACACTCGAACCAAAATTTTCCCTAAACGTCCCACGATAACCGAAGAGGAACTAGCAATTCAACTTCGTGTCCCTTTGGGTGTGGCAATCATACTTCTTGATAAACTTCAACGTGAGACACAAGAAACGAAATGACTTGTTTTTAGGTCAGTGGTTCAGCCGATTGATAAAGATATAAAAAGTAGATTTTCGCCAGCTCTCCCAGCTCGGTATGGCTTGTCCAAATTGCCAGAGACTCAGTAGGCTTTGTCGTCAGCATAATTATTGCTTGTTTTTCATCAATAATGGCTCCACCACCATAGATTTCCTTTCGCTTCCGACCTTCGCCTACTGCTGATATGAGCCGTTGTACTCTCTCGGTTAGGGTTTGTTCAGATACCAGAATCTGTATTTTCACTCCCCGATCACGAAGGTGGAGTAATGTGGGGCTAATGAACTCGATATCTTCTTCACTAATAATCCCCCACGAAAGAAGCACGCTTCGTTCTGCTTGTCCGAGTGCAACATTCAACTTTGCCCGAACGTTATTCGAACCATGGAGAATGTGAACCTCTGGAGCAGAGATTTTTGTTTTTTCGTCAAATAATGGCTGCAGGTTCTCGATGACCTGTTGTTCCCATTCCGCTAAACGGTCTTGAGCTGAGAGAAAAGCGGCTTTCGCCGTTTCACGAGGACTTTTGGGAACATAATGCTTAGGGCGTCCCTGTTCCACAGTAATCCACCCCCCTCGCTCAAGGGCTGCTAAGACATCATAGACTCGACTAAATGGTATTCGAGATTGTGAACTGACTTCACTAGCGGTGAGTGCTCCATTTCTGACCAATGAGATGTAAACACGAGCCTCATAACTGCTTAGCCCCAAACTTCGCAGTGCTCGTGTTGTTCCTTCGTCCATACGTTCACCCATTTCTACCACACATCGACACCTCATAACATTCGAAAAAACCTTTTTGGTCACTGAGTGAATTGTTCTATAGGTGACATCATGGGAAAAATTCGACAGCCAGCCGCATTCGGGTTCTATCCTCCAGAAAAAAAGGACCTTGAAAAATCAATTCGTGCGGCATTTGCGGACACTAATGGCGCTGGCCAAATACCTCCAATTAATCCTAAACGTGTGAATAGATTAGTTGCAGGAGTTGCTCCACACGCAGGTTACATTTACTCGGGACCTATCGCTTCCCACCTTTACAAAGCAACTGCCGAGGAGGGGTTTCCAGCGACATTCATAATTATCGGTACAAAACATAGACCTCTACGATTTCCCGGGGCTGCTTTGATGTCAGAAGGCGAATGGGAAACTCCACTCGGACGCTGTAAAATAGATTCTTCTCTTGCCAAGACCGTATTAAACCAAGATCAAGCTTCTTCGATTAACTGTGTAATGGATAGTACGGAAGCCCATTTGGGTGAGCATTCAATTGAGGTACAGTTACCCTTTCTCCAATTCTTAGGTAAAGACTCTGATTTTAAAATTGTTCCAGTTGTGATTTCATCTTCGAAGTATTCCATTTGTGAAAAAGTGGGCCGCACAATCGCTGATGCCGTTAAAAAGAGTAAACGTGATGTATTTGTTATCGCCAGCACTGATTTCACACATTATGGTAAATACTACTACGATTATGCTCCTGTCGGAAGTGGTCCGGTTGACAAAATCGTTAAATGGGTTCATGAAACGGATGGTGACCTTATTAACAAAATTGAGCAACTGGATGGCAAAGCCCTTCTAGACACAGTGGTACAAAAGAATCGAACGATGTGTGGAGCAAGCGCGGTTGCCACCACTATCGCGACGGCAAAAGAGTTAGGTGCTAAACATGGAACGTGCCTGAAATATGCGACAAGTTATGATATTAGCGGTAGCTCAGAAGCAATTGTTGGTTATGCGTCCATTACCCTAAACCGCTAGATTGTAATCGCCTTTTTTGAATTTTTTTTCCCTTTTCAAAGGCAGAAATGTTCATTGCTTGATACCTTTCAGGAAGGATTTCCTTTATAGCCGCAATCACAGTTTCCTCTTTAATGGGAATTAGGTTCAAACCGATGATAGCTCCAATTAAGACTGTATTCATAGTCAGAATACCTCCTGCCTCCTGAGCCAGCTTAGCCGCATCAAAAGTAATGACTTTCGCAAACTTGGCTAGGTCCTGTAATATCGCTTCGTCACTAGGGTATTTATCTCGGCCAAGTAAAACTCCCGTTGGCGTAATTCGGTATTCACCCACAATAATAGTACCAGAAGGCATTATTCGATCGACATTCCTTAAGGCTTCAACAGGCTCAACACTCAAGAGCAAATTTGCCTTGCCTGTCGGTATAATTGGACCATGAACACTTTTCCCAATTCGAATAGTACAGTTCACTGCACCGCCTCTCTGAGCCATACCGTGAATCTCGCCCATTCGAACGTTTTCTCCTTCAGCGAGTGCCGCTGATGCTAGGATTCGAGCCGCGGTTAGAACACCCGTCCCCCCAACTCCCGTAAACATGATGTTATACTCTTTCATTCGCCTCTCCCTCATGAATTGCTTTGTATGGGCAAATCTGCGCACACACGCCGCATCCTGAACATAAGTCTGCTTCAATTGCTGCGTGTTCTCCTGTCCAAATAGCTGCGGCACAGCCTAATTTATCTGTACACACCCGGCAACCCTGACATTTCTCTGGATCAACCTCATAGGGGATTATTGGTTCATTAGCACTGCGCTTCCGGGCACTCTCTAAAAGTGCACATGGGCTTCGTGAGATAACCACTGCAGGGCCATCATATGCCAAAGCTTCGCGCATTGCACGAATCGATTCCTTGACTTGTAGAGGATCGATTACCTTAACGTAGTCAACTCCCACACCCCGTGCCACGGCCTCAATACTGATTTGTTTGCCTGGAACACCCATACCAGTCATTCCCGTTCCTGGATGTGGCTGGTGGCCGGTCATTGCGGTTGTGTGATTATCCACCACAATAATTTTCACTGGATGTTGGTTGTATACCGCATTAACAAGACCGGGAATTCCAGAATGGAAAAACGTGGAATCACCAATAGCTCCCACAATGGGTTTATCCAAAACAGCTGTAAGTCCGCAAGAAGTTCCGATACTTGATCCCATACAAAGAAGCAAATCAGCCATTTCGAGAGGAGGCTGAATTACCAATGTATAACATCCAATATCTGTTGGGTAAATGCCCTTTCGTCCAGTTGCAGTCGCGATTTCATAAAATGTTGCACGATGTGGACAACCTGCACAGAGGATAGGAGGCCGGGGAGGAGCTGTGGCAAGAGTTTCAGAAATTTTGTTATCAACATCTACGTATTCCGGTGGTATTGCCTTTCCTAAGGCCTTAGCAACGCCTTCAATGACGGTTCTAGGGGTGAATTCACCAATTTCAGAGAAATATCCCTGGCTCTTTCCCAGAATTGGAACCATGATCTCTTTTTCCTGTGCGAAAGCACGTGCATGATTTTCAAGGTAAGGCTTTAGCTCCTCTACGACAATGACCTTTTCTTTTGAAGCCATGAACTTCTGGATTTTTTTCTTTGGCAAAGGATAAGACATTCCGATCTTGAAGACTGCCGCTTTCAACTGTAACGTTTCGAGGGCTTCCATTACATAATTGAAACTCACACCAGAAGTAATGATACCTAGTTCTCCTTTTCCAACGATTTTATTCCAAGGAGTTTTTTCTGAGATTTCTGTAGCTTGTTTCACCTTTTCAAGCAGAATTGGGTGTCGCTTTCTAGCGACAGTCGGAACCGTTACAAATCGAAATGGATCTCGCTCAAAATTCGGATTATTCCGCGGGGGACGAATTTCTCCTAGCTCAACACCTGAACGGGTATGGCTGACACGTGTAGTAACTCGGAGTAACACAGGCTGTTCTAATTCTTCAGATAAATCGAATGCGGCAACAGTCATATCCTTTGCTTCTTGTGGATCTGCGGGCTCGAGCATGGTGGTATCACCTAACATCGCATATAACCGATTATCCTGCTCGTTTTGAGAACTCCAGCAGCCAGGATCATCTGCAGACACAATGACCAAGCCCGCTCGAACACCAATGTAGTTTAACGTCATGAACGCATCAGATGCAACGTTGAGTCCAACGTGTTTCATGATTACAAGGGATCTGGCATTCGCCACTGCTGCAGCACCAGCCACTTCCATTGCGACCTTTTCATTCGTGCAATACTCGAAGAAGTAATTCCCCTGCTTAACTGCACGGAAGAGGCTGTCACCTATTTCTGAGGAGGGAGTGCCAGGATAAGTGGCTGCAAGTTCCAATCCTGCCTCAATTGCACCACGTGCAATCGCTTCATTTCCTAAGAGCAAATACTGTTTACCAGCTGCTCCCTTTGTTAGAACCTCGGCGATATCCATCTGATTCACCAGCTTGCCGAACCGTTTAAACGGAATTGCAATACACTATTTTACAGTTTGTGATTTATAGTAAATGTGGGTGGCTGCCAGTGGATCAGTGGCGAATTACACTAAGGTCAAAAGAACGTGTTCTAAGTGATGTACTTGACAAAACTGGTGCACATATGATTCGTCCAAGATATATCAATGAACTGAAAGGGATTTCACAAACTCACAAAGTTGACTTTCAGGTAAAATCACCTGAAGGAATAAACAGACTTCCTTCAAGCTACGTCGTTGTTGAACTAGTCAAAGCAGAAAACAAAATGCCCACAGTTACAGGCCTTTTTGAGTATTCCTACGGGGCGATTCGGCTTGTAGCGCTTGATAATGAAGAACTCGTTAAGAAGAATGCAGATGATATTATCGCCTTCTTCGAAGCTCCCCTTCAAAGAGAGACTGGATATTCTATTCGCGTCTATGAGGCGAAAAACAAGTTATAATTCCATAAAATTTTCGTTTTAAGTTAATGTCATAAATGGCAATACTGCTTTCGTTAGAATCCATAATGCCTGTGCTCCTATCTGTGTTGAGCCAGTTCTAGACACTTCAATAACTGGCAATTTCGAAGAGAGTTGATTTTCTGATAAATAGTAACGAAGCGTCGCTTCTGCCGATGTGAACGTTCTTCGGATCTTAGTATAATATCGACCATTTTTCAAAAAGGCTTCAGGATGTTTCTCTATGAACTGGTGAACGCCTTCAACATGGCTCTGTTGAGGTCCTGCTCTTCTATACGATTGACTCACTTTCGCCCTTTCTACGTAAAGCGCAACTGCGAAAATATCACCTTGAAAAAGCTCTTCAAAGGCTACGAATCCGAATCGTGATTCTCCTGTTGGTTCCTGTTTGAGGAAACGTGCAAGCTTTGAGAAATAACGATAGAGTTTATCACGGGTTTTGGTGTAATGCCACCCAGTTTGATCATGGAACTCGATGACAAAGTAGTTTGGGTCCAACAAGTCAAGTTCCGTCGCAGATAATTGGGGAATGGGTCTCCTGTCAAAGAATACTTCAGAGGGGTCCTGTAACAGTTGGCGTGACTTGTGGCTAGTGTAACGGTAGGCACGTTGTGAAATACTAGAGGCAATGTTGCGGTTCGGATCCACTGGGTCTGAGATGATGAAAAAATCGTTAGGGAATTTTCGTTTCAAGGAATCGGCATCACGATTGAAGAAATCGCGTGGTTGTGGTGTTGATTGAGACAAATATTCCAATGCTGGTTCTAGTGCTTTTGTGTGAAAGATTAGCATCTCAGTACTAAATCCCGTAAATCCACTCCGACCAACTGGACTCGAATCCCCGTAGACATATGCTGTGTGAAAGAAGGCTTTGAGAAGACGGACATCATCACGTTGGGCTACGGTAAGGTGCTTATCCACAAAATTGGAATGGTGCGGCGTCCGATCGACGGCGGTGATTGGACCATTGTTGATAATATAGTCTTTGGTTAAATCGAAGCAAAAAACGATATCAACCTTATAATTATCAATTTGAGCTATCACATAGGGATGCTCCGCATAAGCAATTTCGACTTCTTTGGATCCCGCACTTCTTGCAGCATTAACAGCTATATCCTTCACCATTTTTTTAAGCAAACGACGAATCACGGGTTTTCTAGTTTTCTTGTCTTCAAGTGAGTGCGATAAGATTGACACGGGTAATCCGACGAATATGTCCAGCTCTTTCCAACCACGAAGCTGTGTCTGTTTTCGACCAGACGAGCCTTCTAAATTAATAAACGCAACAGTGATTTTCCGATCTTCTGCTTCTAATTCAATAGCCTTGCGTACCTTTTCAAAAACAAAGGATGATTCTTGAATATCAGACTCGGTTGGGCGAATTTCTTTCAGACACTTAAGCCATATAGTATTAGGAATGGACATCGAATGGTTTCTTGGCGACTATGCTTTTAAGTCATAAAGTCTAAGCCCTATTTCGAGGGAGCTCTACAGATGTTAGATGAAGTTGATTTGCAGATTCTCCAAGTCCTCCAAACCAATTCGAGAATCTCATTCTCTGAGTTAGGACGGAGTGTTGGGTTAAGCGCAACTGCAGCGCGAAATCGAATCAACAGTCTTGTCTCTCGAGGAATAATAAGAAAGCTGGGTGCAGAACTCGATTGGGCAAAAATTGGGTGGCCAATTCAATCCATATTATTAATTCGCACAGAGCATGGTAAAGCTGAAGCGGTTACAAAGCAACTCCACAAAATCCCTCAAATCCTTTCGATAACCAAGACCGCTGGAAATATCGATTTGGTTGTCCGCTTTCTTGCAGGTGGTATTTCAGATTTCACAACTTTTCTTCATAAATCGCTATCAAAGATTCCTGGAATCACAAGTATTGATACTTTAATGGTACTAGAAGAAGTAAATAATACGCCACCGCTCCAATTTGAGACAGGGTAGTTTAAAACTTCCGTGCTCTTATTTCTCCGTTCGGAACTGATTCTGCAAAAATTTGAGCCTGAAATTTCAGAATCTTTACTCCAGGATCCAGATAGCAACTGGGGGGAAGTCCCGCTTTTTGGCAACAACCCTGTAAGAATTCTTCAGCATTCCAACCTTGTTCGGGGGCAACTTGTGGAAGTAGAAGGCCTCGGTGCCAGCCTCTTCCCTGAACAATTAGACCATCAGTACCAATCGTGATTTGATCAGACAGCTTGCCCCTATCAATTGTCAAGATTTCTTGGGGTAATGTTAGAACGCTGGTCTCTACAAGGATGGATTCCATTTCATCGGCACGTACAGGAGGAAATCGGGGGTCTTCGAATGCAGAACTCAATGCCGCTTGACGTGTAGCCTCAAGTAAAGAAATCGATTGATGGTGGCTATCTGGTCCAGGTTGTAAATGGCCAATACAGCCTCTCAATTCCCATTTCTGCTCATTTCGCGGATGTCGTTTTTTCAGCGTAACGAAAACACCGCGATGCTCCGTTAACGCCTCTGAGGGGGATTCGGGGAAGGTTGCCTTTTGATTAAAGAGGATAAAATGTTCAATGGTTTGTCGAGCAAATATAGTGAGTACAATTCCATCTTCAAGTGTCAGGAGTCTAGCCATCGCTCTGTCTCCCAAATACTTTCAAGCAGCTTTTTTTGGGTTGAAGTGACTTGCAACTAATTTCACAAGACTACGTCTAATGAGAATGTTTTGCATGATCTCTTTTTTCATTACAGGTAAAAGGTGTTGGTGTTCATGTAGCAGTAATTTCGCGGCATCACCAACGGTCATCTCAGGGGTTGTTGTCAAGTCAGTCCTTGTAAGAATGTTTGCTACAAGAAACTCTCGTAATCGTGTACTCTGGTACTTGGCGGGAATTTCCCGTCGAAACGCGGCAAATCCGAGCACTAGCCGCTTCTTTGTAACCAACCCAACAAACTTCCCTTCATCAAAAACAGGGAGTCCAGGCATTTTTTCAGCTAGTATTAACTGCCGGGCATGAACTACTCGGTCTGTGGGGCTCACGCTGATTGGCTTTTCTAATTCCAGGTCCTGCACCCTAATATCGGTAATATCTTGGCACTGGTTCACGAAATGCTTATTGGTTATAATGCCCACAACTTCCCCATCTTTTACAACGGGTAATGCCCGCTCTTGGCGTTTCAGAAGTAACTTTGCAGCCTCAAACATATCCATTGATGGGTCAATTATTTGCGGATTAAACTCCATGACTGAGCTGACGTGAATGCTTGCAGGTGATAATTTGCCTGCGCGTGCAGATCCTAATCGATCGACAAGATCTAGTTCTGTGATTAATCCAATTAAGCGATTTTCCTCTGTAACAGGGATTGCAGATATCCCTAGCTTCTCCATGATGTCTAATGCAATGGGGACTGTCTGATCTTTATCGATAGTCTTTACAGGGCTTGCCATAACTTTCTCTACTTGCACCAACATCACCTCGATATAGAATATTTTCAAATTACCTTGAAAATACTTTGGCTCTTGCATCTCAATTGATAATAAGTGGTTCCTTATTCACTTATGAAGTCAACCGGGCCTGGAGGCAACATAGCGATTATCTCGTCAATACTTAGGGCATGAATTTGGCCTCTTAGGTTCTCAGGAACTTGATCGGCAAATTGCTTGCGTATTCGTTTTGCGGCATCTGACGCTTTCATCTTTCCGGGAATAAGTACAACAAAGACTTCACTGTGATGTTGAACCGCTTGTTCAGGTCCGGCAATGATGATTGGTAAACCCTCTTCTACACTCAGTCCTACTGCAACACGAACGGTTGCATTTCGAATATAGTTTCTGTCACCTCTAACCATCACGGAACCCTTTGGAAGAAATTCTCCTGATGGCGCGCTCAACGAAACTTGGTTTTGCTTCACCCAATAGGTATCTGCTGTACTCCACCCCGCTTTCCATGCACGTGAATAACTAACGGCAAAGGTGGCAATTTCAAGAAGTTCATTATCCGTAACTTCTCGCCCCTGGGTTTTCGCAATCACTATGGGTGCCCCTGCGAAATCAGCATGGAAGAATAAATCCGGTTCTTCAAGATACTTGCGAATTAATTGCTGGTTGCTTCCAGCGTCCCGTCCTCCAAGAACCAGCATACCATGAGATGTTCGAAACCATCTAAATTTCTCATACCAATGCTTTCTTCGCCGTGTAACTAGTTTTTCGGATTCTACCTTAACTAGTTCATCTTCTCGTTTTTCTCGGAGTGTTGCAATCTTGGCTTCTGTGTCATCGATTGCGATGGTCGCACCTTTCACCTTCTTTTCCAGCTGTTTACTACGCTGAAAGAGTTGGTTAGCATTATCTGTTGCAGATAAACGGATATCCAAGGTTAATGCTAACTCATTTAAATTGACATGGATACGACCTGCATGCTTGTTGATTTTGTCAAAAATCATTGCAGCTGGTATTTGTTTATGTTTTCCATCTTCGAGGCGTTTGGTGATATCATCCCAGGATAGATTCTGTTGGCGTGCATCTCGAACTGTAGCTAGAAGTTCTTCAACGATATTGAGATGTTGGTAGATCGCATTGGCTGCGTCACGGCTAGATGCGGCACGGGACTGCATATCATCTAGGTGTTGTTGCTGTTGGGTTCGTAGCCGTTGGAGTTTTGATAGTTCCTGTTGGTACTTGTCTTCAACAACCTCAACAGCCGTATCTTCCTTTCGTGTTGAATAGAAGCTATCTAAAGCCTCATTGAATGTTGAAAACTTCTTCATCCGGGTATTTGAGTAAAGGCTGCTCTCGGTAACTATGACCCTTGTGGGTTCATCCTCTTCGTCGAAGATTATCCGAGGATTAAGTGGGTCCTCTGTGAGAATACGGAAATACTCTCGCATCCCCTGGTATAGTGCTTCTCTCTGATTTGCTAAAAGACTTGAGGCACGTAATTTGAGATCGAGGTTTGCACGTGCCAAGATTTCTTCAACCGTGGTGCCGCTCATATTCAGGTTTCGGGCTAGAGTTCGAACCAGCTCATGGTCTGATTCGTCAAGAATAGTGTTTAAGTCCTCCGAGGATACGTTCCGGGGATCCATCGCTCGAAGTGGGGGAAACTGGAACGGGGCTCCTCGAACAATATCGCGATCCTTCATCCGACGAAACGTCATAGCTGACACAATCCTATCCTTAGGATCCAGTAGAATCGCATTTCCACCACCGAAAAGTTCAATCACTAAAGTAAACCGTTTTTCGGGTGGCCCAGCCCGGAGGTACACTACACGATCAAAGTCATGCTGTTCAATATCCGAGACTTTATGATCACGGAGTTGATTCCGTAACGCCTTACAAAAAGCTCGGGGCTTCGATTCCCGTTCATAGGTAAGTGCAGTGAGGTGCATTCGTTTACCAGGTTCTATTACCAGCCACGTCTTATTTGGTGAATCAGAACTGAATTTAAAAAGCAATGTACCGTTAAGTTGATAAATATTCAGAATCCATCTGCCGATTAACTCATCCTTGATTTCGCGTAACATAACGAAAACATCAGATGCGGACATTCCAGAACTCACGGAGGTTCACCCTTGCCGAAGAAACCAATACCTGAAGAACCATTGCCATGGAATCAATTTTGGCGTAGTAAAATTACTCCTGAAGACCTAATCTACTACACGCGACTTATCTTCGCCTTTATTGGAGCAGCAATTGCCTTAGCCTTTAACTTTTGGGGTCCATTGGGACTCGTAGGCTTTTTTTTGGGAGTTGTATTTGTCGTCGTGTCGTATCTCATTCCAATTTATGTTCTGGGCGTTAATCCTGGAGAAGTTGGTGGGCATGGAAAAGGGCTCATGAAGGGTCTGGGCACAGGATTGCTAATGTTTCTTGTACTGTGGTTCTTAGTGTTCAATTTCGTCTACTACTACACAGCCCTGCCTCCTTGAACGACATTAAGGATTTCGCTTAAGAACTGAATATTGTTTGAGGAAACCTTAATAGGTGCCCTTCCCCAATGAAGTTTTAGACAGTTTTCCACCGAGGGAGTTAAGTGAAACTGGATGACAAGGATCTACATATCCTCTCTTTGCTCCAACAAGATGGTCGAGCGAAGTATACACAAATTGCCAGAACATTGTCGAAAGCAATGAATCAGAGCATTCCAGACACAACAATTTTGTTCCGCATTCGTAAACTTCAGCAAGCAGGGGTGATTAAACGCTTCACCGTGAGCGTTGATCAAGAAATGCTTGGCTATACCATATCTGGTGTCATGTTCATTGAAATTGGTGGCCATATTTTACGCGATATAACGATAGAACATACTCAAAAAATCAAAGCGGAACTTGAAAGCCGTCCCAATGTTATCTTTCTTGCGTTAAATGAAACTGAAACCGGAATTTTTGCGTTTATACTTGGTAAACAAATAAAGGATCTTCAAGAGATCTTTGACAAATTAAAAGACAACCCTGATGTGGTTGATGCGAGACTCTGGTTTCTGAAGAAGCCAACAAAGGGAGACAATCTGATTGGTACAGGATTACCTATCAATGGAAAGGAGGAAAAAGCCGATGTCTGAGACATCTGAACGGGTGAAAACAGGCATTCCTGGGTTAGATGGAATCCTTCATGGTGGATTCATACCAGGAAGTAATGTACTCGTCTCTGGTGGAGCAGGGACGGGAAAGACAATCTTCTGTATGCAGTTTCTCTATTCAGGGGCGATTAATTTCGGAGACAATGGTGTCTTTGTCACCTTGGAAGAGCGACCGAAAGAGTTACGCCACGAAGCAACACGTTTTGGATGGAACTTTGAAAAATTGCAAGAAGAAGAAAAAATGATTATCGTTGATGCTGCCTCAAGTAAAGCTGGACTACCGACAACTGAACCACACGCAATTCGAACCGGACTTGATATCAACGCCCTTGCACAAGAAATCTATCGAGTAACAAAACGAATCAACGCACGTCGAATCGTCATCGATTCTGTGTCAGGTCTTGGTATTCGGTTTGAAGGAATTGCGGCCGTGCGAAATGCCATATTCAAACTTTCAAGCCTTCTCCGAGAGCTTGGAGCAACATCTATCATGACGTCAGAAGTGGCCCAAGGCTCGACTGGTTTTAGCCGATATGGGGTTGAAGAATTCATTGCTCAAGGGCTAATTATTCTCTCTCTCACTGAACAAGATCGAGAGCTTCGACGAAGCCTCGTAGTTCGCAAAATGCGCCAAACCGGTCATAGCCTGAAGCGGTTCCCATTCGAAATCAGCAGTTCGGGGCTGGTTGTAATGCCAGGCGGCGAACTTTAGACAATCCGCATACTCATAGGAATACACTTGTTAGAATCACCAAAATAGTGTAAACCAAGAAGATGTAGCTAACCAGTGGGACCTCAACTTGCCTCCACTGATTATTTTCAATCAGTGAAGGAGAAAATCGCCGTGTGAACCAAAATATCTTCCTCTCTGGTTTTTGTGCTCGTTCTTCATTGCGGGATATGAGGTTCCAGGCCAATCTGTTCTGTAACAGAAGCCATATGCTATGTATTCCCACTAATAGAAATCCACCAAATAAAACGACGAATGGTGCGATTAAAAGCCAGACTGGATCTAATAATATCCAAGGATAGAGCAACGAGATTATGAGTATGGCTTTTCCGTCTGCTCCGCCAAGAAAACCAAGTCGGAAACTAGCTATCACAAGGAAAAATACCAATACTGCTTGGAAACCAAACAACAACCACAAACCTGTTGTTCCAACCCGATAAATCGTGAAGGGCAGGCCAAACAACCCGATTAACCAAATCCAATTGGATACTTCTCTTGTCTGATAATCTTTGATCGCTGCAGTTAGCAAGAGAAAGAAAACGAATACCATGGTTAAAATTGCAAGTAATAAATCCACTAGCTACCCTCGACAATACAATTTGCCTTCTACCTTTAAGAGCCCAACTAACTAGGGCAGATCATTCGGCAGTGATTCTTCTCTGTCGTAAGAATCGGATATACAGGAAAATCCCTAAAATAACTAGCGCACCTATCTGGACCGTTAAGCCAACTGCAAGCAGAAGCGGTCCCGCACTGGTAATCCCTGTTATTTTGCCTATAAAGACAACCCCAATACCGCTAAGTAGAAGGATAAAAATGAAAATCGACTCAAGAAGTGTTCCAAATCGACTGAGAAGTAATCGAAGACGAGATCTTTCGGCTGTCAAGTTTTTCAACACCATTACTTACGAATTAAACAGTTTGAATGGGGGTTTGAGCAGTATCTTGATTAGCATATAAATGTACGCTACGCAGCTAGACCTTATCAGTTCTGAAAATGGAGTGTACAGCACTTCATACTGCATTAATTATTACTTGTTTCACAGCCGGTTCGCATACCTTTCGAACACCATGCTCACCGGGTTCATAGTGGCTTTTGATAAGCCCTGCTTGTTCAAGAATCTTGACTTGAGCACTAATATTTGCCTCAGTTTGTTTTAATGCTTTGGCGATTCGGCTGACATCCATACTCTTGTCACGAAGAAGAGAGAGAATCTTCCACCTTGTTTTGCTGGAAAGCGCCTTAGCCACATGCGGTACGTCTTCATCGGGCACTTCAAATCGTTCATTCAATTTTTGGACTCCCGCCACAATATTAAATGTGATGAAACAGTAGCCAATTCATCGGCTCTCCCTAATATACGTTTCCTATTTAATTAAGCGGAGAGCTATCTAAAACATTTAATCACCATGTTGAAGGTTTTTCCCTTAGATTCGGATGCGAACACTAGGGACTCATTAAAGTCGCCTGATAATTAGAGTCAGCATCACAATATACCTAATATTTTTTCACAATGAGATGCAAGTTCACGTGATCGATGTGCATCGTTTAGCAAAAATACTGCCAGAACTTCAACCAGAAGAAATTCAAGTTCTTCAAACTCTCGAAGAAATGACTCACCGATTCAAGTATGCCC
>SMYP01000038.1 GCA_007050895.1 Candidatus Bathyarchaeota archaeon | reverse complement strand
GAAGCTTTAAGAACCGGAGTTAACCGAGCATTAGGAGGCTTAATGGCAATTGTAGATGCTGATTCAGAATGGTCCCCTGATACGCTGGCCAAGCTTGTAGATCACAAGATTTCAAATAGAATGCTTGCGGTAACAGGTTATATACACCCTAACGGTGCAGGTGTTGAGGGGAAATTACTTGTAAACTTGCAGCGGTTAGAGTACAGCCAAGGTTTAAGCGTAGGTCGATGCGCACAAAGCTTAGATAACAACGTGCTGGTGGTTTCTGGTGCCATAGGCGTTTATGACGCCGATTTGTTGCGTGAAGTTCTAATGGAACGGAACATTCGCTCAGTAACTGAGGATTTGGAGATCACCTTGGAGATGCATAAGAAAAATGCGAAAGTGGGCTATGTGAGTTCCGTTAAGAGCGCAACAGTAGTGCCAATCAGCTTGGGCGCATTGTGGCGCCAGCGGTTACGATGGTTTACAGGTTGGTTGAATAACACATTAGGAATTCACAGGGATTTGATGACGAAGCGCTCATGGCTTACTGCGTTAATGTGGTATAGCTACATTTTTGAGTACGGCGGTGCATTCGTGGATTTGGCATCTGTGGTAGCGTTTCCATTCTTATGGTGGTTAGCACCTGACCCCGTGCTTTTTGGATTTAACATACTGGTCTTCTTCCCTTACGGCTTACTTATTAGCACAATAAGCCAAGCTATCGCGCTAAAGTTCGCCTACGGCAGTTACCAGTATCGCGCATTACTGTTTTACACACCAGTTTACCCGTTGCTACGCTTAATCAACGTGTTTGCTCGTTCCCGAAGCGTACTGAGCTACTTGAGAGGTAACAACGGCAAATGGCACAAATAGAAAAGACGCTTTTACGCAAAAGCGTTTTTAAGCTTTAACACCCTTTGAACTGCGGGTAAAAAACGGATGCCTATCAAAGCTATTCTGTTTGACATGTTTGACACTTTAATGCTGATTGAGAAAAATCACGCATTCTACAGCCCTTCACTGAAGAGAGCACACAACTATCTGGTCAAGAGTGGCGTGAACGTTAAATTCAGGGTTTTCAGGGACGCATACATTAAAGCACGAGATGCATTATACATGGAAGCAGACGCAAAACTAGAAGAACCGCATTTTAATTGTCGCATCTCCAATGCACTGGAACGTTTAGGCTACGTTGACGTAGGAAATCAGGTTGTAGCTGGAGCGACAAACGAATTCTGCGAAGGATTTATGGAATATGTGCGTATCGATGGTCACGCTAAAAATACTTTGAAAACGCTACGCCAAAAATACAAGCTTGGAATAGTGTCAAACTTTGCCATACCTGAATGCGTAGATAAACTGCTCAGGAAACACGATTTGCACAATTTTTTTGACGTGGTTATAGTATCGGGTGCTGTTAACAAACGAAAACCCCACCCGGAAATCTTTCAGAAAGCCCTAGAAAAACTTGAAGTTAGCGCACAGGATACGGTTTTCGTGGGTGACACCGTTGACGCCGATGTTGTAGGCCCAAAAGCTGCCGGCATGACATCCATATTTATTGAGAGGCGCGTGCAAAAGGATGCTGAGCAGGCTTGCCCAAACCAGACAATTAAGAGCCTTAACAATCTATTAGATGCAATAGAAAAATGCTGAACTAAAGTGTTTTTAGTCAGAATAAACTATGCTATTTTTGGCATCAACACTTTGTATTAGGTTTGGAGTAGACAGGTCTATTCCATTTTCCCTACAAACGTCTAAAACCGTTCGTTTCAGTTTTGAATCAATAGTTGGAAATAACCTTATTTGGCTAATAAACACGTAAAGCGTGTATTCAACAGAAAAATTATGCAGGTTAGTTACCCAAACATACGGCTTTGGCTCCGTCAACACTCCTTCAACCTTAGCAGCCGCTTCCAATAGTATCTTTTCAACTTTTTCAGAAGCTACTTCATAGCCAATAGTGACTGAGCAGTTTCTACGCACTATATTCTTTCTTCCATAATTATCTATTTCTGAAGTTAGAAGCGACTGGTTTGGTACGGAAATTATAACGTTATCAAGAGTTTTCATTCTCGTATAAATCAAATCGATAGCTACGACATCAGCAAACTGTTTATTGAAAAATATTCGGTCTCCTATCTTGAACGGCTTGCTAATCATTACGATTATGCCGGCGATAGCGTTGCCAATAGTGTTCATTGAAGCAAAACCGAGGATGGTTCCGCCTGCAAGAGCCATGAAACCAGCAACTAGTCCCACATCGAACCCGAACTGAGCAACTACAAGACCTATTGCGATTAAACCAAACAACCATTTGAAAACCCTGTTTAAATTGACTGCAACATTCTCTTCGAGCTTTTGTTTTTCTTTTAGTTTGGCTAATTCTTTGCTGAGAAGTTTATAGACAGCATAAGCCACCAAAATACCTATAACGGAAAAAGCTAGACGTTGCCAATTTCCATAAAACCAGTTATACAAACCAGTAAAGAAGTCATCAATTACAGACATTAACTTCCCATACTTAGTCTGAGCAATTTAGGCTTTAAATTTTCCCCTCAGCGTATGGAGAAAGTGTGGTCCCGCAAATCGCAAAGGTAATTAAAGTTACTTCCCTAGCTTTTCTAGATAGTCCAGAAATTCCTGCAGTTCTGTTTTATTCATGGAAGTTATTGATTTGCGTTCTGCTTTGATATACTTACGGAGTGATTCTAAGCATTCTTTAGCTTTAGTGTTCCGCTTAACTGTTAGTATTTGGTCACGTTCTATCTTTATTCTGTAGAGTGTTGCCAGAAAAGTCGCGAAAACGACCAATGTATTGCTAACTATAACAATTAATTCTAAACTCATCAACTGCACCTCGTTTCATTCAAGTTTCAACCTTTATCTCTTCCAAGTTCCCTTCTTAAGCCTTTCATTTTCATTCGCAAAAGTACGTACTCCTGAATAAAACCCAATGCTTGTCTGCAAAACGCTTAAGTCATTTTTGCGACTTCAATTTGATTTAGGAATACAGGAAAAGTTTATGAAAGAAATAATCAAAACAATGAAATCAGGGAAAAAAGTTATGGACATAAAAAAGCTAAAGGTGAACGGCATTTTCATTGATTTGGACGGCACCATCGTGGATTCGCGTGAAGCCTATTATGAGGCGGCGAGAATTGCATTTAGCGCAATAGGACAGAAAATGCCTGAAAAGAAATCGGTTCTAGAGATTCCTCGAAAGCTAGAACGAAAACAGCCAATAAACGACATCATCAAAGGCGATTTACACAAGTTCCTTAGCACCTATCTTAATGCCTACTACGCCATAACAGCTAAGAAAACCAAACCTTTTCCTAATG
>SMYP01000110.1 GCA_007050895.1 Candidatus Bathyarchaeota archaeon | reverse complement strand
AGAAAAAATCAATATTGATTTCTCATTGGCTTACAGACTCATGCACCCAATGCACACGGTTTTAGTCTCTTGCATAGGAGCAACTGGAAAACCGAATATTATACCGTTAGCCTGGGTTATGCCCACTTCCCGCGTTCCTGCTTTGGTTGCGGTAAGTATAGCGCCGAGCAGGCATTCGCACGCGCTTATCGAAAAGACAAGGGAGTTTGTTGTCAATATTCCAACCATAAACATAATTAAAGAAACGGTGACTTGCGGCACAACTAGTGGCAAAAAGACCGACAAGTTCACTGAAACAGGATTGACGCCATTTCCAGCTAGAAAAGTAAAACCACCCATAATAAAAGAGTGCAGAGCTCATTTGGAATGCAAACTGCAAAGTCAATTAGAAACGGGGGATCACACCATCTTCGTTGGCGAAGTAATCGAAGCATATGCAGACAAAGGGGTTTTCAAAGATAAGTATGACATAGGAAAGATGAAGATGCTTTTCCACTTGGGCGGAAACGCCTTTGCAACACTTGATCCAAACATTTACACTTCTTAAATGTCGAGTCTTTTCTTCAAAACATCTGCACAGCACTCCTTCTCTGGGTTTGACACTAAAACTTAAGTTGTGCCTATAACTACCTTTCATACCAAAAAAATGTCACTTTATATTGCACGAAGTGAAAAGCCAATGATCCAATATGATAAAGAAGCTTTGGAGAAATTTCGCCTATCGGGAAAGATTCTCCGTGAAAGTCGAGAAGAAATGAAGCAGTTCGTCTGCGAAGGCATACCAGTAATTGAGATTTGTGAAAAAGCGGAAAGCCTCATACGAGAAAAAGGTGGAAAACCAGCTTTCCCCTGCAATGTTTCCATAAATGAGGTTGCTGCTCACTACACTTCACCGCCAAACGATGAAAGAAAGATCCCGGAAAAAGCTGTGGTGAAAGTAGATATGGGAGTCCACGTGGACGGTTACGTGACGGACACAGCATTCACAGCATGTTTCAATCCAGAGTACCGTAGCATGCAAAGCGCAGCGGAACACGCTTTATCCGCAGCAATAGAAAGTATTCACGGAGATATGGCTATTTCGCAGATTGGTCGGATAATAGAAAAAACCATAAAAAACCATGGTTTCAAACCCATCTCAAACTTAACAGGCCATTCCGTAGGAAGATACTTAATTCACGCAGGAACCTCAATCCCAAACGTCAATCAGGTATCTTTCTCAAAAATCAGATCTGGTGAAGTATACGCAATAGAACCTTTCGTCACTCTTCCAGACGCTGTAGGCCGCATTGAAAATAGCCCCGAAGTCACAATTTTCCGTTTAATCAAAGTCAAATCAGTAAAGAATCCATATACAAAACAGCTTCTGAAATACATTGAAGATAATTTCAGAACTTTGCCTTTTGCTGAACGATGGTTATTTAACGCGGTGCCCAAACATGAACACCATGATGCCTTCAAAGAGTTACTAGAGTGCAAGGCAATCATGGGTTATCCTGTATTTACTGAAATAAGCAGGAAAACTGTTACTCAGGCTGAACATACAGTGCTAATAGAAGAAAACAGGTGCGCTGTGTTAACCTAGAAGTTGTAGGTTTTCTCTTTTTCTTTAACTTCTTTATAGATGGCGGTTATGATCATTCTTTCGTTGCATTTTTGACAAGGATCAAGATCTTTAAACACGAAGTCACCGCGTTGGAATTCCCTGACACTCTTGAAATTACACTTTTTGCACTCTATAGTGGTCATGACTTTTGGGGCTTCAATTTTCATGCTTGCAGCACGCTTTCTTGACTGAAGAAGCACATAAACAGACAGACCCATGGCAAGGAAACCTATGACCAACAAGAAACCCGCTAGCATATCATTTCCTGCAGTAAAAGCGTTGACAGACAACAGTAGAGCAACTATTGATAGAGCTAAAACTATTAGCACAATCATCATAAGGTAAGTTGAGATTCTTGTGGATGTAGCAGATGAATTTTGACTCATTCTATTTTTCTCTCCTATTGTCCAATGCCGATGGTGTTACCCACGCCAACGATTAATACTTTGTCACCTTCTTTGGTTCTTTCCAAGATAACGTTTTTTACACGTTCAATGACTTTGTCAGCCGAATCCGCTATTTCCTTACGCATGGGAGAAACGGCGTCGCCTATGTCTTCTTTGACTATCACGGCGTTAAGTGGAATCTTGTGCTTCACAACAACTTCTTCAATCTTGAACTGGTCAACACCTGGTCCGCCAATTGCTGCGCCTATACCCTCAGCTACTTCGCCGACTGTTTCTCCTTCAAGCTTCAAACCGGCATCAATCATTATCACTGTAGCGATTTTTCCTTTGTTCTCATTGATAACTGCTTGTACAGCTTCACCAGGTTTACCTACGTTTCCACCAGGTCCCTCCGCCTTTATGATTAAGGCTGTGCGACCCTCTATGGGCACACTCGCTACAACGCAATCTTTTGGAACTTTGCGCGTTTCATAACCGTGCATTAGCCTTGCAGCCACCAATGGACCAGCACCGTCACCTATAGGCTGACCATCGGCAAAAGCTTTCAATGCGCTTGCGTAAGCTTCAGCTTCTTTCATAACTAGGGGCAGTATCATCTGCAACTGCATTATGACGTAAAGACTAAGCGTTTTCTTGCCTTGAATGTAAAAATGACGTACAACTTTGTAAATAAAATTAAGCGCCATAGCCGCTTCCAACGTGTTCTCCAAATTGTTAATCTGAACTTCGTCGCTTTCAGGCGCCATAAGTTTCACTTCGTCCTTAAGACGAGTGTCTCTTACATCAAGTATGTGGTCAAGTTTGTAAACTATACCTGCAGGATCCATGCTCTGCGGTGAAATGGTGAAATACTCTAAATAACGGTCAACCCTAGAAGAGGGGTCCGTTTGGGGCTTGCCTATTTCTTTTATAGTTGCTATTGCGATTTTGCGACCCTCTTCTTTGATGTACTTCAATTTATAAAGGGACCCTTCAACTTCTCGAATCATAACGTACATCTGTATTCTTTGACCATAAAACAGGAAAACTATGAAAACCACGTAGAACAACATGCTCAAAATGCTTGAGATGCTATCACCGCCACCCCCAAAAAGGCTCGACAACACGTCCATTTTTGCGAACATTACCAATGTTTCACCACTCTTCAAAAAGCTATTAACACTTAGTTATAAATCTTAGCTATTTCTCCCCACACATTTAAGCATTAAAGTAGGCTGCCAGCTTTCCCAATTTCACGTGGCCGAAGACCACACTACAGTTGGGAACGGAACGCAGTTTAACTTCTGAGTTCGGAATGGGATCAGGTGGAACCCGCGCCCTCTGGCCGGCAAACCCAGCAATACACATAAAC
>SMYP01000154.1 GCA_007050895.1 Candidatus Bathyarchaeota archaeon | reverse complement strand
GAAGTCAGCGGTGCTTTACCCAAGCTTAACTCATTGAAACTTTACGGCTGGAAAATAGGTGTCATGCACGATCCGAATACTATGTTTGGAATGCGGAAGATGCGGGAGCTCGCAAAGCAAAATGGGTTTGACGCGTTTGTTTATGGACATACGCACAATGCCAATATAAAATGGGAAAGGAACATCCTCTACATAAATCCAGGAAGCCCCACAAACCCCATGTCTTCTTTCATGAATAAACCTTCAGTGGCACTCTTAAAAGTGACAAAAGAGTCTATAACGCCCGAAATAGTGCAAATATGATTTTTTTATATGTCTGTTATAGAATATCCTATTGGCTATAACAATAAAAGAAGGAGTGTTTAGGTGTTCACTAAATAACCTGCATGATTTTCAAGTAAAGAATAATACCAATTGCCAACGCAATTATCCACATGGTTATTGTAACGCGCATGCTGTTTTTCTTCGCGAAGCATTTTTTCACATCCACTCTTAAGCGCCAAGACGCAACTATCCAGATACCCAGAATGACAGCAATCACCCCTGCTAATGCATGGATAATTATCCCAATTGTAAGCAAGTCTACAAGGCTAATTGCCCCAGGAGCGGTAAATAATCTACTGAAGGACGGCATCATCCAAGCTAATATCGTTACAGCGTGAAGTAATATGGCTGCGAACATTGTTATTCCGTGTTGGCGAAATTTTTTCTTTGTTTTCAGCCAAACACCGCCAAAAAGCATGATAAGCACAATTATTTGAATAACAATGCTGATAGTAGCGATAAGCTGATAATAATCCAAGGATTTTCACCACAATGATATTTTGCAGTTTGGCGTATAAGGTTTTAGTTTAACTCACCTCTCCACTACATTCAAGAGTAGTTTCATCATGTGCTTTAAAAGCGATTTTGATACAACTGATTTCTGTAATATGTGAGGTGTACTTAAAATGGAGCATTGCAAAAATCCTTGGAAAAACTGCTGCAAAAACGGAAATATCCAACTTTACATTCAGTTTAAAGGCGAAAAAATACCCATATGCAAAAAATGCTGGGGTAACATAGCAGAGAAAGAAATCAGTTGGGGTGATTAATCATGGAAAGTTTCAGCGTGAATAGTGCTAAATCCTTTTTGGGGAAACACGTGAACCTGCACCTAAAAGACGGCGCAGTAATAGTTAACGTGCAATTAACCAGGATTAAAAAGAAAGATTTCGGAAAAGGACGTCTGATCGAATACGTTGCTTATGGAAACCGCAAAAGTGCCTGCGTGCCGCTTAGAAACATCGCATGGGCAGAGCTGTTAAACCTGCGCCTCTTAGAAACCGCAGGTTAAGAAAGCGGTCTTGAAAGTCGAAACCGATTGGAAATAAACAAAAGTTGAATATAACAGTGTAACAAAAGATACTTTCATGCGTTGTTTACGTTGTGGGGTTTGCTGCAAGGAAACCGAAATGCTGCTTTCCACAAAAGACATAGAGCAGCTAGAAAAAAAGGGCTACAACAGTAACTTTTTTGTGAAATTCGACATAGACGGCTATGCTACGCTTAAAAATCAACGTAAATACTGCGTTTTCTACGATCAAGAAGAACGACGATGCAAAGTTCGTGACCACAGACCATCAGGTTGCCGAATTTACCCAGTTATTTACGACGAAAACAAAGGCATAATAATAGACAATATTTGCTCCAGCTGCAACTCAGTCACCGACAAGCAAAAAGCAAAAAGAGGCAAAAAGGTCCTCAAGCTTCTGAAAATAATAGACGCAGAAGCAAAACAGAGACGAGAACATAAGCAACGTGCAAAATGATAGTACACAATTAGTCCCTTCCATGTTTCCTGTATAAAAACCGATTAGGCTCAAAATATGAAGTTGGTTGTGCGGAGTGCGCTTTGTTTCTATCTAGAATCGAAATTGACTTAAAGTTTTCAGAAGAATGATTTGGCGAATTGTTTTTCTCTGCCTTTTACTACCTATTATTCGATGTGAGAAGACGTGGCTTTGATTTCACGGTTTGACCCATGGCATTCCAGCATGTGTACATGCCCACCTAAATTAACTTTCAACCCTTATACTGGATGCGACCACGGCTGCGTTTACTGTTACGCTTCAAGTTACATTTCCCAATTCGCCAAGTGTAGACCAAAAAGCAATTTGCTTAAGCGGTTGCAGTGTGAAGCCACAAAACTGAAGGGTGAAACCGTTTCCATCGCTAACAGTTCTGACCCATACCCCCGAATGGAAGCTGCATTAGGGTTGACTCGGAGATGTCTGGCGACTTTCGCGGAAAGCAATTGTCGAATACAAATCATCACAAAATCTAATCTTGTTATGCGAGACGCCGACTTGCTAAGTAGGGTGCCATCAACGGTTGCATTAACCATAACAACTGACAACGCGGAAACGGCAAGGCTACTAGAACCGTACGTGCCGTCACCAGATGCGCGGCTTAGAGCTGCTGAAGTCCTTGTACGGGAAGGAATCCCAGTGTCCGTTCGGATAGACCCCGTGATTCCTTTTGTGAATGACCAGCCAGAGGAACTTGTTGCTGCACTCGCAGCCATTGGCGTCAGGCATATAACAAGCTCAACATATAAGATAAAATCTGACAATTGGCGCCGATTCTCCACTGTATTGCCAGATGTAGCGAAAAAACTGAAGCGTTTCTACTTTAAAGAAGGCGAAAGAATTGCTGGAAACATTCTATTACCTAGAGACTTTAGGTTTAAACTCTTGAAAAACATCCGCGATTTAACCATTGCAAATGGTATGGAATTTGGTGTCTGCAGAGAGGGTTTAACGCGGTTGAATACGACAACATGTGACGCTTCTTGGCTGCTAAATACTGAACCGAAGGAGATATGAAGCTATGGAAAGCCGGGTTGTAATGCTGGCGGATTTCGACTATTTTTTCGCTCAATGTGAAGAATTGCGAAACCCAGCGCTCAAAGGCAAGCCCGTGGTCGTAGGTGTTTACTCTGGCCGCACTGAAAACAGCGGAGCCGTAAGCACTGCTAACTACGTTGCCAGGGAATATAGGGTTAAATCTGGAATTCCATTACACTTGGCAAAGAGGCGGCTAGAAGGCACCGAAGCAACCTTTTTGCCTGTTGACGCCGCGTTTTACGAACTAATCTCTGACAAAATTATGCAAAGACTCAGAGGATATGCTGAAAGCTTCGAACAGACCAGCATAGATGAGGCCTATTTGGATGTCACCAGCAAGGTTCACGGAATTTATGAGGCAGCCCGAGATTTAGTCAAAAAAATGAAGAAAGAAGTGAAAAAAACTGTTGGCATAACGTTTTCTGTGGGTGTAGGACCGAACAAGCTTGTGGCTAAAATCGCAGCTGACAGTCATAAGCCCGAC
>SMYP01000115.1 GCA_007050895.1 Candidatus Bathyarchaeota archaeon | reverse complement strand
AAGTTAAGGGGCATCTGAGGAATTACAACAAGATATCCTTGCGCAGCTATCGCATGCGCAGAGGGAGCATAAGACCGAAAATCTATTCTGCCACCAGGATAAATTATGAACCCAGTCGTCGCTTCAGTAGATACGGGATTAAAAACCAACCAACTACCTGTTGAAACGGTTACCGATGAATCAGATACAAGTGCCGCAAAAGCTTCAGCCATTGGCGCTGGCGGCGTCTCAGCCCAAACAACAAAACCAACAAAAACAATGAGAAGAGAGAGTAGAATACCAAGAACTACTTTATACCTTCGACGCATTTATTTTCCCCGTTACACCTTACTTTGCTATACTATATTGCTTTTGAGTTTTTGTTACCACTATGGCCTCATCGCGCTATTTCATAGCTTGACTAGACTAAGGACTTGCAATGCCATATTGACCCGTATTTGAATCTTGGAAAATAGAAAGATGAGGCGGATAAAATGTGAATGATATAAATACTATCGCTAGCAAAACAATCACAATTATGGCAATTGTTTCTGTTCTCTTCGATGGATTGGTTTTTTTGAAGAGTCTGCAAGTTACAATCTGACCAACTATGACAGCAATCATGAATGTGGCGATGTCTACGGCGAGAATCTCTTCAGTGAAGACTGTGTAAGCGTAGAAAACTGCTGGGATAATAACAATCATTACGATTGTACCAATTGTCTTGGCAGTAAAGAAGTTGCTAATTGCCTTTCTGAGGGGATAGATTTCGATTAGCATCCAGAGCAGTGAAGGCCAAAAAGGCAATTTCAAGTGCTCCCAAACTGATTCGTTCACTGCTGAGAAGGCACCAACGACAGCAACTCTACCTGACAACTCATATGTAAAGTGGAAAGCGCTGCCTAGGAGAATTATGAAAAGAGTACCGACTATTTCATAGATGAGGACCTTCTTGCTCGGCAACATTAGATGTTCTCCTTTAATTCTTATGGCTATTCTTTAAATGTTAACCCAGAGATTTAGAGTATTGATATTCTCTATATCTCTCGCCAACGAAACACTAGGCAGAAGTTGTTTAAAAAGCCATGTGGGCGAAAGTTCTAATGACTTCTTTGAATCATGTCTTCTTTTTTTAAGGCGTGATATTTTATGTTCTGCCATTTAAATGACACTACAAACAAACTGTTTTTGAATATAGCATTTTCAATATCTGGAAACATTTATTTTTCTTGATAGCAGAATTTAGCTGAGGCAAATTTCGGAGGTGGCTTTGTGACAAAATTAAACGAGATATACTTGTGCAAGATCTGTGGCAATAAAGTTAAGGTTATGAATGCTGGAAATGGAACCCTGGTATGTTGTGGACAACCAATGTCGTTAGTAGAAGCATGACCCAAGACAAGCACTTTTGTTGTGCTCCCAATACCGTTTAGGTGAAAAAGTTTGGAAGGCCCTCCTTTGCGCGTTATTGCTGAAGAGTTATCTCAGCTTACGGACGAATATGTAGCTGAAGTTAGTGGCAACTCGAAGATGCAAAAGGAGCAACTTATAGGACAGAAGGTTTTGCAGGTTTTCAGCTGGGGAAAAAACTTGTTTCTGCAGTTCCCTGAGTTTTCGTTGAAAGTTCATTTTCTCATGTTCGGCAGCTATCGCTTTAATGAAGAGAGAAATATGGTTCCTAGACTTTCGCTTGTTTTTTCCAAAGACACTTTGAATTTGTATAATTGCTCGGTCAAAATTCTTAGCAATTCCGACGTGAAGAACTTGTATGATAAAGAACTAGACATAATGTCCGAAAATTGGAATTTAGCGAAGGTAACTGGTTTGGTATCAAGTCTAAGTCAAGACTTCATTTGTGATGTTCTTTTAAATCAAAGCGTATTTGCCGGCGTTGGTAATATTATAAAAAATGAAGCCTTGTTCAAGAGCGAAGTGCACCCGCTCAGTGTTGTTGAAAGAATTCCAAAGAAGAAACTTGCAGGCATCGCAAGTGAAGCACGAAATTTCTCTCTAGAATTTTATCAAGCAGTAAAGAAAGGTGACAACATAAGGTCCCGACTAACAATTTATGGAAAGAAAATATGTCCTATATGTGGTGGAAGAGTTGTATTTCGAAAAACTGGAAAAACCAAACGAATAAGCTATTTCTGTCCTTCACACCAAAAGCTGTATGAGTGACTCCTACAGGGATGAATTAGTAAGTAACATCGCTATCGATATTCCGAAGATTTTGAGTTCACAACACTAAATGAATCATAATTAGCGAAATTATTTTGACAAAACGAGACTATGGGATGCTCTCTTTCAAAGGCAAACCCAGATTTCCATAAACGCGCGCTATACTTTGAGCATGGAGAATTGATCGGAAAAGGTATAAAAAGAAGGTATAAAACATGGTATAAAGCCCAAAACTTTTGGAATTTAAAAAAGACAATATGCAACCATGACAGAAAGTTTATAGCAACCGTGACCCTTGGACCCTATTCTAAAAAGAACGTTCTTTCGCAAATTGGGCTTCTTTTCAAAGAATGGGAGAGAATGAAGGCAAAGAACAGTTTCAACGATTTTTAGACAGCTCAAAACTCCTGAAAAACATGCATGGCTCCTGTGCACACTCTTAGAAAGAGCTAATACGCATGGGAAAAGAACGAAAGGCAGGCAAAAAGAGAATAGCATTTGCGGTCGAATAAAACAACTCAGAGACATTAACTAAATTCGCAACGATACATTTGAAACGCGCCCCCTCATTTAGAATAGAATTCACCTTATTTTGGAAAACATGAAACATCTCTTGTACAGTTGACTACTATGCAGCATCATTACGTTTGCTCAGTATCATTAGGTTCTGTTTTATTTCTTTTGCGACGCATCAGTAGAATGACAATTATCAAAATTACGGCTATGATAGCTCCCCCAAGTCCGACGATTACATACTCAAATGGAACTCCGCCTTCAGGTGGAGGAGTAGATGAAGGTGACGGTGACGAGGTAGGAGTTGGCTGAGGAGATGGCGAAGGTGAGGGGCTTGGTTCGGGACTTGGTGTAGGACTTGGTTCAGGGCTTGGTTCAGGAGTTGGTTCGGGATTCGGCGAGGGTGAGGGGGTCGGAGTTGGAACGATTTCAAGTCCTGCGGTTGTGTCCGTGTCGTTGTCGTCGATAGCATCGACTCCTTCGTCATATTGCCCATTAGCGTTTACGTCTATGATAATGTCATATGCTCCTTGGTTTAGAGGTTGATTCCATACAATTGTTGGTGGAATGTTACCTGCTGAGTCGGAAGTTATTGTGGTTATAATTCCTGATACCGGATTTGGCAATACTGTTCCAGTTATCCAGTTCACGAAGTCTTGCACGAAATAGAACGGGTAAACTGCGTTTGACAAGTAGCCGCTGCCAGTAACATAGACGTTTTCATCA
>SMYP01000147.1 GCA_007050895.1 Candidatus Bathyarchaeota archaeon | reverse complement strand
ACAGTAAATCGGAGTTCCGTGGAGTCAAAAAGAAGGGTTTGGGCTAAGCTCAGATTGTACTTATCCAGCAGGTCCTGTGCCGATACCGTTTTGAATTCCCGCAAGATCAGCTCGCTTTCCAGATCCGCGTACATCGCCTCTTCAAGCTCTTCGCCAGACATTTTCAGATGATCAGCTACTTTCTCGATTATGCTTGTGCGTTGCTTCAGGCTTGTTGATGGTCCAGTTTTTCCTGTTGCTTCAAAGATTTTTTGTCGCAAGGCTGCAGGGTCGGTTTGGCTGGTGCACTTGAAAACGCTTCTTCTATCAAGCAGAAGTGATAAGCTTCTTACGAAGTGATAGTCGTAGCCTTCGTCTTCGAGGGTGTCTGCCACTTTTTTTAGGATGTTTTTCTTTTTGCCTATGCCGTGCTTGTAGGCATCTATGAGCTTGTTTGCGACCTGTAGGTTTTCAGTGGATGGCTTGGCGTACCGCGGTTGAATGGTGCCTTTTCGTCTCCAGACTGTGAGCAGGTTACTTGGAAGCAATGACGCTTTTCTCCTCTGTTTTTTGAGTTCGTCTCCGGCTCATTCTAACTTCCAATGTTTCTTTGGAAACTATTTCTACAAGCCGGGCTTTTTTGCCCTCCACTTTCCTGAGCAGCCTGCCAAGTCTTTGGATGTAGGCTCGAGTGCTTCCAGTTCCGCTCAGTATGTACCCGATTGTAGCGTCTGGTACATCGATCCCTTCATCTAGAACTTGGCTTGTCACTATTATGTTGTAGTTGCCATTCCGAAATTTCTCCAAGATTTCACGCCGTTCCTTTTTCGGGGTAAGGTAGGTGATCGCAGGTATGAGGAAACGGCGGCTTATAGCGTACACGAGGTCAGTGTGCAACGTGAAGATAAGCGCTTTTTCCTTCTTGTTTGCTTCAAGCAGTTTGCCTAAGGTTTTTATTTTTTCTCGGCTGTTAAGCGCTACTTTAAAGGCGCGGTTTCGGGCAAGAAGCGCGTCTCGAGCACTTGGGTCTCTCCCAGTGCGCATTATGAACTTTTGGAAGTCTCTTGGGCTTTTCATAACGATGCGGTTTTTTCTGATGTATCTTCTGAAGGTTCCCATCTCTTTATCGTAGAGTTTCTGTTCTTCTGGGGTGAGCTCTACGTACATTTTCTCGTAAGTGTACGGGGCAAGGTGTTTGCCTGCTAATTCGTCAACCTCAACATTGACGACAAGGTCTCCTACGAGTCTGGGAAGAAGTTGATGTCTTTCGTCGATTCTCTCGTATGTTGCGGTTAACCCCATGCGATAGGGAGCCGTGTACATCTCGGCAATTTGCATATAGCTTGGTGAAGCAAGATGGTGAACCTCGTCGAAAATAATAAGTCTAAACCTGTTTCCCAAAAACGCTGCCTGCAGGTACGCCGAGTCATAGGTTGCCACCGTGATCATCCGCACGTTATTTTCACCTCCTCCGACAGCTCCAGACTCCACGCCAAGGCATTCTCTAATCCGGCTTCGCCATTGGTCAATAAGGTCAAGTGTCGGAACCACAATCAACGTTTGTGTCCTCAACAATTCAACTGCTTTCAAGGCTATGTAGGTCTTACCTGCCGCTGTAGGCAGCACTAAGACACCTCTGTTCTCATTTCGCCGCCATCTATCCAAGGCTGATTCCTGATATGACCGCAGTTGAACCGTGCTCTTCAAAGTTTCAAGAGGCGGCAAATGCTGAACCACGTCTTCGAAGTCGATCTGGCTCTCATCGAAATATGACAAAACGTCTCGGTAATGAAGAGCTTTTATTCTAAAACACCCTACTCTAGGATCCCACTTCCCGTATGGTGTACCTATATCCCCTTTCAACAGAAGAGTGCCCTTGTCAAACCACAGGCTAACCATAAAGAAAAATAGAAGAACGCTTCTTAATGCTTTTTCTTCTATGGGTATTTGTTCGATGGCGTTGGTTGCGCAGCTAAGCTGCGATTCAGACACAATCCTAAAACGCATATTTTATTGTTAAATATTGTTTTATCTATTAGAAAGCATTAAATGTTATAAATGTACAATACCTGCCAATAATTAACTCTATTGAGACATTTAGGGAGAGGATGAAAATGCGTGTAATTTCGAAAGAAGATTTTGATAATTTCGTTAGTTCAATGATCAATGATGATTCTTTGAAAGTTATAGGTGTCAAATCAAAGGGCGACAAATTTGCTTTTGGCCCGTTAGAATCTGCTAGTGAATTACGGCTGGATTATGACGTAACCCTTCTTCCTCCGAAGAAGTATTTCTTTCCTCAACGCGAAACTTTAGTCACATACAACGTGGCTAATGGTTTTGCTGCCAAGGATCCTGCTGACCTCGAGCCCACAGTAATTCTTGGTGTGCACCCCTATGATATTGTAGCTTTGCTTCACATGGACGAGATTTTCAGGGAAACCAAATCAGACCCATACTACTTTGAGAAAAGAAAGTCATCCATAATAATTGGCGTTAACATCCAAAATATGTCCAAGTGGAGTTTTGCTCCACAGATGGGTTGTGCCACGGTTGAATATGGTTATGACCTAATGCTTACGGACCTTGGAAACAGGTACGCTGTGAACATCGGCTCACAGAAGGGCGAAGCACTTTTGGAGAAATACGCTAAGAATGTTACAGATGCTCTTGCGCGAGATATTCAGTTGGTAGGTCAAAAGAAACATGAAGTGATGGATATTTCTCAGCAGAAGATAATTTTTGAGACAGAGCTAATTCCTGAAATGCTGAGTAAAACTTATGGAGAAAGCAGTTTTTGGGAGTCACATGCCGAAAAATGCTTGGCTTGTGGTTCTTGTGTTTTGGTATGTCCTACCTGTTATTGTTTTGATGTTAAGGAAAATCCTGATTTAACCCTTAAAGAGGGTGAAAGAATAAGAACGTGGGATGGTTGCCTGCTAGAAGATTTCGCCAAGATTGCTTCAGGAGAAAACTTCCGTCCGACGAGACCTACAAGGTACCGCCATAGGTACTTTAAGAAAGGAAAATACCTGTTCGACCGATTTGGCTTTGTTTCATGCGTTGGTTGTGGCAGGTGCTCTTCAAACTGTCTGCCTGATATCGCTAATCCGGTTAACCTTTTCAATGATATGTATAATGAAGTCCGTAGCATGGGCGTGGAAATAGACGTTCCAGCTGCGCCTGAGGTGAACATTAAAACTGAAGGCGACATAAACTACGTTCCGAAACTGGCAACTATTGCCAAAAAAATACCTATGACCGCCAAAGAAACATTATTTGAAATAAAATTGGATGACAATTCCATCCTAAATCAATTGCCGGGCCAGTTTGTTCAAGTCTCTGTTTTTGGTGTAGGGGAAGCACCGATTTCCGTGTCATCTTCACCAACACAGGAAGGCACGTTCCAACTTTGCGTGCGCAAAATCGGCAGTGTAAC
>SMYP01000067.1 GCA_007050895.1 Candidatus Bathyarchaeota archaeon | reverse complement strand
GCCTCGAATATTCGGGCGGTTTCCCACTTTTTCTGCCATTTCTCCTCGATTTGCTTCATCTGGCTCATGAAACTGTTGAATTAAGCCGTAGGCTATTAAGAGTTTTGCTTCCAGGAAAAACAGCTTCTTGACAATGCAAAAACGGGCGGTACTTATATGTTTAATTTAATCAATCTTTTAAACAAAAACGCGAATAGAATACAGTATGACACCGAAACCAGGAGAAACCATAGTAGCAGACCTCCAGAAAAGAAGCCAAAAGGGACTTGACTTTGCAAAGCAGATGCTGCTCTCAGAAAAAATGGAGCACCCAAAACTGCGTGAGGCTCTTGAGCATTATCTTACTAGTTGGCGCATTTTTACACATCCAGGCTTGTTTTCTCTGGCATGCGAGACTGTTGAGGGTGATCTGGACACTGTTGCATCGGCGCAGGCTGCATTAGCCATGATGGCGGCTGCATTTGACATACAGGATGATATAATAGACAAATCAAAAGTGAAGTCTGATACGCCCACCGTTTACGGCAAGTTCGGCGTTGGAATGGCGATTCTTCTTGGAAACGCGTTTCTGATTGAAGGATTCAAACTTTTAACTGATGCATCAAAAATGTTTCCCAGAGAAAAAGAACAGAAAGTTCTGGATAAAACCAAACAACTATTGTTCGAGCTCGGAAATGCACACGCGCTCGAAGTTGGCATGAAGAAGAAAGGGAACATAACTCCCAGTGAATACTTGAAGATTACTGAGATGAAAGCGGCGGGTTTAGAGGTGGATATGTACCTTGGCGCCGTTTTTGGTGGAGGAAAAGATGATGAAGTTCAAATCTTGGCAAAAGTAGGCAGAATTCTCGGAATACTTGCTACGCTGAGAGATGACCTCATAGATGTTTTTGACATAGAAGAACTATGTCAACGGGTTGCAGTCAATGATTTGCCTCTGCCGCTTATATTTGCGATGCAAGACCCTGTTGCAAAAGAAAAAGCAAGTAATATTATTTTCAAACCCAAAATGACAGACGATGATGTTGCCGAACTGGTGGATATTACGCTTGCAGCAAAACCTGTTGTTGAATTGAAGGAAAAAATGCAGTTATTAATAAGAGAAGGGTTAGATAATGCACATAAATTACTAAACAGAGAAGTGAGGAACCTCCTAGCGATATTATCGTTTATGACAGAAGACTTGCAATGATTTATGGATACACTCGAACTGGAACTTCTTTCTTCTTTTTCGCCATTGTCTACCTTCTCCTGAATTAGTGTAGAACATATCTACTAATAAGCTTTATTGTTGAACAGTAATACAGAATGGTAATTAATAAGAGTTTTATCTAAAAAAGATGAGTTTTTAGTGAGTTTCGCAAATGACTTCATTGAAAGTAAATAAGCCAAAACTTGCTTGGAGAGCGATAGCGCCATCCATCATTTTAGTGGCAAACAGTTTCGTATGGTACATATTTACCTTCATGATATTCAGCGAAATCATAGATGGGCCACTTGTGCCTGAAACAGAAAAAATGTTCTTATATGCCGCGTATTTTGTGAGCGTCGCTGTTTCAGCAATAATTGGGTCAAAGTTCATACCTCGTATGCGATTCCCAGCGCTAAGTTTATGGCCCTTTATAGGAGCAATTGCGACCTTGTCATTGACAGCAATTTCCAGCGGAAACACGCTATTTAATATTTTACTTGCTTTCTTTTTGGGTGCTTCAATCGGAATAGGATTGCCTTCCTGCTTAGCCTATTTTGCAGATTCAACAGCTTTTGAAAACCGCGGCTTAATAGGGGGCATTATATGGAGTATAGTAGGCTTCACTGTTTTGATTTTTGCCTTTTTATCAACTATAGCTGGACAATGGGAGTTTATAGCAACGCTGACAATCTGGAGATGCTCAGGGTGCCTCGGCTTTATTGCTCTTAGCAGAGAACACCAGATAGTCACCCCACAAAAATCTCTCAGCTATTTAGAAATTATTCGCAAGAGAGAAATTCTGTTATATTTGTTTCCATGGCTCATGTTTTGCGTGATAAACTTTGCAGAAACAGCCATATTGAATGAAGTCTTCGGCAACTTTGACCTTCTAAGCATTTCAGAGTTTGCTATTATTGGCGTTGTAGCAACAATTGCAGGTTTCTTTGCAGATCGTGTCGGAAGAAAAAGAATAGTTATCGCAGGATTTATCATGCTTGGTATAGAATATGCTGCACTAACCTTTTTTGATAATTACGCAGCTATGTACTTGTATTTGGTTCTTGACGGTGTGACATGGGGATTTCTTTTTTCAGTATTCTTCATGGCTATCTGGGGTGACCTTGGGGAGAATTATAATAAAGATAAATACTATGCTTTAGGCGGTCTTCCTTTTCTTCTCGCAGGTTTCTTGCCCATATTAATCGAACCACATGTTGACAAGAGTTATGCAACAGCGGCTTTCTCTCTTGCAAGCTTCTTCTTGTTCTTGGCTGTTCTGCCCTTGATGTACGCGCCTGAGACTCTACCAGAGAAGAAAATCAAGGAAAGAGAACTTAAGGGATACCTTGAAAAAGCGAAGAAAGAAGCGGAAAAATACTATTAGCCGAGTTCCTCTGTGAAGATCCTATAGTTGGAAGGTACATGTAGTAGACTTAGGCACTGTGTGACAAATATTGGTTTAAGATTTTCTTCCTGCTTGGAGGAATTGCTTCTTGAAAATTTTATAGCTAACTATGGTGCATATTAGAAGCCTCGGCGTACAGCTGTGATTGAAGTAGCAATTGTGGGAGCGGGACCGGCCGGCTCGTACTGCGCGTATAAACTTGCAGAGAATACTATTTACCCACACATTTTTGATTATTCTCATCCCAGAGAGAAGCCTTGTGGTGGCTTGGTTTATGTTGGTGCGCAGGAACTTTTTCCGTTTCTCAAAATGATTCCAGTACCGCACAGCGAAAGAAGTACAATGACCATGATAACACCCAGTGGAAGAAAAGTGGTTATCGGTTTCAGGAAAGGCAAGCTTATGGGTTTTTCTCGGTTGAAATTTGACCGGTACCTTTTGGATATGGCTGTAAATGAAGGCGCAAACCTAGTTGAGGAAAAAGTCATAGGCTTAGAACGTAAGTATGGATGGTGGAAAATTAGAACCCCGAAGCAATCGTACGCCGTCAAGACTGTAATTGGTGCTGACGGCGTCAACAGTATGATAAGAAGGAAGATATCGAGTTCTTTAAGCAAAATGGACAAGGGTATATGTTTCGGATACTTCGCCAAGGGACTTGAAAACGAAGATATCACCATTAAATTCTTGCCTGATATAAAAGGTTACATATGGATTATTCCAAGAGGCGACGACACAAGCATAGGAGTCGGCAGCGCAGAAATACGTCATGGTCATGAACTCAAGAAAGAGTTGGATAGTTTCATTAACAGTTTTTGCCCACAAGCAGAAAAAATCTCTGAATGGAG
>SMYP01000080.1:11374-14483 GCA_007050895.1 Candidatus Bathyarchaeota archaeon | reverse complement strand
TTACCCATATCCATCAATTCGATATTTACCTTGAAAGACTGTTTAAATTTTTTGTACTCATAAACTGATCCCCTTGCAGAAGCAGAAAACATACTCTTTTGATTGAAAATCAATGCTTGCTATCTGTTGGAAAGCAACCTAATTGAAAGTTTAGGTTACTAGTAAAGACCGTGCTGCACCCGATTATTGAAAAAATTTGGGGATTATCTCGCAACCGTTTTGTGTGGTGATGTCACCCCTCTCTACCCAGATGTCTTCTCTTTTTCCTTTTTTTAGAAAAATGTATATGAAGGGTGACACCTATTATTGTCGAAAAAATCGAAAGGGAGAAAGTGCTGTTTGAAAGATATTACTGAGGTCAGGTGGCACGGCAGAGGCGGTCAAGGTTCATGGACAGCTAGTGAGGTTCTAGCGCGGACAGCAATTTACGAAGGTAAATATATCCAATCTTTTCCTGAGTTTGGTCCTGAAAGAATGGGGGCGCCAGTAACCGCTTTCACGCGCATAAGCACTAGACCTATTAGAATACACTGTGCGGTTTATGAACCAGATGTGGTTGTCGTTCTGGATCCTACACTGCTTAAGACTGTTCCAGTAACTTCTGGAGTTAATGAGAACGCCACAATCATAATCAACTCTGCTGATGAACCTGCTAAGGTTAGAGAAACCCTAAAAACTAAAAAAGGTAAACTTTGGACCATACCTGCAACTCAAATTGCCCTAAAGATTCTAGGAATGCCCATAACCAACACCGCCATGCTAGGTACGGTAGCCAGAGCTACAAAAATAGTCGAATTAGACAGTATAAAGTTAACACTCAAAGAAAGATTCAGACCTGATTTGGCGGAGAAAAATTTCGCCGTGATAAAAGAAGCATATAATGAGGCAAAACAAGAATGACCAGCCAAAACAAGAATTGGAAGGAAATCGCGCCAGCCGGCGTTTGTTCAAAACCAAGTACAGAATTCTTAACGGGCGATTGGAAAACATACACACCTATACGAGATCCTGAGAAATGTACTCGCTGCGTGCTATGTGTGCTCTATTGTCCAGACGGAGCAATACACTGGTGTCCAGAAAAAGGGGACATAGAATTCGACTATAATTTCTGCAAAGGTTGCGGAATATGTGCTAACCAATGTCCAACTACAGCGATTACGATGAAACTTGAAGAGGAGTAAGAATTGAAATGCAAAATACATTTAAACAAGAAATGATGGCTTTGGCGGGTGACCAAGCGGTTGCCTACGCCGTTAAGCAGTCAGATGTGGATGTCGTGGCAGCTTATCCAATAACGCCACAGACAATAATTGTTGAAAAGTTCAGTGAATACGTAGCTAATGGTGAAGTCGAGACTGAGTTTGTTTGTGTTGAATCTGAACACAGCGCTATGGCAGCATCTATTGCAGCTTCTGCCACAGGCGCCAGAGCATTTACTGCTACCGCATCCGCTGGCTTGGCATTGATGCATGAGATGCTTTTCGTAGCTTCTGGCTGTCGTGTACCAGTTGTAATGGCGATAGCTAACCGTGCTTTGTCGGCACCGCTCAACATTCACGGCGACCACTCTGACAGCATGGCACAGAGAGACAGCGGTTGGATACAACTTTACGCTGAGAACGCCCAAGAAGCTTATGACTCAATCATCCAATCTTTCAGGATAGCAGAGAACTCGGGAGTTCTTCTGCCTGTGATGGTAGGTTTAGACGGGTTTACAATTAGCCATACGCTTGAGAACGTAGAGACGCTTCCAGATCAGACGGTAAAAGACTTTGTTGGGGTCCGCAAGTTTCCTAATGTGCTTACCCATAGAGGAAAGACCGCACCGTTCAGGCTAGATCCCTCGAATCCAATGACGATGGGACCTATAGCTTTGCAGAACTATTATTTCGAGTTTAAGCGGCAACAGGAAGAGGCTATGAAAAACGCAGTTGAGGTCATTCAAGAGATAAACAGCGAGTACGCAAAGATAAGCGGAAGAAGTTACGGAAATGGATTGGTTGAGGAGTATTGTATTGAAGATGCTGAAGTCGCTGCTATTTGCTTGGGTTCAACAGCGGGAACTATGAAGACAGTTGTGGACGAGTGCAGACAAGAAGGCATTAAAGCTGGATTGCTGCGGCTTCGCACATTTCGTCCATTGCCAGTCGAAGCGATTCGAAGTGCGCTTGCAAACGTGAAAGCTGTGGCGGTTATGGATAAATGCACGAGTTTTGGCGGAAATGGGGGTCCAGTTTTCCATGAAATTCGTCATTTGCTTTATGATACAGCTAATCGCCCCTATGTCGTGAACTATATTTACGGTTTGGGCGGTAGAGACACGAGTCCAACTGAGCTGCGAAGTATCTACGAAGATTTGCAGCATATGTTGCAGACTGGACTAGTTGAGAAGCCAATACAATACTTGGGTTTGAGAGGTTGAGGGAGGAAAAGAAATGACTAACCAAGAATGGAAATTCACTGCAAAAGACATCGCTGAAAAGCCTGACTTGTTTCTAGCAGGGCATCGAGCGTGTGCAGGTTGTGCACCCGCAACCGTGCTACGGTTGATTATGAAAGCTACACGCGGACCCACAATTGTGACGGAAGCTACGGGTTGCATGGAGGTAGTTTCATCGATTTACCCATACACGTCTTGGGCTGTTCCTTGGCTACACACTGCCTTCGAAACTTCTGCTGCAAATGCTTCAGGCATAGAAGCAGCATTAAAAATATTGAAAAAGAAATGTCGGATAAGTCAAGAACACGTTGACGTTATCGCATTTGCAGGGGACGGGGGAACCTACGATATTGGCATTCAAGCGCTTTCAGGCGCCGTTGAAAGAGGTCACGACTTTCTGTTTGTGCTCTATGACAATGAAGCGTACATGAACACGGGTATTCAAAGAAGTGGTGGGACCCCGCATGGCGCAGCAACTACCACATCACCAGCAGGCACTTCTGTACCAGGAAAACTGGAGTACAAGAAACCTATCGCAGATATTATGATGGCGCATGACATGCCATACGTAGCTACTGCTTCGCCATACCACTGGAAGGACCTATTGACGAAAGTTCGTAAAGGCTTGGAAGTTGAAGGTCCAGCATTTTTGCATGTTTTTGCGCCTTG
>SMYP01000080.1:0-11274 GCA_007050895.1 Candidatus Bathyarchaeota archaeon | reverse complement strand
CGTCATCATCTTGAGCCTGACTAAGGGTCAGTGAACTAATAGATTTATGTGAGTAAGCATCTATGTCCTAAAGAAATCAATCCTCGAAGTCTCCACCACACATGGGACATTTAGGTGGATAATCCTCAGAAATGTTTTCCAATAAATATTTGCAGTACCAGCAGAAATAAATGTTGCATTTTTTGCACCGCTTGAATCCTCCCCCGATAGGCTTGCCGCAAGCATCGCATGGTCTCGCTAAAAGATTAGTTATGTCCATTCACTTCACCATAAAAGTTTGCATGTGCCCTGTCTCCGCTCAGAAAACAAGGTAGTTAATCAAAGGAAATGTGAATGTGACCGTTTTTCTGGGGAATGCAAGGCACGCAAACTGAACATCATTATCACTTAAAGCATAAAAAACAGGTGTCGAAACGACTCATAAGCAAGGTGGAGAGTTTAGTAAAAGTAAAAGCCTCGGAGACAGTTTGTGTTCACTTTCAGTAGCCTATTGAGGACTTTTATGTGCATTAGAGACTAGGTGCTTTTCTATTTCTTTTTCTGTGTTGTCTGCTTTGATGAATATGGGTACATTCTCTATTCCTGTAGCAATGTAACTTGACAATAACCATTCGCCTGGCGCGAACTCTAGCGTTTTCTCGAGTATGCCTTTGTCTATCATGAAGGTGTCGCTTATAAGTAGACGGTCGTATGGTCGCGGTAGAGTACCTACGAAGTAAGTGTGGAGTTGTTGCAATGCGTTGGTATTCAAGTTAGCAATGCGTTGTGTGGAAATACAGACTCCTAAACCATATTTTCGTCCTTGCCTGAGTAGAGTTTCCACTTGGCGGCTGCATTTTTTGTCTATTCCGCCTGAGTCCCCTGTGGCGGGGATAAACTCTTGCGCTTCGTCAAAAACCATTAGGATATACGGTTTCACCTTAAAGTTGCGTTTTCTCCGCGAAAGCAGTTCTTGTATTAGAGCTATTGCGAGTTCTTTTATGCTATATGGATCGGATATGGAGATACATATGAGTCGAGTTGATTTGTCTTCCATGAGCTCGCGAATTTTCTCTGCTGTAACCCCGGCTTTCTCAGCGATTTCTTTGTCGCACTTGCTCTTGATGATGTTCAAAATCGTAGTTCGAGTAGTTGCCCACGCGTACAATCCGCTTTTGTCATGAACCCGAAACTGCTGCACCGCTTCCTGCGCAACCTCGTCTATGTGTTTCACGAAAGCTTCGTTGATCTCTTGCCCTTCGCTAAGCCCGTTTATTTCCATATACTCCAATACGCTATCGTGAATCTTGTCGATGGCATTCATATAATGTGGTTTTCCAACGTTATCTTTTCGCTGCGCCGATAGCTCTTCCAGAAACTGAACGTACTTCGGCACTTTCTGCTTCGGCTTCGTGTAATATGTTACTTTTCCCTGCTTTATGATCCGCTGCAACTCCGTTATAATACGCTCATCTCCTTCATACTCTCGGGGTTTAACCACAGAATTGAAAAACTGCTCTGCTGAATCCACTCTATGTTCCAACACAATCTTTGAAGAAAAGGTAGGATCTGAAAGCAAGTCAAGCAGTAGGAAAGCATACTCGCAACTTATGTCAAAAAGCACAATCTTAGTGTTTTCCCGATTAGTATGCAGCAAAACGCGCCTTAAAATGTTAGACGTCAAGTTGCTTTTTCCGCCGCCTGTGAAAGCAAAAACGCCAAAGTGGTACCGGACAAGCTTCTCGAAATCCACATAAATCGGAATAACTGTTTTGCTTGCTTCAAACATTTTTACAAGACCCAAACGTGGATCAACCCGCGCATCCTCCACGGTTCGAATCATGTTTACTCCAAGCTGTTCCATTATCCGCTTGTTGTACATGTAATTTATCATATTGCTGTTTAGCAAGTAAGCGTGACTTCCCACAACCGGATAAGAAAAGCCCCTGATAAACTCGAAGCTGTCACTGCTCTTCATAAGCAAATCGTAGTTTATAGGAATGGCATCTATCTGAATCATCATAGTTGAAGTGTCATCTGTCTGCCAGTCGCCTTCGCTTTGCTCGATAATCTCAAACTGCATCGGATAGTAGCCATGGTCACTCAAACCGCGCAAACCAAAGTGTTCAGGCCAAACACGACTGATTTCCATCAATGTGTACCGTACCTCAGCCTTGCCAACCTGCTTAAAATTCCTGACAGCTAAAAGCATACCCTCTTCCAGCAAACCCATCAAGTCTTTCTGGTACTCGATTTTGACCCGACATTGATAGCGAGCGCTCGTTCCAGTTACTTTTGAATCAGCCCCACCCCCGAAAAATCGTGGAATAACCGCGGCTAAACGTGCCCGGAATTTACCGTTGAAGTCCGTAAAACAAATAGTATTAAGGATTTTCTCTTCTTGTTTGTTCAATACTTGCTCGCCTCTCTCGAAAAGTGCTCATGTAAAATATGAACTTTCTTAATTTATGATTATTGAGTATCCACGTTGCGGTAGTGTCCACTATACTCTTGAACTGGCTGTAATTCCATTTAGCAATTTTATCCGCTATGAAAAGCGCTTTATTATGACCAAACGCTTCAGGAATATTTGCTGGAGCCATAGCCACTAATACGCTCATAACAAGATTCTGCAGCATATTAGGAACCGCCTTCTCGACGTAAAGCATAGTTTCCACCGGCTCTTTTGTGCTGTCACTCAACTCGTTTAAGAATTTAAAAGTACTTTCCTGCTTACCGTCGTATTCAGGGTAGGCTAATCGGTCAACCAGAAGCACATTACTCCGTAGCATAGGATCCGTCTTTGCCTGACTCAATTGAACATAAGTTTTCAAGAAAGTTTTTTCAAGACTAATTTTGTTTTTTATGGCACCTGAAACGTAACCCTTGCGACGTTGCCTGTTGGGTAAAATGGTTCGGAAAGCTGAGTCATACTCGATTAGGCTCCAAGGCGGTGCAACTTCCTCCATGTTGAAAATGCTTACTGCCTGAAGTATCATGCGATCTGTGTTCGGAAGGTTCTGAAGCGCGCCATTCATTAACGTTGTCTTCAGCAAATTTTCATTATGTAGGATTGGGATTAACTGCCGTTTGAAATCTCTTGCTGCCGTGTCCTTAGTAACACCCACAAGCAGAATATGTTTTTGCCAGCACTCTTCCATAAGCATCTGCAACGTAAACAACGTGAGAAAAGAAATGTCAAGTGTTGTCAGCCAATGCTCCTTTCCGTCCTTAAATAGTTTCATGGGACTCGCAGTTTCAACATCATCATTGTTAGAGAAGAAAAGTCTGTCGCCTACAGCAACAGTGACTCTTTTTATGCGATCCCAACTAGAAACGTATCTCGAATCTAATGTGTAAACGCCGTTCGCTTCCGTGAAGATTTGTTTATCAACCAAGTTTTTTAATGCACGTTCCACTCTACATGCTCGCTTGTCATCTGAAATTCCAAATTCAACTAAGACCTGCTTTTTGGTTAAATGCCGTTTCTGTTCAGCCAAAAAGATTATAGCATAAGGCAAATAGTCTGCTCTCGGTGGGGGTAACCCCAATGACCGGTTAAATACATGCTGCCGTGCAAGTCTTAAATCGTTCTTGTCGATTGGTTTATCGCTGCACGTTGCGTAACCGAGAAGCGTGCTTTTTGCGTTCCAAAAGTCGGTTTTTCTGGTTTCGTAGAGAAGACTTGCGCGCTCAGTCGATAAACTGCGGTCCATGAGTAACACATGGGTAGCTTGATTTGGATCCACAGCGATTTTGTAGGCAAGATAATACTCGCTGAAAGCCATTAGGGCATTGGCTATCATGGAGTTGTTTGCTATTTCTTCATCTGTTAAGGACTTCGAAGGATTAATTTCGTCGGGTTGCTCTTGCGCAGAAAACGTGTGGTCTACCTCTGGAATTTCGTTGATATAAATGGGCACTACGCTTGAAATTCCCATGTTCTGTTCCATAGTCTTGCTATCATAATTGACTCGGAGCATTGTATTCTCGGAAAAGGTTATGGTACCTGTGGCTGCATAAGCGCCACCGAAAAAAATTACCATGTCAAAAAGTGGTCGAGAATACAACGTGCCATCTATGCCAGCGAAGCGAACGGTTGTTGAACCGAAAAAATTTCCTGCGATTTCCCATGCCTCTATAGGGTTGAACCCTTGCTTTATGACATTTGCTAGCAGCTGGTTATAGAGGTTTTTGAGAGCTGAAAACCTTCGTTCATAATCGATGACTTGCTTGGTCGCGCCCTGTCTCAGAGTGTCACACGTACGCTTTACTGTGTCACTCAATGAAGGCGTTGTCACTTGATTTTTCACCTTCTGTTCTGTTCTTAATGGGGGATAAAAAGGATTGTTGACACGTAAACGCTTAAAATCTGTCGTCTATTGCGTTAAATTGCCCCTCTGAGGGAACACTTTTTGAGAGATGGCGTATCGAAAATCAATTCTGGAAGTTGGATGCGCAATGCTTATATGTCGCTAATGATGTCTTTAGCGATATCGCTGGTGACATTATGGTCGAGAAATGGACTAAACGGGCAGGAGGCGTCCCAAGAGGGCTCCTACGGTTTCTAGTATTAAACATGCTAGCCAAGAGACCAATGTCAGGCGTAGAAATCGTTGAAGTAATCGAGAAAGAAACGGGTGGAAGATGGATACCCAGCTCTGGTTCAATATATCCGCTTTTGGCTTCATTGCACGAGAGAGGATTCACCAGCGAGATGGTCGGCCAAGAGCCAGGAATTAAGAGATACGCTCTTACAGTCAAAGGAAAAGCTTTGTTTGAAAAGCAGATAACCTTCGGACAAAAAATGTTAAGTAAACTGGAATTCCTTGTGCCTCTGCTCATTGGCAGGTTCCAGTTTGATCCAAGCGATGAAGAAATTCTCTCAAGAACAAGAGAACCTGCACAAAGAGTTGTTAAGACATTTCTAGATCTCCGCGCAGAAAGAAATTATCGGATAACTGAGCAGGATTCAAAAGAAATTGAAAGAATTCTGAACAGATGTGCTGATGACCTTGAAGGAATAGTGCGAGGAATACGGGAAAAAAATGAATGGCAAAGAAATCGGCACATCGAAAACGGTCAAGTTTAGACACTTTGAAAGACAAGAGATGATTATAATATGGGTTTAAGATCGAGTTTCATGATAGCAGCAAGATCGTTGCTGAGAAGAAAAACAAAAAATCTCAGCGCAATTCTAGCTGTGACTCTCGGCGTTACGTTGCTTGTGGGCATTCAAATTACAACTGACACCTTGGAAAATGCTTTTCTCACAAGCCTACTTCAAAATGAAGGAGAAGTTGATTTCCGAATATCTAACTCCACAACCAGTGGTTATCTTTCGGCAGCGGACGCAGAAATAATAATTGGTTTAGTTCCGTCGGCAGTGGGAATAATGCCTGAACTCTCAATGCAGATCCCTGCGATGTTAGGTTCCCAGTTTGATGAGTCAGTTGAGTTGGCCGGGATTTCAACTAATTTCCCAGACACGTTCGGATCTTTTTATGATTGGCAAACCGGAAATGAAATGAATCTTGACGCTCTTTTGGTAAGTAACACTAGTATCCTTTTGTCAAGTAAACAAGCCAAAAAATTGGGGCTGGATGAAGAAACATCTTTGCCAATATCATTAACTACTGAGTTCACTAATACCACAGCAACAGTCATAGACCCACCAACAATCTCATTAGCTGATTGGACTGTAGAACCCTCCTTCACCAGTACTGAATACATACTAAACAGTTCTTCGCTTAATCTATCTCTTGAACTCAAGCAAGTTGCCTTTCCTGGTTTCATGCCCAGTATAGTTGCCCTTTACACTATGAATATTTCCAGACTTAGCTTGTCAGACTTTGACTACATCAATGTGACAGCTACGGGCTCAAGCAACATCCAAGTATTATTACAATTCTCAATGGATGATGGAAGCAATTTTAATGTGACTAACCTGCAAGACCCATCTTCACCAGTAGATTTGGATACACTGAATTCTGCATCATTTGATTTAGCACCTTATGCTGACCGAACACTAAGAGGAGACGCGTTTCTTGCAGTCATAAGTACGGACGGGATGCCAGCAAACATCGAGATAAGTGAAATCGCCTTTGAAACCTCAAAACCTGTCATCTCATATTCATCCGAAATCGAAAGAATGGAGCTGCAAGTAGTTGGAATATTTGACTCTAAACGTCCAGGAATAGGATCGCAATATTCAGGAGCAGTACTTAGGTTAGAACATCTTCAGCAGTGGTTGAGTCTTCAAGATCGCAAAAAGGAACTCGATAGAATTTCAGCTTATTTGGTAGCTCTCCAAACAAACCATTTCACCTCAGAAATAAGTGAAGACTACCTTAAAGAACAAGTAAATCTAGTGGAAGCGGCTATTCCTGAGATCGCAAACCCAGACAATGGAAGCTCACAGAAAATATACAGTGTTAGCTCTGCTCGTTTGACCTTTTTCAGCGTAGCAGAGATAATCATGACGTTGCTATCCACTATGCTTACAGCGTTGGGACTTCTAATCATGATAACAGGAGTTTTGCTTATCACCAATGTTCAGCTCATGAACGTGGAGGACCGAGAGTTTCAAACGGGTGTTATGCGCGCTGTTGGTGAGAATCGACGAGGAATAACCATATCCATGCTAATAGAAAACGTGTTTCAAGGAATACTTGGGGGAATATTTGGTTTAGTCGGAGGTTTGGGATTTGGGCAAACTGTCGCCGTTTACCTTGTAAGCTTGTTTGGCACGGGAGAATTCAGTGTTCAACCAATTGTCTCCCAACAAGTTGTGGTTTTGTCAGTGATAATTGGAGTAGCGCTCGGCATAATAACCGGGATTTTACCAGCTTTGAGAGCCTCCCGAGTTAACATTGTAGAGGCGTTGCGAGGTATCAAAGTTTCTTTTGAAGAAAAATCCGGCCGAAATCTGGCACTATTGGGAATATTATCTATTGGAGCTGGCATTTTTATTTTTCTAATTAATGGCGTCATTGACGAAAGCTATGAAGCCATATGGCTAACTGAAGGGTGGAACACCTTGGACGAATGGCGAAATATTTTGATTGGCGCAGGTTTGTTGTTTTCCGGTTTAGGTATGGTACTTTCTCGGTTTATCAGTCGCGTGAAAGCGTTAAACATTACTGCAATCGCCGTTTGGGCAGCTCCCGTATTCCTTTTCGTCGTAGCTATGGGCGAGTGGATACCAGACATTTCGGGGTTAGCGCCCGACATTTTGATAATTGGTGTTATGGAAATAATGGTTGGTTCTGTCCTGCTAGTCTCAGTGAATCTTCCACCACTGATGAGGACATTGCGTACATTCCTAGTTAAAATCAGGGGAGTAAAAGGTGTAGGACAAATAGCTCCAGCACTGATTTCGTCTCACAAAACACGCTCCACGCTAACTTTCGCAATTTTCGCTGTGATTCTGACATTGAATGTCACAGTTGCAACGCTGGTGCCCACAAATTTGAGTTCAATAATCGAAACAGAGCAAGATTCTAGGGGAGTGGACCTCATTGTATCCCTTAATAAGCCCGAAGCAAATGCAACCAACCTATCATACGTAGAAGAACTTTACAAGATTGACAATCATATTACGGACGTAATTGGGTTCAAAACATATCGTTCAGCTACAGATTACCAAAGATATTTAGCCCTAGCTGACCCGTATTCTGCAGACTTCGATTTTCAATCAGACATCCTACCCATAGGATATGGCGAGTTTACTAGTGGTCAAATCCGCGGAAACGAAACAGATCCAAGTTGGCGGTACGATTTCTACCTGAGCAGTTTCCCAGACGGTGTCAGTCAGCCACCAGCATCGGAGGTAACGGATGTAGAACTAAATGAAATGTCCAAAATGGCATGGGAAAAGTTCTTTGATTTGTCATATAGAATGGCTACTTACAACGTTTCCATGTCTGAAATTATGTCAGAAGACAGGGATCTGGGCGACATCGACTTTACTTCTTTCAGGGGATATGCTGGATATGAATTAGAAGACGTTGCAATACTACACGATGAAAATGGCAGCGTCATCGCTAACCCAGTCGTGTTCACTGATTCCTTCATTCTCCCCTTAGGAATGCCAATCTGGATACCGATGAACACCTCTGAAACTGGATTGCCAATATATCAGGCATTCACCATCGCAGGACGACTAGACTCTCAAAGAGCAGGAGGCTTCCCATTATCATCCTTCAATCTCCTAAGCGGGGATGAATTTAACATCATAGATGCTTTGGGAAACGTATACCTTAATGAATACTGGGCAAACCAAACAAGCTTTTTAGCACAAGCTGATGGTGTAACCTCTGCGTCACGAGCTCCCGAACAATTCAACAAGTTCCTTATCAAGACTGATTATGCCATGGACGATCCGCAAATCCAGTCAATTGCCCAAGCCATTGAAGAGTACACAAATACAGACAACGAAGGCTACCGAAACCTGGCGGCAGACAACTTTTACGTTGCAAGTACCACAGTGCTCTACTCAAGAATCGAGCAGTCGTTGGAAATGATTCAACGCGTAGTCTCATTCCTCCAAATTTATGTTACTTTTGGCCTTGTCATCGGTGCAGTCGGAATGGCAGTAATCTCTATTCGCAACGTCTCAGAGAGAAAACGTGAGATCGGCATGATGCGAGCAATCGGCTTTCCAAGAAGCCAAGTTATGCTATCAGTGCTGCTTGAGCTTGTTGTGCTGGGCATAATCGGATTAGCTATCGGAGTCGCTAACGGTGTGCTAATCAGTCTTGGCTTCGCGAACATGCAAGGCGCTACGCTTGTGATTCCGTGGAATGACCTTGGCATATACTTGGGCTTCATCACGTTGATTGCCATAGCTGCTGGAGCAATTCCAGGATGGTTCGCTACAAGAATTCCACCAGCAGAAGCCTTGAGGTATGTGGGATAAGGGAATAATGATGGTGACAACTGATATGAAAAAAGAATATTTGGGCACCGAAGAAGAGAATGAACCAATTTTGGTCATCTCTGGGTTACATAAACGTTACAGTGAAGGAAAATCAAACGAAGTCCACGCTATCCGAGGATTAGATCTGACCGTGCAAAAAGGTGACATGATGGCGATTATGGGACCGTCGGGTTGCGGAAAAACAACTCTCCTAAATATGATAGGGCATCTGGATCGCCGCTCGGAAGGAAAAATCATAATTGACAATATAGACACCGCTAAATTATCAGACGGGCAAATGACTGCTTTCCGCAGGGATAAAATCGGCTTCATATTTCAGCTGTTTAATCTCTTCCCATTCTTGTCCGCTGTTGAGAACGTGGAGACTCCATTACTTCTGAAAGGCATGAAAGCCGGAGTCGCCCGCGAGCAAGCTAAAATGCTTCTGAGAGAACTTGGAATGGGAGATAGGCTATATCATCTGCCTTCAGAGCTGTCTGGGGGCCAGCAGCAAAGAGTGGCTGTAGCTCGCGCTCTCATAACAGACCCCGCAATCATTCTCGGCGATGAACCCACAGGGGACTTAGACTCTACAACAAGCACTGATGTCATGAACCTGTTTCGTAGAATTAACAAGATCAACCGTCAAACCTTAGTGTTAGTCACCCATAACCGCTGGATTGCTGAACAATGTGATTACATCGTCCATATGACTGATGGAGCAATCTCTAGTGTTGAACAGAGACCTTTCAAAACAAAGAGGGAAGCAGAATGAAAGTCTACGCAGCTGGATTAATAGATAAGTCTCTGAGGGCAATTAACTCAAAACTGCAAAAGAAGCTTGTTGCTGATTGCCGAAAGACCCTACATGCGTCTAGAAAAGCTATGTTAAGTCAAGAAGTAAATTCTTTCATGGTGTTGTCCGGAGAAAAAAACAGCATACCCCACGACAAAATTATCGAAGAAATGGAAACGGGACGCGTATACAAACGATTTATGAAATATTACGCTGCTAATGAATCGAAACTAAAACATCAGCTTAAAAACAATCAAGAATTGAGAGAAACGTCAAAGATAGTTAAAGATTTCATAAATGAGATTGACCCGAATCTTGTAAAACACTTCAATTCTCAAATGAAGAAGATAATCAAGAAATTGCCGGCTAGCTACCGCGAAATTCAGTTAAAAAGTTACGTGACTATATGGGATTTCAAGGAAAACCAGCAATATCGCTTTTTCCTTTCAGGATTTGATTCCACCGTCTTCTCAGGATCAGCCATTGCAGATGATATACACGTGGGTAAACTGGTTGATAAGTTGCTTATCTCGAACTTTTTTGCAGTCTTTTTGAAGCCTACTGTTACACGCCTAAGAGAGCTAGATCGTGTACTTGAAAGACTGAAATGCGGTGTTGAAGGAACGCACTACAAAACAACTAATCCGAAGTTGCAGAAAAAATTGGAACTATTTTTCCGAATTTTAGCAGCAAAACTTAGTGCCCTGCAGGATATAGACAATTTGATTTCAAGAATTTTTAAGTTATTCCATTTACCACGGGACACGCTTTCCCAATACAACTTTAAAAATGGTTCGATCGAAATGAATAAAGCCATTGCAGAGATGGCTGCAAACATTAATTACGGAGAAAATCTGCTATTTGAAGTCCACAGCAAACTGCAAGAATGCCAAATTCACCTGCGGGACTACTTGGACCCACACAAAAACGGCATCAAAAGCTTGGAATCCTCGGAGGCATTCAAAAATGCGTTACTGCCCATGGCGGAGTTAAGCACGGATTTATTTGTTGAAGCTGAACTGTTGAAAATGTGGTCAGACTTTTTCGGTGCTGACATTCCTTACTTTGGGTTTAGCGATGAAATCTTCACAACACCAAACATTAACTTAACAGGGGTCCCAAAAGATAGCATAATTACGGTTAGAGGATTAACAAAAAACTACAATCTTGGACGAACAACAGTTTATGCACTACGTGGCGTGAACCTTGACGTGAAGGAAGGCGAGTTTGTAGCAATTGTTGGAAATTCTGGAGCAGGAAAAACAACGTTGTTGAACTGCATGGCAGGTTTTGACAGTCCTGACTATGGAGTAGTGTTGTTCCGCGGAAAAAACCTTCATAAAATGGATGACGCCGAAAAATCAAAAGCCAGATTACTCGATATGGGATTTATATTTCAAAGTTACGCTTTACTGCCACACTTTAACACTCGCGAAAACGTGGCATTGCCAGCTGATCTAGCTGGACTAAGCAAGGAATTGAAAGAACGCATAGAGAACCTTCTGCAAGGCGTTGGACTCAGCAATCAGGCTAGGCAGTTTCCTGCCACGTTGAGCGGTGGACAAATGCAGCGTGTAGC
>SMYP01000138.1 GCA_007050895.1 Candidatus Bathyarchaeota archaeon | reverse complement strand
TGCCTCGATAGCTCAGCCTGGTAGAGCGGCTGCCTTGTAAGCAGCAGGCCGCGGGATCAAGGCCCGCTCGAGGCTTCTATTATTGCTTGTTTACGAGTTTGTATTTGCGGGCTTTGGTGTCAACTAGTTCGTTTTCGAAGAGTTTACGTAGAATTTTGAAAATCTTTTTGGGTTTTTCGCCTGTTTTGTCGGCGATTTCTTGGAGCGTTAATTCCCCATCTTTTAGCGCATCCAATACGAGTTTGTCGGTTTTGTTGAGTTTTACCATATTTTAACAGATCCATTTTCGGCTTTTTAGCTTGTGTGTTATGGTATGCTTAGGTTTTTCAATTTTGTGGTACTCTGAAACGAAAAGCAAAAAGTATCATAGTTGTCAATCTGTGTCAGATAGTGATGAAAAATAGAGTTAAGATGAGTATCGAAGAAAGCTTAACTTTTAGAGAACATCGAGCCTTAAGGAAACACGACATCATATGAGCGTGGTGTTTATGAGGATTCAGAAGTAAGCGGTGTCATAGTTACATTTTAATTTGCGGTTGGAGACGAAATGGATGTTAAAAGTTGGGTAGCTATCAAAGGACCGCCACCTTCAGATGGAATCAAAATTGACTGTGCATGTTCAAGAATATCCCTTTGAATATGAAATTTTGAAGGTGACTTACCTGAAGATGATTATGGAGCCGGTATAGTGGAAACTCGAAAAAAGTAAACTACCAAATATAGATTGAAAACCAACTAAGCTCATCTTAAAAATCGATAGTAACAAATTGAGAGCGATTTATGTGTTGATAAGGTTGAAATGCAAAAGAACCTGAAGTTTCTTCAAAAAGAAACAAGTTATAGGCTGACCTTGGATTTATTTGACTTTATCCAGACTTCTTCTGAATTATGAAATGCCTGTACCTAAATCTTGAAAAACGCCAGTACTTTGAAGCGTTTACTCAACGGTCATTGTTCCGTATTTGCCGACGTTAAGCTGGATTTCGCCTTTGAAGCTGGTCACGTATCCATTCTCTATCTTAATCTTGTTACCTACATCCACTTGGTCTATCTGCTCGTTCCAAAGTGTCAGTTTTATACTTCCCGTCTCGTCGGCAACTACTGCGTCAGCTACATTGTAAGTCTCATCTTTGTATCTGGACCTAACTTCTCGGGTTTCACCTTTCTCTACAACATTTGCTTCAACGGTGACCCGTTTCATTCCGTTCCTCAAATCCTTAATGTTCACTTTTTAATTCTTCCTGATCGCCTTCACCGCGACCGCATGCATCCTTTTTGCACGGGTTTGGACTAAGGCTTTACTTGCAGAATTGCCCATTACTCCATATAAACCTTGCTAACCATAATATAAACCCATGTAAACAATCAATATAGGCATCTAAACGTGTTTCATTGCAGTTTTTTTACTTTCATTACCTGTTACTTATCAGTTATATTCCAAGGAATAACCCCAAAAGAATGATTGTCACAAAGAGGCTTAAACCTGACACTAGAAGACATTTCATCCAACTAAACCCTTGCACCTCGCTTATGGCAGTAACGTCTGAAAAAGTTGCTCCAACAGATGCTTGCTCTGCAATTTTCTTATCAGTTGTTATAGCACGAACAATGAAAGTTCCCAACACCACAGTCCACACATATGTAATTGCTTGAACTATTGCAGTTGCCAATGTAACCGGTGCGATTGTGTCTAAAATAACTTGGTATGCTATTTCGAATTCTTCCTGACTTCCCGCCAATACTTCCAATGGATAATATACATCAGGCAGTGCAGTGTAGACTCCCACTAGTATTATCGATTGAATGACGATGACGATCAATGAGAAACCGACAGCGACCATTAACGGTCGCCAGATCACGTTACCTTTCAACGCTTTGATCATAACGTACATAAGCCCTGTCAATATGAGCCATTCAAAGAGAAAGGGTGCAAATGCGTTCAAAGCTGCATTGGCAAGATATGAAATGCCATATAGGTTGTACAGTTCTTTGTAATCACCTTTGAAAAACAGCCTATCAAGCAACAAATCGACATCTGCGTTTTCCGTCCATTTGAACTCTAGTTTCAAGCCAGTTATGTTTTCCCACGTAGCGCCGTTGTTAACCCAGCCTTCAGCGCCAGCTCCAGTTGCGATTGTTATGTTGTTCCACTCGTTAATGGCGACGTTTGAGAATGCGCTAGTCAAGTCGTAATAGAGGTCGGATTCACCTAGCGAGAATAGATAAATAGAAACCTCTTCAGGCATTGTATTTGGAGTAACCTGTTTTATTCTAAACGTAACATTCTGGAAAGCGTCGGCTGTGCATGATACTGAACCGTCAAAATTGATTTCCATTGAAACGCTCTTAATATCAGAGGCTGAAAATTCAATACTAGTAGTCGCTAAAGTGCCATTTATGTAATCAGCGGTGTTGTTGCTAACAGTGACGCCTTCATTAACATGCCAAAACGAAGCAGCCTCAGTCCACAGGTCTCCTTGCGCATTTAATGGTGCCGTTTGAGGTGCTGTTGCTTCAACATAGGAGCGGGTAGAAACCATGTAAGACCCCCCAACTTGAGCCAATACAAAAATGATCAACAATAAGAACGGCCCCAAGTAACCGGGATTTTGAACTATTTTTTTGAATGCTCTATGAGGTCCATATAGAACTTCCAGGATATCTTTAGCTACCAAGTTTTTAGGCTCCCTTTATCAAATCATCATAATCGCATTTATTAAATATTCTACATTCCAAGCTTGAGCCTTCGATAAGTAGTGTAGTCAACGTATTTAATAAACGGGTTTTCCGTTTGGAATTTTACGTTAATCTTTTGGCGTTGCCTTTTTTCAACAAGCTGGCTTGTCGTCCTCAACAGATAAGAGTCGCTCCCTGCACCAGAACCGTAACTTGTTATCAATATTCGCTGCTCAGGTTTTGCAATATCAAGCACCGCAGCCAAACCTACGGGTGAACATCCAGAGTAAGTGTTGCCGAAATTGTTAACTTTGAGCGAAACAGCGTATTGCTCATCTTTAAAGCCCAACTCTTTGGCTATTTTAACTGGAAATTGAGGGTTGGGTTGATGCGTAACGAAATAGTCAACGTCGCTTGCCTGCAGGTTAAGTTTCTCCAAAAGTTTAGTAGTTGCCTTTCTAACGTGCTTAAAGTACGCGGGGTCTCCAGTAAATCTCCCACCATGCATCGGAAAAGGCTCGCCGTCTCTGCGCCAAAAATCAGGGGTGTCAGAAGTGCATGAGTACCAACCTTCAATTTCAGCGATAACATCAAACTTTCCAAAAATAAAAGCAGAGCCACCATAACCGACGAAAGTATCGAGCTCCCCACCTGGACACCCTCTGGGTGCTGCTTGAGAGTTGTCTGCGCCGATAACCATAGTATACTTTATGCCGGACTGAGGATAGTTAACAAGTGAAGCTGCATCTTTAAACATACTTGAAGCTGCTTTGCAGGCGAATTCTGTGTCCACGGCGTCAATACCTTGAAGGTCTTCCTCTTCTTCGCCAAGTTTCAGAACCTGCGCAACCTTTGACGCTATTGGCTTAACTGCGTAGGGGTTGGATTCTGAACCTACATAGAGTTTACCAACCAGTGAGCTGTCAATTCCCGAGTGTATAAGCGCTATTTTTCCAGCTTCAACGGCAGCCGTAACGGCGTCTTCATCAATGAAGGGTACCGAACGTTCAAGCGAGCCTTCCTTAATCCTGAACCGTGAAGTATAAACGCCATAACCCACAATGCCCGGCGTATCGTATTCCTTGTTTGGCTCAGAGACGGTGTATTCTTGGTGTGGGTAATACTCATCGGCTAAAGTGAAGGCTAAGGAAATCGTTGGAATAACTTCGGTTCTACCCACTGAATAGCGACGTCTAAATCGAGGAATGACTTCCCTACCTTCAAGACTTGAAAAATCAACAGCGTCCCCATTGTTAAATATTTGATCCGTGAGCCTTCCTGAAACCCTGATTTTTCCGTTGTGGAATGAAACTATGCCATAAACATAGCTACCTAGCTTCATAAACTTGTTTGTTGGCTCCTTAACAAACGTGCAAAGCTCCAGTTTTCCTTTTTCGTAAAAAAGGTCAATATTCTCCATTTTCCCGAAGCTTTTTCTTCCACAATTGCCGCAGTAGTCTCTTAACTCAAAATATTCTTTCCCGCAGATTTTGCAACGGCTCGATCTAAGCCTGTCACCGAGATAAGAAACACGCCGTTCTATAGGTTCGCTACTCATGTTGTCTTCTCCCTAAAATACTGGTGTATGCTTTTGTGCCAAACCCCTCAAACTCCAGCGTACAGCCAAATCGTGGTGGTGCTTGGTCAATTTCCACCTGTCTTTCACCCGCTTCGCCTCTCAACTGCCTGAAAACCTCAAAAATCTGGGCTCCTCCAGTAGCCCCCAACGGATTGCCATCTGCTTTCAAGCCCCCATTCGTATTAACGAAAAGTCGGGTGTCATTTATTTGGTAGTAGCCTTTGTAGTCGCTGCAACTGTCGTTTATGGTTTTCCAAGCTGTTCCTGGTTCACAGAAACCTAAATCTTCAAGAGATACCAACTCCATCACTGTGGACTGGTCATAAACTTCCACGACCTTTAGGTCCACTGGTTTTTTTCCACTCATATTCAATGCGTTTTTGAATGCAATTTTGGTTGCAGCGAAATGTGTAAGGTCGTCTCTTGCTGGAAAATTCAGGTAATCCGTGGCTGAGGAGTAACCAATAACATAAACAGGTTTGTCAAATTTATTTTTAGCGATTGCTTCACTTGTGAGAATTAATGCAGATGCCCCATCTGAGATTGGTGCAAAATCATACAGTCCTAATGGCTTCTGTGCTGCTTTTCTGGCGCGTAAAACTTGATCAATACTTATTTCTCTTTGGAACTGGGCGTAGCTGTTTTTTGTTGCATTCGAATGGTTTTTGACGGCAATCTGTGCCAAAGCAATATTAAGTTTTTCAAGGTTTTCACCTGCAATGCCATATTTCTTGATGTAGGCCCTGAGCATCAGCTCATGGTTTGTTTCTGGTGTTCCTCCAGCGTAATAACTCCATGGATCTTCAAGAAGCATGAGGTCGTCACGAATTTTATCCCAACGGTCCGTCATCTTTTCTATGCCACCAACTAGAACTGTGTTGTATACTCCCGCCTGAATAGCTTGGCACGCAGCTAACAAGGCAGCGCTAACTGAACGAGTGACTTCCATAGGTACGTGAAGTTCCGTGAGCTCTGAAAGGAAGCCTTCCTCCAAACCTAGTTTGTTTGTAATTGGGAGAAAACAATCTGAGAGGTAGCATGCTTCCAAGTCTCTGCGCTCTATATCGCACTCTTGTGAAGCGGCCAGCCACGCTTCTTCAATAAGCTTCTCTGGCTCTTTCCCGTAATGCTCTCCAAACTTGGTTCGGCCAACAGCGACTACAGCTGGGCGATTTTGCATGATACTCCCTCTTTTGATAGCAAATATCCTTTTCCAAGAAGCCTATTAAGTGTTTGCTATAATCGATTATTTTTTCAATTAGCATATGGAACACTATTTCTTGAATTTATGAAACTACTTTACATTAAAGTAAAGATTGATTTTACAATGAGTGACTGAAGTGTACCATTCGTGAGAATCGCTACCAAGTGAAAGTTCATAAAATTCGTATCATACACATCTTTGGATATAGGGGCTAAATTAATTGGAGCAGTAGCAGCCTTTGAACATAAAGAAATGCACTGCACGCGGGTTTACCCTTCGCAATTATCCTTGTGCTTTCATATGCGGCAAACAATTTTCTTCATAATGGTAAGTCATGTTCTACAAAGCCAATTCTTGGCATTGGGTATGCTTCTTCTGCACAATGTTCTTGTGGTTTCCCTAATTCTTATCGACATGCAGTTCTATGTTAACTTGGTGATTCTAAACTTCTTCAAGAAAGAGAAGCACACGGATACAGTAATATCTGATCCTTGAATTTTCACCGCTGTCTTCGCATGCATAATTGTTTTCTTAAGAAAACTGAGTGGAGCCACCCTGATCAATGTTGGAGTAAATATTCAGATTTTCCCCACTAATTCTACTGGTTAGCGCTCAGGTTGATATAGTTCAAGGATATGACATATTCCTGAAGATCAAGAAGACACTTAGTAGAGCAATGATAATGAAAGCTCTTGCCTAATTTTACAGCTTGTTCTGCTTGACATCAGTCATGGAGTTGGCTTCATACACCTACTATTGACTTTTGCAGCTTAACCTGATATTGCTTTGGCATATGGTTTCCGTAATTTCTTCTTCAGGCTCTCAATTAGATTTTGTAAGCCTCGGCTTAACTCCACAGGATAAGCTAAACCGTTTATCAACTTATATTTTGCAGGCAACTTCGAAATGTTTTCCGCAGTAGTAGAACGAATCTCATCGAGAGACGGCAAATTGTAAGTCATTTCACCTTTTTCCATGACTTTTATGAGCAACGGCTTTCCTTTTGCTTTCTCATACACTAAAGTTATCCTGTCTTTTGAATAATGTCCATTTTTATCGGTAACCCTGTAGACTTGCTTTCGTCCAGGTAATGTGATTTTGCCTTCGCTGAGTTTCATTATTGGCGAAAACTTGCCCTGTTCGTTCATTGTTTCGCAAAGCTTGTAGATTACATCAACATAAGGTTTGTCTGCTGATGTTCCTAGTTTGGTACCGACGCCGAAAGCGTCAATTTTCGCGTCTTTCTTCAGCAGCTCCGCTATTTTGCTTTCGTCCAAATCGCCGCTGGCAAAGATTTTAACGTAATTCAGTCCCTTTTCGTCCAGCAGTCTTCTGACTTTTTTGCTAATTTCAGCTAGGTTGCCACTATCCAACCGTACTCCATCAAGTCTGTGGCCTTTCTTTTCCAGTTCTTTTGCGACAACGGTCGCCTTTTCTGCACCAGCTAAGTCGTCATAAGTGTCAACCAGAAGCGTGGATTTGTTTGGGAAAGTTCGTGCGAATGCTCGAAAAGCATCTATTTCCTTCTTGTAAGACATAATGAAGCTGTGTGCCATGGTTCCGAAAACTGGGATATTATACTGGAATCCTGCTAGAACGTTCGATGTGCCCTGACAGCCCGCTATGTAACTGCTTCTTGCCACTTTCATTCCTGCGTCAACGCCATGTTCTCTTCTTAAACCGAACTCAATAACTGCTTTACCCTTGGCAGCGTTTACGACTTGCGTCGCTTTTGTGGCAATCATGGTTTGTAGGTTGATAGTGTTAAGCAGAAAAGTCTCCACCAACTGCGCTTCTATTATCGGAGCCGTCACGCGAATTAATGGCTCACACGGAAAGGCTATTGTGCCTTCAGGAATGGCCCATACGTCACCTGTGAACTTGAAGTCTCTCAAGTAATCTAGAAACTGCTGGTTAAAACCCTGTGTTTTTAGGTACTCAAGGTGCTTCTCTGTGAACTTCACGGTTTTGAGATACAGAAGAGCTTGCTCTAGCCCCGCGAACAGGAGATAGGAGCGATTTTCGGGCAACCGTCTTATGAATAGATCGAATGTTGCGGGCTCAAATTTTTTATTGTCGAAGTAGCTTGCACACATAGTTAACTCGTAAAAATCCGTGAATAGACTCATGTTTTCTTCTTTTAACCAATCAAGATAACTACTCATAGGTTATAGTGCTGTTTAGAGAAAATTTATCCCTTTCCCAATCACCCTTTTTTCGGATAGTGGTTAATTCGATAAAGCTGGGTTTTGCCAATTTCTAAAGTTTTTTTTTAAAAAATGATGAAAATATCTCGCGAACTCGAATATCAACGCTCAGATTAGCTACTTTGCAGGTTATCTTATTCCTAGTTTTGGCTTCTTATGATTTGGCAAGTAGTTGTTTGAGTTGATCTAGATTGCGAACAATTTACTTAGCAAACTCATAGCTTTCACGTACAGCTTAGTGATCTTCAGCCTTTGAAACTTTTATATATGGCTGTGACAATGCTATGCTTGAGCGTCATGGCTGAAGTTTGTTCAACTTGCGGGCTTCCAAGGGACTTATGCGTTTGCGGCGAAATCGAAAAAGAGCAACAGCGTATACGAATCAGACTTGAAACAAGAAAGTTCGGCAGGGCAAACACGATTGTTGATGGTATGGATGATCGGAACTCAAGTCTCTCTGAGCTAGCTCAGAAACTGAAATCTTTTTGTGCTTGTGGTGGAACATCCAAAAACGGTCAAATAATGCTCCAAGGAGACCACCGCGAGAGAGTCCGTGAATTCCTCGTCAAAATGGGCTACCCCGAAGATAATATAGAACTCCAATAGCTGCCATGCAAAGGTGCGTAATCTCCGATGAAAAAGCTGCAAAACTTAAGAGAAGTATTAAAATCTCTTAAACACGGAAAACCAACAAAAATATATTGTCCAAGATGTTGCAACCCAAAGATTAGTTTATCCAGCAGTTTAGACCTTTGGTTGATGCCTAGAAAATACGTATGCGAAGCCTGCGGATATAAAGGTCCCATTATTATGGAAATAGAAAAAGAAGAGGAAAGCAGCTGACTAGAAGCTTAATCGGGTAGTTCCAGATTCAGCTGCTTCTTTAACGTCTTGTAGCGGTTCCTCACAGTAACTTCGGTTACGCCAGCAGCTTCTGCAATGTCCTTCTGAGTTTTCTTCTCATTATTTTGCAAGCAAGCAATATACAACGCAGCAGCAGCCAAACCCATAGGGTCTTTGCCGGCAGCGGCGCGTTTTCTTCTCGCTTCCCTAAGAATCTGTATTGCAGCTCCTTGAGTTTTACCTGAAATACCAGTTCTCTCAGCAATTTTAGATACATAAGTCAACGGGTCAGCAATAGGCATGTGCACTTCAAGCTCACGTAGCAAAAGCCTGTAGCAACGAGCAACATCCTTCTTGTCTACAAGGCTTGCCTCTGAAATCTCACGAAGAGTTCTTGGCGTTCCGCTTCCACGGCAAGCAGCATAAAGAGCGGCAGCGGCAATAGCCGCAATTGATCTGCCACGAACCAACCCTTTGTCAAGAGCCTTGCGATAAATCACAGCTGCTTTTTCTTTGATTGGTGGCGGAATGTAGACCTTGTCAGAAAGTCGGTCAAGTTCCGCCATAGCTTGAGCAAGGTTCCTGTCGATTGACGAGTGGACTCGTGATCGAATCTGCCACTTTCTTAAACGCCACATTTGTAGTCTAGTGGAAAGGGGTAATTTTCTTCCGAAAGCATCCCGATCTACCTGACTTATGGCTGTGGATAATCCTTTGTCGTGAACGGAGTATGAAGTGGGTACTCCTACACGGCTTCGTGATGCTTTCTCCTCTTGAGTGAAAGCACGCCATTCTGGTCCCTTATCCATCATTTGTTCGTACAAGACGAGACCACAATCGCCGCAAACGGTTTCGCCAGTGTCATAATCATGAACGAGGTTATCGCTACCACATTCTGGGCATTTGTCAACTAAGCGTTGACGAACTTTAGCCTCTTTTCCACTCATTATTTTACGCTCCATTTGGTGTTTGCATAGAACCGTCACAATATCCCTTTAATTGAGAAAAGTGTCCATTCGGTCCGCGCAAACTAAGCAGATGAACAGTTTTAATATATAAGCTTTACGGTTTTCATAATGTTATTTCATACATAACTTGCAAATATTTAAAAGCAATACTTATTATACCGGCAAACACGCTAAAAGTCATATGTTTCGGATGGATTCTTTATCAGTTTTGCGTAATTGGCGCATGACCAAAAAGCACTCGCCAAGTGCATATATATTATTGCATTGTTTTTTCCTTGTTTATCTTATCTATAAGAGAAGGCAAGTCAGTTATTGAAGTTATAATATAATTAGCACCGTGCATCATTAAATTCCGTGCCTTGGATGGAACTGTAGTCAAACCAACAGCAATGGTTTTCAATTCTTTAGCGCTTTCCATGTCCACGTTGCCGTCTCCGACAACCACTGTTTCCTCTGAAGTTACACCTAAAACCTTAAGCGCTATTTCAAGGTGCTGGGGATTTGGTTTCACAAAATTAACTTTGTTTCTAGGAACCGTCACGCCGAAGAAATCTCCAAGTTTGAAGCGCTGTATAATATAGTTTGCAGCTTTATCACTGTTCAAAGTGAACAAGCCTATCTTCAAGTTCATCTGTTTTAAAAGCTTCAAAGTCTCAAATGATCCAGGCAACAAGTCTGTACTTGCAGCAGCTTCAACCTCATATTTTTCGGCTATAGCTAATGCCTCATTGCGAATCTCATCAATGTCTTTAGCGGATTTTCCATTGTTCTTAACGTATATCATGGTATTTTTAAGCATGTCAAAGATGTTTTCTTTCACGGATAACACCGAAGCGGGAATGCCCACTCGAACTAGGTAGCTTCTAATTTCTCCGCGTAGTGCCTTGTAGTCTAGATTGAAGCCAGCAATTGTTCCGTCGAGGTCAAATATCACTGCTTTTATGGCTATTGAAATCACGCTCGTTTTTCGCTGAAGTAAAGTGGCTACACCACTTCCCCAATGAATAATATACTTTGCGGTAAGTAGCAGAATAATTCATTCAGTTATGATAACCTTCAAAGTTTTCTCCAAGGTGTCGTCCACCGCTCGTAGTGCGCTCTCAAAGTCCTCAAGTCTAAACCTATGTGTCACCAAGCCTTTTACATCAACGATTTTTTCGGCGATAAGCTCGACAGCTAAGGGATACTCCGTGGGTGAAATGTGCATCGTAAATAATACAGCTTCATCTGCATTCTCCAAGTTCAAAAACCCTTTGGGTTCGCCAACCAAAGCGACCTTGCCCACCTTCCGCACCATAAACGGCGTCTGTTCAACTGTTCCCGATGTTCCAGCTGCTTCAATCACGATGTCCGAACCCCGCTTAGTGATTTTCCTAACATGTTGGATCACGTCTTCTCGATCTGCATTGATACAGAACTCTGCCCCATATTTCTCAGCTAGTCGCAACCTATAATCATCCAAATCAACAGCGATAACTCGGCACCCTTTTAGCTGCGCTAATTGTGTCATCAGCAAACCTATCGCACCTTGTCCGATTATAGTAACCCAATCACCAAAATTTGGTTCAAGCATATTCAACACGCGAAGTGCCAAAGCCACTGGCTACACAGATGCGGCTTCATCATTGCTAACGTTGTTGGGATGGGAATGAGGTTACTTGGGTTTAAAGCAATTTTTTCAGCAAAGAAGCCATCTCTTAAGCCTAAAAATTTACCTCGTGTACAATAAGTGGACAGACCCCTCAAGCAATAATAGCATTTGCCGCAGTAAACCAGAGGAATCATAACTACGCGCTCACCGGAGTCCACTCTGATGCCAGCCGCATCATGGCCAATTATTCGCCCGCGTTTCATCCAGCGCCAATCTCCCCTGTAAAAGTGCATGTCAGTTCCACATAAACCCCCCGACTTGAAGTCAACAAGCACTTTCTTGCCTGTAACAAGCGGTTCGGAAACGTCCTCTACTTTAATGTTATGTGGACCCCTATAAACAACTGCTTTCAAAATATCCACCTTTATGTTATCTCTAACCGATTGAACTATTAACTTTACGCACCTAACCATCAGCATAAGAAAATAAGAGTGCTATACTTGAACAAAATATTCGATAGCTAATTTTTTCGCGTCTTTTTTTACCTTTAGCAAGTCTTCCTGAGTGGTCTTTCCTCTTACGTCGCCCATCTGACCCTGTGTGCTGATTTTGCAAGGACCCTTGGAACTCATTCAGAATGTACCATTCGTTTAAAACCCTGAAACCTAAATGTTGAAAGAACTGCGGTATTTACTTTCCCGCCGGTAGTGCCTCCTCTATGCTTGTGTGAGGACCCGAGTAAGTTATGAAGATTAACGCATTCGGGCCTAGAACGTTTGGAACGCACGGTTTAATTATACTATTTTGCTTTAAGCTGTGAATTTGTACTTGAGGAATTTTACTATGGATTCAGGAGGATGCCAAGAATATTAAGGATTGCCTAAGCAGACGAAGTCATATTCGAAGTGGTCGATGTTTTTCGCCTCTGCTTGTTTTTTTATTGTGACTTGAATTTCTGCTTCTTCTAAGCCTTGTTTTATGGCGTTGGCTAATCTATTTTTAAAAAAGACCGTGTATGCTCTTTAGCGTTAAGCTGAATAACAAGTTGCCATAATGATTCTGTGATGTCGTATGAGCTTTAATGAATACCTTAAAGAAAAACTTTGGCCGATACTTGTCGAGACGGTTCACGCTTCAGTTATGTATCCAACCCGCAAAGCATATACACGAGAGACAATATTGCAGGAAAAACCTGAAATAACCGCTTTGGAACTGGCGAACAAGCTAAATATGTCTTTAGGCGAAGCTATAGTGATTCTGTACGAATTAGAGGAGGAAAGAAAGGAGCCAACTTAGAGTACTTGGACGCTTGAGGCTTTGAAGGTTATGAAAACTTCTGCGCTTAAATAAAGTCCCATCTCATTAAAAGATTGTCTAGTTATCTGAACCGTGAAGGGCTTGCCAACGTTAATCTTGAGTTTTACGAGCGAATCCAAATCCTTGATTTCGGTGATTTTACCCTTGTATACGTTTCGCGCGCTGGACTTAAAAGATGTCTTAGATAAGATTATGTCCTGCGGATTTATGAAAAGGCTTACATTACCTTTTTTTTGTGAGGTAATCTCTATCTGAATTCCTTTGCCTACATCAACTTTTGATGTGCCAGACGACGTTGTTCTAGCTATTCCAGTAAATGTATTGTCAACTGTAGCGAAGCGAGCCAAGTTTTTGGAAAGTTTGCCAAAGATATCTGCTGGGGCACCAACCTCGGTTATTTTTCCTTCATCCATTAAAGCAATTTTGTGAGGCAGTTTTTTAGCTTGAAACATATTGTGCGTTGCCATTACAATAGATGTTTTATTTTCGCGGTTCACGGTTTCTATTACTTCTTCAATTATGTTTGCGTTTTTTGGGTCCAAATTTGCTGTTGGCTCGTCCAGAAGCAGTAGTTTCGTATTCAGTACTAAAGCTCTAGCTATGGCTACTCGCTGTTGTTCCCCACCAGAAAGCTTTCGTGCATTGCGCTTCTCAAAACCGTTTAGTTTCACCAGATCTAGCGCCTTTTTCACTTCAATTTCGCATATTTCCTTTTGCGCTTTCCGTATTCTCAGTCCGTAAACGATATTGTTGTAAACTGATGTGCCGAAGAGTGTTGTTTTTTGAAATACCAACGTGCTTTGCATTCGCTCTTTTTCGGTTTTTTTGAAGTTGACGGTTTTACCCTCGAAGGTTACTTCGCCACTTGTCGGGTTTTCGATGAACGCAATAATTTTTAGTAGAGTTGATTTACCTGATCCATTAGGTCCTAAAAGGGCTAGTATTTCGCCTTCGCGGATTTGCAGATTTACTGAATCTACTACTATTTTGTTACCATATGCTTTGGTAATATTTTTTAATTCAGCAACTATCATCATTTGGTCTCTCTGTAACGCTTAAGTCTGTCATATGGTGCTTTGGCTAATTCGACTAAATAGTTGGCTTTCCTTAATACAGCGACTATTAAGTTAATCGTGAAGAGTATGAGAACTAATAATATTCCCAGTGCCACGGCAAGACCGATATTACCTATTTGGAGATCGCGTGAGATTGCTGTTGTTAACACGTCGGTCCTATTACCTGATCCTGCAATGTTGCCCCCGACAAGCAACACCACTCCCAATTCACCTATGGCTCGGTTAAAGCTGGCGAGGTCAGATAAAATAATTCCGCTGATCGCCTCCTTTACAACTGCCATTTGCGCTTGAGATTCCGAAGCACCAAGTGTCTTTGACAAATTCATTATTTCAGGGTCAACCGACTCAATTGCCGAAATTCCTATACTCACAAGAATCGGAGTCACCAATATAGCTTGACCTATTATTATAGCTCCAGGCGTGTAAAGTAAGCCCAGAAAACCTAGAGGACCGCCTCTAGATATAATGAGAAAGAGAATCAAACCCAAGACAACTGTTGGTAATCCTATTAAGGTGTTAAGGAGCGTTTTAATTATGGTTTTACCTCGAAATTCTTTCATGGCTATTAGGATCGCAAGTGGTGTACCCCAAAGAATCGCTAGAATAACTGCCGTTCCAGAAAAAAGGAGGGAACGGGATACAATTCCCAAGATTTCAGGATCGCCTGAAATTATCAATTGAAATGCTTCAACTATGCCACCAAGTACATCAGCCAAGATTATTTTCCTCTAGCTGTAAAGATGTGCATAGCCATTTCTGTATTGCGGTGGACATTCGGAACCAGCAAAGAACGCGTAATTTTGTACCCAACTGATAAGAGGTTGAGGTAAATCATCTATCAATGGTCTTACTGCGCCCGTGAAAAGGCTCTGACCATAGATGTCTTTGCCGTAATCTGTTATTATCCCCTGCGTTTCATCCGATATCAAATATTCCATGAAATTCATCGCATCTTCAAAGTTGATTTTTTCATGTACTGTTTGGTTCGCAGCAACTGACGGGCTGACTGCCATCACACTGTAGACGTTTAATAATGCTTGTTCTTCGAGTATCAGTGAAGATAGAGATATAGTACCGATCGAATAGAATTTCAGGTAAGTGCCAATGTCCGAGAGAGTGTA